>JBJECI010000063.1:0-12036 GCA_051870915.1 Paludibacteraceae bacterium
CTAATTTTCAATAACTCAGGAAACATTTCTTGATTTTTTAGTGGACACTAGTGAGGCTATTTGAAAAATATCTGAACATTTTTGGGAAATATTTGTTGAATTGAGAAAAAAGTTGTAATTTTGCAGCCCGTAAAGAGTATTAACTACTTACGGTTATAGGTACAAAAAGACTTTATGGAACCACTTAGACATGAGTGCGGTGTGGCGATGGTTCGCCTGCGCAAACCCCTGCATTATTATCAGGAGAAGTACGGGACATGGCAGTATGGCTTGAATAAGTTATATCTGCTGATGGAGAAACAACACAACCGCGGGCAGGAAGGTGCCGGCATGGCTTGCGTGAAGATGCACGCCGCCGCGGGGGAAGAGTACATGTTTCGCGAACGAGCGTTAGGCAGCGGGGCGATTACGGAGATATTTGATAAAGCACACCGAGAGATTGGACAATTTGACAATTTACAATTTGACAATCTGCAACGGAAACAGGATGAGTTGCTTCTGCGGATGCCGTGGGCGGGGGAGTTGTATATGGGGCATCTACGGTATTCGACCACGGGTAAGAGCGGGCTACAGTATGTGCACCCCTTCCTGCGGCGCAACAACTGGCGGGCACGTAACCTCTGTCTCTGCGGGAACTTCAACATGACCAACGTGGATGATATATTCCGCGAGTTGACATCGGTGGGGCAACACCCGCGTGTGTTAGCGGACACGTATATCCTCTTGGAGCAGATGGGACACAGGCTCGACCGTGAGTCGGAGCGTTGCTATGCAGAAGCCGCTGCCAAAGGGCTGCGCGGGGCTGCGATAACGGAATACATAGAGCAGCATATCAACCTCGCCAACGTGCTGCGGGAGAGCAGCAGGCTGTGGGATGGCGGGTATGTGATTTGCGGCGTTACCGG
Source organism: Paludibacteraceae bacterium (assembly GCA_051870915.1). Lineage (GTDB taxonomy): Bacteria > Bacteroidota > Bacteroidia > Bacteroidales > Paludibacteraceae > Colicola. The sequence continues at coordinate 906 of JBJECI010000063.1, forward strand.
CAGTGGGGAGATGTTCAGCATGCGCGACCCGTGGGGCATCCGACCGGCATTCTACTACGCAGACGAGGAAGTGGTGGTGCTGGCGAGCGAGCGCCCCGTGATACAGACAGCGTTTGACCTTCCGATAGAGGCGGTGCAAGAGTTGAAGCCCGGCGAGGCGTTGCTCATCAACCAAGCCGGCGAAGTGCGCACGGAGCAGATAATCGCCGCGAAAGAGAACCAAGCCTGCGCCTTTGAGCGGATTTATTTCTCGCGCGGGTCGGATGCTACTATATATAAGGAGAGGAAGATGCTGGGGGCGCAACTGCTGCCGAACATCCTCAGAGCCGTGGACGGCGACGTGCAACACACGGTGTTCTCCTTCATCCCGAACACGGCAGAGGTGGCATTCTACGGTATGACGGAGGCGTTTGACTATTACATGCGCGAGCATAACATCCCGGGTATCGTGCGGCGGGAGAAGGTGGCATGGAAAGACATCAAGTTGCGCACGTTCATCACCGAGAGCAACAGCCGCAACGACCTCGCCGCACACGTGTACGACATCACCTACGGCAGCCTTGTGCCGAAAGAGGATTACCTCGTGGTGATTGACGACAGCATCGTGCGGGGGACGACGCTCCGAGAGAGTATCATCCGCATCCTCGACCGCCTGCAGCCGAAGAAGATGGTGCTGGTGTCGAGTGCGCCGCAGATACGCTACCCCGATTACTACGGTATCGACATGGCGCGTATGTCGGAGTTCATCGCTTTCAAAGCCGCCATCGCGCTGCTGCACGAGCGCGGGATGGAAGAGCGGATAGATGAGGTGTATCGCCAATGCGCGGCGCAACAGGGACTGCCCGCGGAGCAGATGAAGAACTACGTGAAGGAGATATACGCGTCGTTCACGGACGAGGAGATATCGCGCAAGATGGTGGAACTGCTGAAAGCACCGGAGATTACGACCGACATCGAGATAGTGTTCCAGACGGTGGAGGGCTTGCATACCGCCTGCCCCGACCACCCGGGAGATTGGTATTTCTCGGGCGACTACCCCACCCCGGGCGGCGTGAAACGACTGAACACGGCGTATATGGAATGGTATGAAACTGCGTGTAAGTAAGCCCTTCGGGCTGTATGAAAGTAAATGTACAAAACGCTACGCGCTGTACACGAAGCGAAGCGGAGTTCATTACACGAAGTTATAAACACGGAGCGAAGCGGAGTTCAATACACGAAGTTTCCTACACGAAGTTAAAAACACAACATTATGAAATACTTTTATGAATTTGAGGTGAAGTATCAGGACGTGGATGCGAATCGCAAACTGCGTCTGTATGTATTGGAGAACTACCTGCTGGAGGTGGCAGGGAAATGCGCGGACGAGTTGGGCTTTGGCATTCAGTATCTCTTCCCGAAAGGGCTGACGTGGGTGCTGACCAAACTGTCGATGGAGATTGCTTTTCTGCCGACGCACAACACCCGTTTTGTGGTAGAGACTTGGATAGAAAGCAATGCCCACATGCTCTCCACGCGTGATTTCCGTCTCTACCTGCAAGAGGCAGACGGCACGCGCCGCCTCTTTGGGAAAGCGAAGAGCGTGTGGACGGTGCTGGACTTGGAGAAGCGCGAGATAGCCAATGTGTTCGATGACCCTGTGTTCGACAACTGCGTGGACGGCGAGGTGCTGGATATAAGCCGCACCGCACGCTTGGGTGCCATCGCCGAGCCAACGGGTATAGTGCCCCATATCGTGCAGTTCTCGGATGTGGACTATAACAACCACTGCAACTCTTGCAAGTATCTGGAACGCATGATAGATGCCTACCGCCCCGATTGGTACGGCAAACCGCTGCGGTTGGATATTCAATACCAGAAAGAGCAACGCTTAGGCGGCGTGCTGGACACCTACTATCTCGTGTTGCCCGATGGCGCGCAGTATCAGCAGAAAAACGCTGAGGGCGTTACCTGCTGTTCGGCGAGGATAACGGTAGGAGAACATTAGTAAATACTCAGATTACTCAGATTACTCAGAATACTCAGAATTAGACAACAACAACATCCATTCCTTGTTTATAAGTTTTCTATCTTGGGAAACTTTTTGAAAATGCAAAATTCTTATTCTATTGAAAATAAGGATTTTGCATTTTTGTTTTGGACAACTTTTATTATTGTTGATAAATTATTTTTCCCAAAAGTTTGCACATATCGGAAATATGTCGTACCTTTGCAACCGATTTCGGTTCACATAAAAACACGGAGCGAAGCGGAGTTACAAACATGAAATTATAAACACGAAGTTACAATCATATCATGGAACAAAAGATTTACACGCAGAAAGAAGCAGAGGAAGCATCGAAAGTGTATTTCCACGGCGATGAGTTGGCGGCTCGCGTATGGAGCACGAAGTATGCGCTGAAAGACAGTTTCGGCAACCTCTTTGAGAAGACCCCCGACGATATGCACCATCGTCTGGCACGCGAGATTGCTCGCATTGAGAACAAGTACCCCAACCCGCTGAGCGAAGAGCAGTTGTTTGAGTTGATGCGCGACTTCCGCTACATCGTGCCGCAGGGTAGCCCGATGACGGGTATCGGCAACGATTTCCAAGTGGCATCGCTGAGCAACTGCTTTGTGATTGGTCAGGACGGTGCCGCCGACAGTTATGGTGCCATCATCCAGATTGACGAGGAGCAGGTGCAGTTGATGAAGCGTCGCGGCGGCGTGGGACACGACCTAAGTCATATCCGTCCGCACGGCAGCCCCGTGAAGAACAGTGCGCTGACCTCCACCGGCTTAGTGCCATTCATGGAGCGCTATAGCAACAGTACGCGCGAGGTAGCGCAAGACGGCCGCCGCGGTGCGCTGATGCTCTCGGTGAGCATCAAGCACCCCGACAGCGAGTCGTTCATCGACGCGAAGATGGAGCAGGGCAAGGTAACGGGCGCGAACGTGAGCGTGAAGATAGACGATGAGTTCATGCGCGATGCCATCGAGGGCAAGCTCTATCAGCAGCAGTACCCCATCGACAGCGCCGACCCGCTCTACAAGAAGGAGATTGACGCGAAAGCCTTGTGGAAGAAGATTATCCACAACGCATGGAAAAGCGCGGAGCCGGGTGTGCTGTTCTGGGACACGATACTGCGCGAGAGCGTGCCCGACTGCTACGCCGACCTCGGCTACCGCACCGTCAGCACGAACCCATGCGGCGAGATACCTCTCTGCCCCTACGACAGTTGCCGACTGCTCGCCATCAACCTCTATTCGTATGTGCGCAACCCCTTCACGCCCGAGGCATCGTTCGACTTCGACCTCTTCCGTCAGCACGTGGCTATCGCACAGCGCATGATGGATGACATCATCGACCTTGAGATGGAGAAGATAGACAAGATTCTCGAGAAGATTGCCTCCGACCCCGAGTGCGACGATATCAAGCGCACGGAGCGCGAACTATGGGAGAAAATCAAAGCCAAGACTTCGCAGGGTCGCCGCACGGGTGTGGGTACGACCGCCGAGGGCGATATGATTGCCGCTATGGGCTTGCGCTACGGCACCGAGGAAGCCACGGCATTCTCCGTAGAGGTACACAAGACACTGGCGCTCGCCGCTTATCGCAGCAGCGTGAACATGGCGAAAGAGCGCGGTGCGTTCACCGTCTATGACTGGCAACGCGAGCAGAACAACCCCTATATCAACCGCCTGCGTGAGGCTGACCCCGAGTTGTACGAGATGATGAAGCAGCACGGTCGCCGCAACATCGCCTGCCTGACCATCGCGCCGACGGGCACCGTCAGCCTGATGACGCAGACCACGTCGGGTATCGAGCCTGTGTTCCAGCCCGTCTATAAGCGTCGCCGCAAGGTGAACCCCAACGATAAGAACGTGCATGTGGACATCGTGGACGAGGTGGGCGACAGTTTCGAGGAGTACATCGTCTTCCACCATAAGTTCATCACGTGGATGAACGCCAACGGGCATCCCTACGACCCCGCTCATCGCTACACGACCGATGAGGTGGACGCGCTGGTGAAAGAGTCGCCTTACTATCAGGCTACCGCCAACGATGTGGACTGGCTGCAGAAAGTGAAGATGCAAGGGGCTATCCAGAAGTGGGTTGACCACTCCATCTCCGTAACCATCAACCTGCCGAACGATGTGTCGGAGGAGTTGGTCGGACAACTCTACGAAGAGGCATGGCGCTGCGGGTGCAAGGGTTGCACCGTCTATCGCGACGGCAGTCGCATGGGTGTGCTGGAAGGCGTGAAGAAGAAAGAGGAGAAGAAGGAAGACAAGAAGGAGGAGAAGAACTGCGTCTGCTTCGAGAACAAGGTGCGTGTGCGCCCCGCGGAGTTGGAATGCGACGTAGTGCGCTTCCAAAACAATAAGGACAAATGGATTGCCTTCGTCGGACTGAAAGACGGCATGCCTTATGAGATTTTCACCGGTCTGGCAGACGATGAGGAGGGTATCTTGCTGCCGAAGTCGGTAACGAAAGGTAAGATTATCCGCGTTATCCAAGAGGACGGCACAAAGCGATACGACTTCCAGTTCGTCAACTCCCGCGGCTTCAAGACCACGATGGAGGGCTTGAGTTACAAGTTCGACAAAGAGTTCTGGAACTATGCGAAACTCATCTCCGGCGTCTTGCGCTACGGCATGCCGATTGACCAAGTCATCAAGATGATTAGCGGTTTGCAGATGGACAGCGAGAGCATCAACTCGTGGAAAGTGGGCGTGGAGCGCGCGCTGAAGAAGTACATACAGGACGGCACGGTGGTGCAAGGTCAGGTATGCCCCAACTGCGGTCAGCCGCTCATCTACGAGGAAGGCTGCATGCACTGCCGCGAGTGCGGATACTCACGCTGCGGAGGATAACCCCCACCCGCCTCACATTCGGAAGGGGCATGGACACGCAAGGAGGTTCGGTCAGAAGACCGTTCCTCCTTTTTATATAACCACTATAGCAACTATAACAACTATAGCAACTATAACAACTATAACAACTATAACAACTATAACAACTATAACAACTATAGCAACTATAACAACTATATCAACTATTTTAAGCCTTTGAGAACGTGATGCTTAGAGAGATAATAAAAAAAACGAACTAAATAATTGGAGAAACTATATTTTTTTTGTACCTTTGCAAACGAATTTTAGGAGCCAAGAGCAAGGAACAAAGAACCAAGATAAAAGAGATAGATTATGAACTTTACGCATTTGCATGTACACTCGCACTATTCGATGCTGGACGGTATGTCGAAAGTGCCGGACATCGTGGAGAAATGTCTCCGCAGCGGGATGAACGCCGTGGCGCTGACCGACCACGGGAACATGTACGGCATCAAGGAGTTGCTGGACTATTGCAAGAAAGTGAACGGCAGGTTGAAAGAGGCGGCGGGGGACGGCGCGTTTGTGCCCTTCAAGCCGATAGCGGGCTGCGAGTGCTACTGCGCGCGGCGCGGACGGCACTCCATGACCGATGAGAAAGCCATTAACGGCGAGGGGCGCGAGTACATCATCGACCGCTCCGGCTGGCACCTCATCCTGCTGGCGAAGAACAAAGTGGGCTACCACAACCTCTGCCATATCGTGAGCGAGAGTTTCATGGACGATGCCTACAACTACACCGCGCGTATCGACCGCGAGTTGTTGGAGAAATACCACGAGGGCTTGATATGCTCGTCGGCATGCTTAGGCGGGGAGTTACCGCAGAAAATCATGGCGGGCGATATGGCAGGCGCGGAGGAGACCATCGAGTGGTTCAAAGGCGTGTTCGGCGAGGACTATTACATTGAGATTCAGCGTCATCAGACCGACAAGCCGCGAGCCGACCAAGTGGTGTACCAGAGGCAGAAAGAGGTGAACCCCATCCTGATAGACTTGGCGAAGAAGCACGGCGTGAAGGTGATTGCGACCAACGATGCGCACTTCGTGAACGAAGAGAACGGCGAGGCGCACGACCGACTGATTTGCCTCAGCACCAACCACTACGTGGACGAAGAAGACCGCATGCACTACACCAAACAGGAGTGGGTGAAGACGCCCGAGGAGATGGAAGCCATCTTCGGCGACATACCCGAAGCACTGACGAACACGCAGGAGATAGTGGACAAAGTGGAGATTTACGACATCGAATCGGGTCCTATCATGCCCAACTTCCCCATCCCCGAGGAGTTCGGCACCGAGGAGAGTTACCGCGAGAAGTTCACCCCCGAAGACCTGTTCAACGAGTTCACGCGCAACGAGCACGGCGAGGTGGTGTTGAGTCAAGAGGAGGCGGAGAAGAAGGTGAAGAAACTGGGCGGCTACGACAAACTCTACCGTATCAAGTTGGAGGCGGACTACCTCGCCTACCTCGCCTACAAAGGAGCGCACGAGCGCTACGGCGAAGAATTAACCGAGGAGCAGAAAGAGCGCATCCTCTTTGAGTTGCATATCATGAAGACGATGGGTTTCCCCGGCTACTTCTTGATTGTGATGGACTTCATCCGCGCGGCGCGCGAGGAGTTGGGCGTGAGCGTGGGTCCCGGGCGCGGTAGTGCAGCGGGAAGCGTGGTGGCCTACTGCCTGCACATCACCGACCTCGACCCGCTGAAGTACGACCTGCTGTTCGAGCGTTTCCTCAACCCCGACCGTATCTCGCTGCCGGATATAGATACCGACTTCGATGATGTGGGTCGCCCCAAGGTCATCGACTGGGTAACGGAGCGCTACGGCAAGACGCACGTGGCGCATATCGTAACCTACGGCAAGATGGCGACCAAGAGCGCGATAGCCGACGTGGGGCGCGTGCAACGCCTGCCGCTGGCGAAGGTAGCGGAACTCAAATCCTACATCCCCGACCGCGGTTTCCCCGACAACATCAAAGACGAGAAAGGCAAGAGCCCGAAGGTGAACCTGAAGAACTGCTACAAGTACGTGGACGAGTTGAAGCACGAGTTCGAGATGGGCGAGCCAAATGTGCGCGAGGTGCTGGAGTACGCTAAGCAGTTGGAGGACACCAACCGCCAAGTGGGTATCCACGCCTGCGGTATCATCATCGGCGCGGACGACCTGACGAAGTTCGCACCCCTGTCGAGCGTCTATGACCCGAAGTTGAAGAAGCGCGTGCTCGTAACCCAATACGACGGGCACGTGGTGGAGAGCGTGGGGCTTATCAAGATGGACTTCCTCGGGCTTATCACGCTGAATATCATCAAGGAATGTATCAAAAACATCAAGAAGCGCACGGGCGAGGTGGTGGACATCGACCATATCCCCATCGATGACGCGCTGACCTACAAACTCTTCCAAGAAGGGCAGACGACGGGCGTGTTCCAGTTCGAGTCGGCGGGTATGCGCAAGTATATGAAGGAGTTGCAGCCGACGGTCATAGGCGACATCATCGCGATGAACGCGCTCTACCGCCCGGGACCGATGGACTACATCCCGCAGTTCATCCGCCGCAAGCAGGGCTTGGAGCCCGTTACCTACGACATCCCCGTGATGGAGAAATACCTCAAAGACACCTACGGCGTTACGGTCTATCAGGAGCAGGTCATGCTCCTCTCGCGTCTGCTGGCGAACTTCACCCGCGGCGAGAGCGACAAACTGCGTAAGGCGATGGGCAAGAAGCAGATGGCGATACTGCAAGAGTTGAAAGGCAAGTTCATGGCAGGCGGAAAAGCCAACGGGCACGATGAGAAGGTGCTGGAGAAGATTTGGAGCGACTGGGAGAAGTTCGCCTCGTATGCGTTCAACAAGTCGCACGCCGCCTGCTACTCGTGGGTAGCCTACCAGACGGCATACCTCAAAGCGCACTATCCCGCCGAGTTCCTCGCCGCCAACCTCACCGTGTCGAAAGACAACATCAAGGAGGTAACGAAGTTCATGGACGAGTGCAAGGCAATGCGCATACAGGTGCTGGAGCCCGATGTGAACGAGTCCGAGATGAACTTCACCGTCAACGACCAGGGCAATATCCGCTTCGGCTTGGGCGGTATCAAGGGCGTGGGCGAAGGAGCAGTGGAAGCCATCATCTCCGAGCGCGAGAAGAACGGTAAGTTCAAGGACATCTTCGACTTCCTCGAGCGTGTGAACCTGCAAGCCTGCAACCGCAAGACCGTGGAGAACCTCGCGCTGGCGGGGGCGTTTGACTGCTTCGACGGGCTCTACCGCGAGCAACTGCTCGGACAGAACAGCAAGGGCGAGAGTGTGCTGGAGACCCTGATGCGCTACGGCACCCTCTTCCAGCAAGACAAACAGTTGCAGCAGAACTCGCTCTTCGGCGACATGGGCGACATGGGTGTGGCGGTGCAGCACCCCGAGATACCGCAGCCCGCACGCTGGTCGGCTATCGAGCGGCTGAACATCGAGAAATCGCTCATCGGCATCTTCCTCTCCGCCCACCCGCTGGACGAATACGAATACGAGGTGCGCGAGATGTGCGACATCACCGCCGCCGAATTGACCCTCTTCGATGGTTGGCGCACCCCCGAAGCCCGAGCCGCAGCCGCCAAGAACAGCGAAGCCTCTGATAACTCCGAAGATTCCGAGAACTCCGATAACTCCGATGTCTCCGATGACTCCGAAGAGAAGCCCCGCATCACCCCCGAAGCCTTCCTCGCCAAGTACAAGAACAAACCGCTGCACTTCGGCGGTATCGTTACGAGCGCGGAGGTAGCGACCTCGAAGAAAGGGAATATCTACGGACGATATGTGGTGGAAGACTACACGGGCAGTTACCGAATGACCCTCTTCGGGGAGAACTACAAACGGCTCTCGCCGATGATGCAGCCCAATGTGTATGTGTATATCACGGGCACCATCGCCCAGCGCGGCGCGGGCATGCGCTGGTTCAAGGAGCAGGCGGACGAGCAGGCGGAGTTTGAACTGAACATCAGCAACGTGGAGTTGCTCAAAGACGTGCAAGACCTCTATGGCAAGGGGCTGACGCTCCGTATCTCGCTGCCGAACTTGGACAACGAGTTGATAGAGGAACTGAACGACCAATGCAAAGCCCACCCGGGCAAAGGGCAACTGCATATCCAGATAGCCGACCCCATACACAACTACCTCATCCACATGACCTCCAAGAGCCGCTATATCCATATCACCACCGACTTCTACCGCTGGCTCCAAACGCAAGAAAAGATACAAATCATTACGGATGAAGGATAAAGGATGAAGGATGAAAGACTAAATAGTTCTGACTACGAACTCCCCCGCCCCGCTTGCGGGGAGGGGGCAAGGGGGCGGGGAAACTTCGAGACGAAGGTAATAAGTCTTTCATCCTGTGTCCTTTATCCTTAATCCACTAAACTATTTAGTCTTTTATCCTTAATCTTTCAGCGCGACCCCGACTTGTCGGGGTAAGAAGCGCGGTCTTTCATCCTATGTGGTCTTACGAACAAACCCTCCAATACCTCTACGCCTCACAGCCGGCGTTTCATATCGTGGGCAGCAGCGCCTACAAGCCCGGGCTGGAGAACACGCGCCGTCTGATGGCGCATTTGGGCAACCCGCATGAGCGGTTTGCCTCCGTTCATATCGCCGGCACCAACGGCAAAGGCAGCACCTCCCACCTCATCGCCGCGAGCCTGCAATGTGCGGGCTATCGCGTCGGGCTCTACACTAGTCCCCACCTCGTGGACTACCGCGAGCGTATCCGTATCAACGGCGCGATGATTCCCAAGGAGGAGGTCGTGCGCTTTGTGGAGGACAACCGCGCCTTCCTCGAGGAGGTCAAACCCTCTTTCTTCGAGACCACGATGGCGCTCGCGTTCTGGTACTTCGCCCAAGAGCGGGTGGACATCGCCGTGGTGGAGTGCGGCTTGGGCGGCAGACTCGACTCCACGAACATCATCACGCCCATCCTCTCGGTCATCACCAACATCGGCTTCGACCACACGGAGTTCTTGGGCGACACGCTGGCGAAGATAGCCTACGAGAAGGCGGGTATCATCAAGCCCGGCGTGCCCTGCGTCATCGGCGAGACCGACCCCGAGACCATGCCCGTCTTCCTCGCCAAAGCCAAGGAATGCGGTATCTTGGGCGAGGGCTTGGAGACCACTGACTGCCGTATCTGGTTTGCCGACCAATGCGGCTACCTGCGCCGCAAGCGCCAACGCGACATCCCCGACTGCCAACTTCACGGCATCTACCAAGAGAAGAACATCCAAACCGCCTACGTAGCCCTTAGCGCATTGTCCCAATGCGCTAAGGATGAAAGATTAAGGATGAAGGATAAAAGACTAAATAGTTCCGACTTAAAGGAGGTGCGGTCTCCAGGCCGCACCCAATGTGAAGCAGACTTAGACACGAATAGTGCGGCATGGAGACCGCACCTCCATGAAACCTCCGAACAGACGAATGTAATAAGTCCTTCATCCTGTGTCCTTCATCCTTCATCCCTAAAAACCGCTTTCTCCCAAGTCTGCACACTGACAGGTCTCCGCGGGCGTTGGGAGACGGTACGCGAGCACCCGCTCACCATCTGCGACACGGGGCACAACGCGCATGGTATCAAGTACGTGGCAGAGCAGTTACAGCAGTTGATGCCGCACTACCGCAACACGCGTATCATCTTCGGCATGGTAGCCGATAAGGACATCAGCGAGGTGGTCAAACTCCTCCCCGCCAACGCCATCTACTACTTCACCCAACCCAACAACCACCGCGCCTTCCCCGCCGAGAAACTGCTGAAAATGTTTGAGGATGAAGGATTAAGGACACAGGATAAAAGACTAAATAGCATATCGGATGAAGGATTAAGGACACAGGATGAAAGACGAAATAGTATATCGGATGAAAGATTAAGGATAAAGGATGAAAGACAAAATAGTGTCGTAAATGAAGGATTAAGGATAAAAGATGAAAGACTAAATAGTTCTGACTACGAACTCCCCCGCCCCGCTTCGTTTATCCCGACTTGTCGGGACGGGGCGGGGGTAAGGGGGCGGGGACACTCAGAGACAAAGGTAATAAGTCCTTCATCCTGTGTCCTTCATCCTTCATCCGAACAGACGAAGGTAACAAGTCCTTCATCCTGCGTCCTTCATCCTTCATCCTATCGTGCTTTCCCCACCATAGAAGAAGCCCTCGCCGCCGCCTTTGCCGAAGCCTCACCCGACGACCTTATCTTCATCGGCGGCAGCAACTACGT
>JBJECI010000064.1:0-11967 GCA_051870915.1 Paludibacteraceae bacterium
AACGGCAAGTCGCCTTTGCCAGTCTGTGCGGGTAAGCCGATAGAGCAGTATGTTTCCCCGATAGCCGACCTTGGTCTTGAAAAAGGCTCTGAGCAGGCGGTATGATTTTTTAGAGATGATAGCGTCTAAGAAATCAAACGTGGTATTGGAGCGGTAGAGTGTCCAACAAATATCCACCAATATGGGGGGCGTGCTTAGCATTGCAAAAATAATTCTTCAAACTGTCGGGCTTGGTACTCGCGAGAGAATTGCTCTTTGTTTCTCACCTCTTGGCGGGTATATCCGTTGGCTTGCCATTCATGGTACTTCTCCAAGATAAACTGCTTTATCTCCTCCTTGCTGTCAGTCGCTATGCCGGCGTTGGTGTTCTGAATAGTCGCCGCCAAAACACTTTCGTCTGACGGGAAACACAAGATGGGTTTCTCGCAGCCCAAAGCCTCGTAGAACTTAGTAGTCATCATTCCTTTTGCCGACTTGTTGGTCAAGACTATGCAGATACTGCTGCGTCGGATTTCATCGCCAACGGCGGTTATGGGAATAGGGTTATGTGTGGGAGTGTGATAGTTCAACACGATGTCCGATAGGTTTAATTCACAAACAGCCTGTTCTATGGGGGTGGGGTCTTGAAACTCGTATATCTTCCCGATGTATGATATGAGGAATTGCGGGTAGTTGACAGGAGCAAAATAAAACTGCTCGGGTGCATAGCCGTTGTATATCAAATGCACATTGGGATTGATAGTGCGTTGGATAAAATCCACGTGCCACGGAGATACGGTGGTTACTATATCTGCTTGCCTGAGTGCTCGGTTCCGACGGCGTATATTGACATTCCGATACCATTGGCGGAAAGGGCGCGTCCACCACTGGCGATGGCTCTGGTATTGCGCTCCGGGTACTTGCTCTTCCAAATCGCGGATATCTGCTATGAACGGGATACGGCGGCTTCGGGCAACCTCATAGGCTGCGCGGAGCGGGAAAGTAGAGAAGGTGGTGCAGAAGACTACATCGTAACGGGTGTCGGCAGTTGCTCGCTGTACCCACTTTGAGAATTGGCGGTTGCGGTAGTCTGTCAGCAAAGACCAAAAGGATTGTATCGCCCACTGCCATAACTTCTGACGAATGGGCTTCTCATAAATAGGATAATCGTGCGGGAAGTCGTGCGGCTGAAACTGCTCGGTATAGACATCAATGGAGTAGCCCTGTTGCGTGAGGTAATCACACAGATAACGCAGGCGCGGCGCGTAGGAAGGCTTCCCATAGGGGTCGGTCAGTATGAGTATGCGTGGTTTCATGCGTGTTTGGTATAGTGGCGAAGACCTTTCAGTAGTTTGATATATAAGGATTTATGGTATGGGTTGCCGGTGGGATTGCTGTTGTGCCAGAGGAGGGTGATGTCGCCGGCGTATTGGCGGACTTTGTCGAAGAGTTGCTCGCAGAAGAAGTAGGCTTCGTCCTCGGTTTGGAGGTTCATGTAGTTGGTGTTGCTCAGGGTGCAGTCCATGACCGTGAGGGGATGGAGCGTGAGCGGGGTGAGGGTGTAGGTCTTGGGGTTAATCCACCGCACGGGGCGCGAGGTCTGCAAGCGGAAGCCTGCTTGGTCGGGGAACGCCATCGTGAAGTCGTCGGTTACGCCGGCATCGGCAAGGGTTTGCATGTTGTCGATGGAGCAGCGGAGGTAGTGGCTGCGGTGGAGAAAGGTGTTGGATGAAGGATGAAGGATGAAGGATGAAGGACTTATTACCTTCGTCTCTGAACACTCAGAGTCGGAACTATTCAGTCTTTTATCCTGTGTCCTTAATCCTTTATCCACCCCGTAGTAACTTGAATGGATGCCGAGGCGGGCGTGGGATTGGAGGAGGAGGGTCTCTAATTGCTTGTAGTCAGTGCCTTGCAGGTTGTATTGCGGGTAGTCGTAGCCCTTTCCTTGCGTATGTTTGACGAAGTAGATGACCTCGGCGGTCGGCACTTTGGCATCCTGCTCTATGAGCCATGGGAAGGTATAGACGGGGTCGCGGCGGATGTCGGTCAGGGCATTGAGGGCTTGGCGCCACTCGCCGCGGTAGAGTCCGCCCAAGAAGCCGCGCAGGTGGCGGTATTGGGAGATGGTGTCGATGTCGTGGGTGAGGTAGATATGGCTGTAGCGAGGGGCGGGCATATCCAGTTCGAGGTGCTTCATTAGGATATGCGCGTACTCGTCTATGATGGGTATCTGCAAGCGGTTGCCGTGTCCGAGGATGGAGTAGCGGGCGCAGAAACGGCCGTGCTCGTCGCGCTGATGGTTGAGCAGTTCTTCGGCGCGGGAGATGAAGAAGAAGGTGTTGTAGATGAGGTCGGTGCGGATGATAAGCGTCTTGCCCTGCTGCTCCATCTGCGGGCGATTCATGTCGGGCAGGACAAGGCTGTTGCCCAAGAAGCCGTTGGGCACGATGACCACGGCATACTGATTCCACTCCTGTTCGTCGGCGGTGTAGCCGACACGTTGCGCCGCCTCGGCGTTGCCGTAGAGGAGGAACTGCTTGATGTAGTCGATGATTGGATGAATGTCCATTTGCGGATTCATAAGTGTTAGGTCATTGTTGCCAATTTATTTTCCTAATTTAGGATTTCCGTGTTGCCAAATTTTGGACTTCTTGTTCGATGGCTTTGAGTTCTTGCTCGTCTTGCAGGTCTGCCGCGATGGCTTGTTGCTCATTTCTTCGTTGGTCGAATATGGCGTAGTGTTTTTCTACGAATAACTCTTTGGCTTTTTTGGAAACTGTTCCAGCACCTTGCAGTATCTCTTTCCCTTGAAACCGTAATAGGTCGTCTGTGCTGTTTAACCAATAGTCAAGCGTGAGTTCTTTGTACTCTTGTACGCGCAATTCTGCAGAGTCAAGGAAGAGGGTGGTAAGCCGATTTAGCATATCTATCTCATTTTTGGTGAGGTAGTTTTTGGCTATGTATATATCTTCCTTTCGTACAATAGTTCCTTTCCATGCCGTTAACCCCATGTTTGGCAAATCGGCATCGGCTCTGCTGACCACCAATTCTGCTGCGGTCTTATGCGTTACCGCATAGAGGAGTTTGTTTTGCACCTCGGCGAAAAACTTATCCGTTTCTTCTTTGCGTTGTGCATAGTCAATACTCATGGCAAATAGATCGCGTAGTTTTTGGTAGAAACGCATCTCAGAGACCCGTATATCGCGTATGCGTGCAAGTAACTCTTCGAAGTAGTCGGTGTACCCGTGAGGGTTCTTAAGCCGTTCGTCGTTGAGTGCAAACCCTTTGATGAGGTATTCTTTCAGTACTTGGGTCGCCCAAATACGGAACTGCGTGGCACGTTTGGAGTTGACGCGATAACCTACCGCTATGATTGCATCGAGATTATAAAAGTTTGTGAGGTAGTTTTTTCCGTCAGCGGCAGTTGTTTCCATTTTGGAAATAACTGCATCTGCTTGCAGTTCTTCACTATCAAAAATGTTGCTAAGGTGTTTATTGATAGCCGGAACTCCTACGCCGAACAACTCTGCCATTGACTTTTGGGTCAGCCAAATGGTCTCGTTCTGAAGGCGTGCACTCAATTTGGTAATGCCGTCTTGGGATTGATAAATGACAATACTACCCTTGTCTGATTGTTCCTCAGTGGTTGCCATATTCTCTGCTTTTAGTCTGCTCTCTTTTGGTGCGGCCTGGAGACCGCACCTCCATTACCGCCCCGACACATCGGGGCGTCCCCAGTTTTTACTCGCTGAGGATTTCCCACTCGTAGAGTTTTTGCTCTATCTCGCGTTTGATATGCTCGTAGCGTTGGAAGTTCTCGGGGGTCTGCTGTGCGGGGTCGGCAGCCATCGTGTCTTCGAGCGTTTTCTGCTCCGCCTCGAGTCGGGCGATGGCGGCTTCGGTCTCGGCTATCTGTTTCTCTTTCTTGCGGCGTGCTGCGGCTTCTGCCTTCTGGGCGGCATAGGCGGATTGTCCCGACGGAGTCGGGGACGTAGGTTCCGTTGTATTCGTTGTTTGCGTTGTTTTCGTAGATTGCGTCGTTTTCGTTGTTTGCGTATTGCGTTCGAGGTCTTGTAGGGAGTCGAGTCGTTTGGTTTGGAGGAAGTCGTAGATGCCGCCGAGGTGCTCGTGGACGTGCCCTCCGCCGAACTCATAGACCTTGCTGACGAGTCCGTCGAGGAAGTCGCGGTCGTGGCTGACGCAGATGACGGTGCCGTTGAAGTCCTGCAAAGCGGCTTTCAGCACGTCCTTGGACTGCATGTCGAGGTGGTTGGTCGGCTCGTCGAGGATAAGGAGGTTGCAGGGCTCGAGCAGGAGGCGAATCATCGCGAGACGGCTTCGCTCGCCGCCGGATAGCACTTTCACCTTCTTCTCCGACGCTTCGCCGCCGAACATGAACGCGCCGAGTATGTCGCGTATCTTGGTGCGGATGTCGCCCACCGCCACATAGTCGATGGTTTGGAAAACCGTCAGGTTCTCATCGAGGAGGGCGGCTTGGTTCTGCGCGAAATAGCCTATCTTGACGTTATGCCCGATTTTGAGCGTGCCCATGTAGTCGAGTTGCCCCATGATACACTTGACGAGCGTGGATTTTCCCTCGCCGTTCTTGCCGACGAACGCCACTTTCTCACCGCGGCGGATGGTGAAGGTAACATCGTGGAAGACGTTATGCTCGCCGAAGTCCTTGCGCAGGTCTTCCACGATAAGCGGGAAGTCGCCGCTGCGGGGCGCGGGCGGGAAACGGAGGTTCAGGCGCGAGGTGTCCTCCATATCCACTTCGATACGCTCGATTTTCTCCAACTGCTTGATACGGGACTGTACCTGTACGGCTTTGGTGGCTTTGTAGCGGAAGCGCTCAATGAAGTCCTCGGTCTCCTGAATCATCTTTTGTTGGTTGAGGTAGGCGCGCACCTGCTGCTCGTGGCGCTCGCGGCGCAGTTCGAGGAAGCGGGAGTAGTTGACATTGTAGTCGTAGATACGTCCGAGGGTGATTTCGATGGTGCGGTTGGTGGCGTTATCGATGAACTTGCGGTCGTGCGAGACGAGGATGAGGGCGCTCGGCGAGGTACGCAGGAAGTCCTCAAGCCACTGGATGGACTCTATGTCGAGGTGGTTGGTCGGCTCGTCCAACAAGAGCAGGTCGGGGTGGCGCAAGAGTATCTTTGCCAACTCAATACGCATGCGCCATCCGCCGGAGAACTCGGAACAAGGGCGGTCGAAGTCCTTGCGCTCGAAGCCGAGCCCGATGATGGTGCGGTCCATCTCCGCGATTCGCCTTGCCTGCTCCTCTAACGGCGCGTCGGCAAAGACGGAGGACACGTCCTCGCGGAGGGTCTTGCCGTCGGTGTGCATCATCACCTGCGGCAGGTAGCCGATGGTCAGGTCGGTGTCACGGGCGATACGTCCTGCGGTGGGCGTATATTCGCCTGCGATAAGGCGCAGGAGCGTGGACTTGCCCGCACCGTTCTTACCAACCAAGGCGATGCGGTCCTTCTTGTTGACCATGAAGGAGATGTCGTCCAGCACGGGACGCGAGGCAAATTCTATGGAGAGATGTTCTACGGTAAGCACCCTATTCTAATTATGAATTATGAATTAAGAATTATGAGTTGCGGTGTGTGGTGTTTTTGCGGGGTGGGGGAGGGTAGAGCTCCCGATAGGTTATTTGTCTAATTGTTCGTAGATGGAGTTCTTGCTGATGAACTCGGGTACGAGGTCTTTCATTTGTTGCACGGTGAGGAACGGCTTGTCTTGGTGGGCAAGGTCAATGAGGGTGTTTATCTTCTCGCTGACTTCGGCAAAGGGGAATTCCCGCACGCGAGCAATCATGATTTTCTCGTTGGTAGTGGGGAGCGTGGTCTCCTTCTGGTTCAGCAGTTCCTCGTACAATTTCTCTCCCGGGCGGAGTCCCGTGAAGACGATGGGAATCTCCTCTTCGGGTATGAAGCCCGCAAGGCGTATCATGTTCTTGGCAAGGTCGTAGATTTTGACGGGGTGCCCCATGTCGAAGACGAAGATTTCACCGCCGTTGCCGAGCGTGCTTGCTTCCATCACGAGGGTGCACGCCTCGGGGATGGTCATGAAATAGCGGATGATGTCGGGGTGGGTAACCGTTACGGGTCCGCCAGCGGCAATCTGCTTCTTGAAGTAGGGGATGACGGAGCCGTTGGAGCCGAGCACATTACCGAAGCGCGTGGTGATGAACTTGGTGCAGTCGGGGTTCTCTTTGACGAGTTGCTTGAAGAGCGACTGCACGTACATCTCCGCAATACGCTTGCTGGCACCCATGATGTTGGTGGGGTTCACCGCCTTGTCGGTAGAAATCATCACGAAGCGCTTTACGCCGTATTTCACCGCCATGTCCGCCATGTTCTTCGTGCCCTGCACGTTGGCGCAGATGGCCTCGTTGGGGAACTCCTCCATCATCGGCACATGTTTATAGGCAGCGGCGTGATAGACCACATCGGGGCGGAACTCATTGAAGACGTTCTCCATGCGTTCGCGGTTGCGCACATCGCCGATGACAGGGATGAAGCGACGGTTGGGGAACTGTGCCTTCAAGTCCATCAAGAGGTCGTGCAGGGGCGACTCCGCCATCTCGAGGAGGATGGTTACCTGCGGCTCAAAGCGTTGCACTTGCCGCACGAGTTCGGAGCCGATGCTGCCTGCCGCTCCGCTCACCATCACCACTTTGTCGGTGATGATTTGGCGCACGTTGTCGGTGTCGATGTTGATAGAGGGTCGCTCCAGCAGGTCTTCTATCTGTATGGCGTTGATGCGCCCTATGCGGTTGGCGTCCGCCTCGTCGGCGTTGTCAAACTCGGTGAAGTAGGGGGTGCTGAGGATGTGGATGTTATGATCGAAGAACACCTGCAAGTCTTGTGCCGGCGTTATCTCGCGCATTTTAATAGGAGAGATGATGATGCTCTTGACCTCGTGGTCTTTCATCCAGCGGAAGGTCTTCTCGTTGAGCGGGAAGACGGGGAGTCCGTTGAGGCGGTAGTCCGATTTCTTGGTGGTGCTGTCGCTGATGAAGCCTACGGGGCGGTAGGGCGTGTCGCCTGCACTACGGAGCATCTTGGCGATGGCGAGACCGGCGGACTTGGTACCGTAGATGAGCACTTTCGGGCTGTTGCTGGTATGGTGGCGGATGTATTCATAGGTTGTCTTGATACCCACGCGGAGACAGAACAGCAACACGAAAGCAAGAGGCATGTAGATGAGCAGGAGGGTGTTCATCAGGGGTTTGTCGCCCGAGAAATAGTAATATAAGCCGTTGAAGATGAGCAGACTACCTCCACATACCAAGACAGAGAGCAGGCACTTGATGGTGTCCACAAAAGTGGAGTAGCGCAAGATACCGGAATAGGTATGGAAGCCCCAGAAACAAACGGTCTGTACGGCAAGCACGATTAGGAACTGCTGCCAGTATTTTAGGGCGGTGGTGCCCAAAGCGGCACTGCCATAATGGAACATACTTGTGCCTATACCCATGCTTATCCAAAAGGCGATGGACACAAGCAGTAAATCAAGAAAGAGGACGCACCAACGCGGCAAGTAGCCGGCAGAAGCGAGGTGCGAGAAAATATCCGACTGGCGGATTTCTTTTTTCAAAGTCTTCATGTTAAAATTGGATTTATTTGACATACTCGTTGTTTGCATTGTTTATGTTGTTTGCGGTGTTTCCGCGATGTTGCGTTGCTTTCATTGTTTTGGTTGTTAATTGGTCATTGACTGTTAGTAAAAAGTTAGTAAGAAGTCAGTACATCGTCTCGGTTATCCTACGTATATCTTACGTATATCCTACGTATATCCTACGTAATCGACGGCTTACGGACGGTTGATTGTTGCAGGAGCGTCCGCAGGTATCTACCTGTGTAACTCTGTTCGCATTCGGCGAGTGCCTCGGGGGTGCCCTCGAACACCAGTTGTCCGCCTTCGTCGCCGCCCTCGGGACCGAGGTCGATGACATGGTCGGCAGCGAGGATGATACTCGGGTTGTGCTCAATGACGATGACGGTGTGCCCGCGGCTGATGAGTTGGTTGAGCGCTCGGAGCAGGACTTTCACATCGGTATGCGACAGACCTGTGGTGGGTTCGTCGAAGATGAAGATGGTGGGGGCTGCTTCCTCCTGCGCGAGGAACGAGGCGAGTTTCACGCGCTGGCTCTCGCCGCCGGAGAGGGTGCTGCTCGACTGCCCCAACTGCACATAGCCGATGCCCACGTCCTGCAAGGGTTGCAGGCGCTTGACAATCTTGCTGCACGCGGGGTCTTCCGCGAAGAACTCTATCGCTTGGTTGACCGTCATGCAGAGGATGTCGTAGATGGACTTGCCTCGGTAGCGGACGTCGAGCACGTCTTGCTTGAAGCGTCTGCCGTGGCACTGTTCGCACTCCAGCGTGATGTCCGCCATGAACTGCATCTCGATGGTGATGGTGCCCTCGCCTTTGCAGACCTCGCAGCGCCCGCCCGGGGTGTTGAAAGAGAAATGCGCGGGGGTGAATCCCATCTGTCGGCTCAGCGGTTGGTCGGCGTACAACTTGCGTATCTCGTCGTAGGCTTTCAGGTAGGTTACGGGGTTGGAGCGCGAGGACTTGCTGAGCGGGTTCTGGTCGATGAACTCTATGTCGGAGGCGAGGTGCATGCTCCCTTTGAGGGTGCCGTAGTCGCCCGTATGCTCCGCCGTGCCGCCGTAGTATTTCTTCAGCGCGGGGTAGAAAACCTTGCTGATGAGGGACGACTTACCGCTGCCGCTCACGCCCGTGACGGCGGTCATCACGTTCAGCGGGAAACGGACGTTGAGGTTCTTCAGGTTGTTCTCGCACGCGCCGTCTATCTCGATGTAGTTGCTCCAGCGGCGGCGCGTGGCGGGGATGTCGTGGGTGAAGAGGTCTTTGCGGGGTGCGCCCTTGTAGGTGATTTCGCCGCCGTGTCGCCCCGCCGCGGGACCAATCTCTATCGTGTAGTCCGCCGCGTTGATGATGTCTTCATCGTGCTCCACCACCACGATGGTGTTGCCCAAGTCGCGCAACTCGCGCAGCACCTTGATGAGCCGCTCCGTGTCGCGCGGGTGCAGTCCGATGGAGGGCTCGTCCAGCACATAGAGCGAGCCTACGAGGCTGCTGCCCAGCGACTTAGCGAGCGTGATACGCTGGCTCTCGCCGCCCGAGAGGGTGCTGCTCATACGGTTGAGCGTCAGGTAGCCGAGCCCCACGTCCTGCATGAACTGCAAGCGCGAGCGTATCTCGTGCAGCAACATCTCCGCTGTCTGTTGCTCTATCGGGCTGAGGGTCAGCGTGTTGAACCACTGTGTGAGTTCCTGTACGGACATGCTGCACAGGTCTTGTATGCTCTTCTGCTGTATCTTGACATAGCCCGCCTCTTTGCGCAGGCGAGTGCCGTTGCAATCGGGGCAGATGGTCTTCCCGCGGTAGCGCGAGAGCAGCACACGGTACTGTATCTTCTTGTATTGCTTCTCCTCCAACTCGCGGAAGAAAGCGTTCAGCCCGCGGAAGTGCTCGTTGCCCGTCCAGATAAGGTGTTTCTGCTCGGGTGTGAGTTCGTAGAACGGCTTGTGGATGGGGAAATCGAACAGGTGCGCGCTGTACACCAACTCGTCTTTCCACGCGCTCAGTTTCTCCCCTTTCCAGCAGGCGATGGCTTCGTCGTACACCGACTTCGACTTATCGGGCACCACCAAGTCGGGGTCTATGCCGATGATGTTGCCAAAACCGTTGCACGTGGGGCATGCGCCCATGGGGCTATTGAAGTCAAACAGGTGCTCCGATGGCTCCACGAAACGGATACCGTCCATCTCGAAGCGCTCGCAGAACCACTCGTACTGCCCGTCGTGAAAGAGTCCGCAGTCGCCGTGTCCTTCGAAGAAAGCCGTCTGCACCGAATCGGCAAAACGGTTCGCCGTGGCGCGCTCTCCATCGGCTACCACGCGGTCAACCAGCAGGTAACAGTCCGGCAGCAACCGCCCTTGCTCATCGCACAGATGGGCTGCGGCGGACGCACCCATGCGCACCACATCGCCGCCTATCAGCAGGCGGGAGAAGCCCTCCGACTGCCAGATGGTCAGTTGGTCGTCTATGCTCTTCTCGCCGAGCACGATGGGCGCAATCAGATAGACCCGCGTGCCTGTCGGCAATCCCATCAGTGCGTTCACCACGTCGCGCCCCGTCTTGCGGCGCACCTCCTGCCCGCTGACGGGCGAATAGGTCTTGCCGATGCGGGCGAAGAGCAACTTCAAGTAATCGTATATCTCCGTAACAGTCCCCACCGTGGAGCGCGGGTTGCGGCTCGTTACCTTCTGCTGAATCGCGATGGCGGGCGGGATACCCTCTATCTTGTCCACCTCCGGCTTCTGCATCCTGCCGAGGAACTGCCGCGCATAGGCGCTCAGGCTCTCCACATAGCGGCGCTGCCCTTCGGCGTAGAGCGTGTCGAACGCCAGCGACGACTTGCCGCTGCCGCTCACGCCCGTGATGACCACCAACTTGTTGCGCGGTATGTCCACCGACACGCCTTTCAAGTTATGAGTCTGCGCGTTCTCTATATGGATAAACTCCTCGGACACAATTCGTTTTTGGTAATAAATAAATTAATGAAGAATTATACGATAATTATATGTTAAAGAAAAAATATTTGAACAATATTTGAAAATATTTGTTGAAATAAAAAATGCCTTTCTTGTTTTTGAATGTTATAAAATTTTTGGAAATTTTTGTTGAAAAATACCGTTATTGGTCGTTTTTGTTACGAACATCCCAATGAATCGCGTTGTCTTTCAATCGTTGCATCACCTCGCGTGTGGTTTGCAGGGTGGTGTCCTGCTGCTCCGTGGTGAGGCGGGGGATACGGATAGGCGTACCCACACGAATCTCATTCGGGTTATCCAGATGGTCTTTGTTGGCATCGTAGATATACACCCACAGGTCTTTGTTGCCGTAATAGCGATAGGCAAGCCATGTCAAGCGGCTACCCTCGCGAATCTCCTCGGTGGTGATAAACTGCTGATAGACAGGCTGCTCTGGCTCGCTTGCTACTGCGACTGTATCTTCCGGCAGCACCTCAGCGGTAGGCGCGGAAGGCAAGACGACCACTGTATCTGCCACGGGCGTCTCGCTCTTGGCAACCAGCGAGTCTATCCAATTCGCCATCGCGCCGCGCAAGAACAAGAAACCACCAGCCAGCACCACCAGCAGACACACTACGCATATCAGCGTATCGCGCCAGAAATGGTATCTCCTATTCTTGCCAGCCTTGACCTCTTCGGGGGCGATGATCTCCACAGGTGCCGCGATAGGCTCTTCTTTGACAGGCTCTGCAACAGGCTCTGTAATAGGTTCGGCAACAGGCTCTGTAATAGGTTCGGCAACAGGCTCTGGCACATCTTCTTCCACCTTCTCCTCGGCTGTTTCAGCTTCAGCGACCTCCTTCGCAATCGTTTCTTCTTCCGCTACTTCTTCAGCAACCTCCTCCGAAACAGGCTCTTCCGTAGCCTCTTTGGGAGCCACTATATCCGTTGTATCCACCGCCTCAGCAGCACTTTCTTCTTCCGCGGGCGCACTCTCCTCCGCCGCCATCGGACGCATGCGCGGGTCTTGCCCGAGGTCTGCCAAGATGTCCACTATCTCGTCCGCCTGTCTTCCCAGTTTCTCTAACGGGCTCAGTGCGTCTTCGTTCACGGGCTCGCTCGGTGCCTGCCCGTTCAGATTAAGGATGGGGGTAACGCTCTTGTTCTTCTCCACCATCTCCCGCATACTCACCTCCGGCGTGAACACCACCTTGGTGTAGCCCGGGATGATGATTGGCTCGCCCGTGTTCACGTTCACGCTCTTGCGCGGCGCCATCTCTTGCAGGCGGAATGTACCTAACCCGTTGATTTTTATCTGTTCTCCGCTGCGTAGTCCTTCCGTGATTTGCTCCACCAGCACGCGGAGAAACAACGCTGCTTCCCGCTCTGTTGCGTCTGTCCT
>JBJECI010000065.1:0-46575 GCA_051870915.1 Paludibacteraceae bacterium
GCTGCAAAGATACTCTTTTCATACGATATGACCAAATCTATACAAACTTTTTCTCCTAATCAACACAGGCTTTTACTGGTGAGCCAATTTTTGTTGAAATGTTAGACCAATGCGTTTTACGCTACGAGAATGATTTTATGCTGGTGGACAGCACCATGCGACCGTGGCGGCTCAACACGCCCTATGCGCTCAACGACTATGCGCTGGCTACCATCGTCGAGCAGGGAACAATAGATGTGGTCATCAACGGCGTCTTTCAGTGTCATGTGCAGGAGAAAGGCGTTTTCTACCATCTGCCCGGACAGATATTCGTCATTGAGGATGTGTCGAACGACTTTGTGAGCAAACACATCGTAATGTCGTCCAAGTTTGTCGAGAGTTTAGGCTTGGATTTCGAGATTGACTTGCCGTGGCGCTTGCAGCAACATCCCTTCCTCCCCCTGCCGGAGCAGGCAATGGAGGCGGTCAGAAACCTGTACGCTATGTGTGAGGGCATACTGCGCCAAACCACTAACCCCTACCGTCAGCAGATGCTCCGGCATATCATGCACGCCTACTTCCTCTCTTTCAATTACTACTACCATTCGCAGGTGCCCGCCGTCGCGCGTCCGAGCCGCGAACACAAACTCACCCAGCAGTTCTTCACGCTCTTGCGGCAGCATGCGCACAAAGAGCATAGCGTGCAGTTCTATGCCGACAAACTCTGTATCACGCCCAAGTACCTCACCACCAGCATACGGCAGGCGACGGGCAAGAGTGCCAAGCAATGTATTGACAACTATCTGATAGCGCAGGCGCAGCACCTGCTCACCACCATGCAGCCGCGCGACAAGCAGTCCTCCGTCATGTCGCAACGCTATATCGCAGAGGTAGCCTACGAATTAGGCTTCTCCGACCCCGCGGCTTTCAGCCGCTATTTCTACAACCAAACAGGCATCCGTCCCCGCGACTGGCGCGAACGCTCATGGAGGTGCGGTCTCCAGGCCGCACCATAGTGGTTCATGGAGGATAAGCTAAATGCACTATTCCCCCCTAAACAAACAAAAAGAGGCTGCGTCCCCGTATAAGGAACGCAGCCTCTTTGCTATACAAAACTATTTAGTTTTTTATCCTTTATCTTTCAGCGAACATAGTGAGCGGCCCTTCATCCAAAAGCCCCTATATCGCGTCCACGAACTTCACGAGTGCCTCGCGGTCTTCTTTGGGCAGGTTATAGAACTGCACGGTGCTCTCGTAGGCGTCCGACTCGGCGGAGTAGCCGTGCCAGAGGATAGCCTCCACGGCGTTGCGGGCGCGGGTGTCGTGAAGACGCGCAGCGTAGTCGTCGCCCGTAACTTTCTGGTGCAGTCCGCGTCCCCAGAGCGGCGTGGTGCGGCACCAGCCCGTGCGAATGTCGTTCTCCATGCACAGTTTATGCTGCACCATGTCGGTGTATGGCCAAATGGTCTGGTAGGGGTAACGCGGCATGTCGCTGTTGCGGGTGAAGAAGCGGTTGGGGTCTTGCAGTTGGTCGCTGCCGGTAGTCCATGAGGGGCGGTGGCAGGCGGCGCAACCTATCTGATTGAACACCTCGCGTCCGCGTTTCACCACGGGGTCGTCTGCCCCACGGACAGCGGGCACGGCGAGCCCGCGATGCCATACCATGAAGTCGGCATACTCGTTGTCGCTCATCTCCACAGGCAGGTCTTTGGAGGTGAGGTAGGCGTAGATATTCTGCTGCACGTTGTCGGTGAACCACTCGGCGTGGGTGTGCTCGGGGTCTATCTTCTCGATATAGTCGGGGAATCCCGCCTGCACATCGGGGTCGTTGGACGCGATGGTAGCGTAGGTGGTGCCGGCGAGGTCGAGGTAGTGGTAGCGGCGGTCGGAGCGGGTAACGTTGGTGATGTTCCAGATAGCGTTCGCGCCGGCAGCATCGAGGAGCGGTCCGCGGCTCATGGCGTAGGTGAAGCGGCGGGCGTAAGGGGTGCCGTCGCCCTGCACCTTGTTGGTGTACCAGTTCTTGTAACTGCCGCCCTCGAACATCGCGCTGTTCCAGTGCTTGAGGTACCCTTTTTGGTATGCCAACTCCTCTTTCGCCCACTGCGCGATGATGGAGTCGTCGGGGATGGCGTCGAGCAGCCCCGTGCCATAGATACCGATGGTGTTCTCCAGCCGCACCTCATAGGTGCCGAGCGCCAAGTCCTCGTGCCCATAGACCGCCGTCTCGGGCATGGTAACGACG
Organism: Paludibacteraceae bacterium; assembly: GCA_051870915.1. Classification (GTDB taxonomy): domain Bacteria; phylum Bacteroidota; class Bacteroidia; order Bacteroidales; family Paludibacteraceae; genus Colicola. Next base: position 2,225 of record JBJECI010000065.1, read on the forward strand.
GGATAGCGCAACTCAAACGGCTCACCATCGGGGAAGGTGAACACATCGCCCGAGGCGGCGAAGGTGCTGACGGTGCGCCACTCGACGGTGATTTGCGACTCGTCTATCGGCGCTTTGAAGGGCGGCACGGCGTGCAGTTGCGGCATGCCCGCTGCCCACTTGACATACGCGTCGGTGGCAGGGTCGTAGATGACGAGCAGGGTGCCGTTGCCTATCTCGTTGCTGTTGTACTTGCCCGCGGGAACGGACTTGCCGTGCCCGTAGTTGGGGTGGCAATGGATACAACTGGCGCGCACATAGACGGGACCCAGTCCGCCGCGCGTGCCGCCGGTGTTGGTCATGAACTGCTTCTCGAACAGCGCCTCTCCGCTCTTGAACTGCTCGGAGAAATGTCCGTTGTCCACGGAGGGCGTGGGTTGCTCGAAGGCGTTGGCGGTGTTCAACTCGGTGGTGCCGAGCACGCCGCCGGCATAGTACCAGTCGGGCATAGCAGCCGCCTCATCAGTCGGCTCTTCCTCCGAAGGAAGGGTAGGATTGCACCCCGCCAAAATCGTTACCCCTAAAAGTAGGGAAAGGTATGTCTTTTTCATAATGGTGTTGTTTTATCAGTGGTTCATGGAGGTGCGGTCTCCAGGCCGCACCATAGTAATCTTTGGTCAGTGTTCAGAGGTGCCTTGTTTGCTCTTTTTGGTGCGGCCTGGAGACCGCACCTCCTTGTCGCGTCTCAGCCTCTTTCTCCCTCCCTTTAAGGGAGGGGTGGGGAGGGTCTTATCTGCTCAATGCGCTGTTCACCTCTGTGAGCACGTCCACGAGGTCTCTGCCGACTACTTTCACGGCGTTCTGTGCCTCGCCCGATTTGGCGCTCTGCGCGAAGGGCTCGGGTATCACGGCGATAGCCTGCAAGGCTGCCTCGATGGCGGCTTGACAGCGAGCGTCCAAGTCCTTGTCGATGGTAGCGATATACGCGCTGACGCTCGCGTCGCCCGGCTGACTGCCGCAGTAGGCGTTGCGGATAGAGCGGATGTTATCTTGGAAGTCCTCGATGGAGTTGAGCGAGTAGGGGCTCTCTATGTAGTTGCGGTCTTCGTCCGAAGAGGCGTTGGCAGGGCGACCAATCTTGGTGTTACCCACCTCGTCGGCGATGTCGATACAGCCTTGCATCAACTCCTCCGCTGCCTCCTGATAGGTGGCATAGACGCCGCCGGTAGCCACTTTCATGTAGGAGCCGTAACCCTTGCTGAAGTCGTTGTACTCTATCTCCGCCTCCTCCAAGATACTTTGTTTCTCGGCGCTGATGTTGCTGACTCCCGCCCACGACGCTTCCAGCGCCACGGTCTGGTTGCGCAGGTCTTCCGCCACCGCCACGAGATAGACCATCTCCGCACGCGTGTAGTCGAGTGCATGCAGCCGCACGTGGCTCTTGTCGGCGTTGTCCGAAGCGTAGAGCATGTACTCCACCGCGTGGAAGCCCAGCAAGCCGTAGCCCAACTTATCGCCCACGTAGTCTGCCCCCTGCGCCTCTATCTGCGCCATCTGCGCAGCGTTGCCGAGCATGGCGTCCATTCCGTCTTTGTCCAATGGCCACGAGTCGATATGCGGGTCGATGTTGTGGTTCGCCGCAGGACCGAAGAGGAACGCCTCGCTCAACTCCCAGTACTTGCGTGCTTTCTCCCACTCGTCGGCTGCGGCTTTCACGTCCGCCTCCGTCAGCGTGCCCGCGTCAAAATGGTTCATCATCACTTCGCACTGTGCATAGAGTGCGGTGGTAGCGTCCGCAAGGGAGCGGTAGGTGGGCACCACAGTACCGTCCACATACGCCTCCATCGCGGCTTTCAATGCGGTCTCCTTTGGCGAATCTACGTCCTGACCGCCCTGTTGTTTCTGTTCACAACTTGCCAGCGCGAGCCCCAACAGCCCCACGGCTACAAATAGTTTACTTTTCTTCATACGTTTATATTTTTGTTAGTGATTAGGTATTCATGGAGGTGCGGTCTCCAGGCCGCACCATGGTAATCTTTAGTTAGTGTTCAGAGGTGCATTGTCTGCTCTTTTTGGTGCGGCCTGGAGACCGCACCTCCATGAAACGCACCTCCTTGTTATCCCCCTCTCTTCGGGAACCAGCCTTTCTCTACGCGCTTCTTCTGTTCGAAGAGTTCCAGTATCGACCAGAAACAGGAGAATGCAAATACCCCGAGCAAAGTGGAAGCATACACGTTCTCCACGAACATACTTCCGATTAACGCACCTGTTCCGCATAGGGCAAACGCCCACCAGCAGCCTGTCCCGAAATAGTACTCCGCCTTGATGACAACGGGATGAAACAGCCCGATACAGACGAACACCGCTATGCCCAATAGGATTCCCGACCAGTTCATAAGATGAAGAATCCGCAGTAGTTAATCGACAGCGCCACATACGGTTCGTTGTTGTAGCGCGTAGCGGAATAGGGGTTTTGGTTGAGTATGCCGTAGCCGAACTCGCCCTTGATGACTACCTCGGGTATGGGCAGGTAGTTCACGCCGCACGACACTTTCTGCCGCCCCGTCCAGTAGTTCTTCGTGCCCTCTATCCGCGCCTGTGCGTCGTAGGTGTCGTAGCGCGCGAAGAGGTAAAGCGACCGACGGCTGTCGCGCAGACGGGGAACAGGATGAAAGAGGTCGTAGCCTATCTCCGCACCAACGGTGTAGGCGTCGCTCGCCACGTTCTCACGCTTGGAGATACTGTTCTTGCTCATCGACTTGTTGTAGGCGGAGATGAGTGCCGCATCGCCCAAGTGCCCGTAGGTGGCGGAGCCGCGGAAGATGACACCATGCCCCGTGTAGTTCCAATCGAACGCCACAAGCGACACCAATCCCTTCACACCGTCGTACTTGCTGTTGGTAGTCGGACTCAGGTTATTCCGAAAGGAAGTCCCCGCATACCCGCTCAGCGAGAGGCGCAAGGAGGTGCGGTCTCCATGCCGCACCCTGATACTATCCTGCTTTTTTACATTCCCCTCAAGCGGATAGAAATCCAGTCGCGCCAAGCCTGCGTAGCAGTTTGCCAACTTGAACTCATATGCCGATGCCGAGCCGCCTTGTATCCAGTTCTGCTTGCTGAAGAGCGTACTCTCCAACCCGGGCAGAAACTGCGCCGTGTAGCCGAACCACTTGTAGCGACCGTGGAACTGCACGCCGATGTCGTGCCATGTACAAGGCAGGATGGTGTTGTCCCCCTCGGGGCGATACACGCCGAAGAACTGATTGGGCTCGTGGTGCGCATTCGTACCGCCCAACGGCACTATAATCATACCCATACGCAGGTTGGCGTAGGGATTGAACGACTTCTGTATCCAAAACTGCTCCAGCGCCACTTCGCCGCCGCGCTCCACCTCGGTCTCATACTCGCCGCCTTCTTCCTCCTCTATCTCCACCGCCACTTCCGTGCCACCGTGCTCGAACTCTATCTCGCTACCCATGCTCCAACCCTTGCCGAAGTCATAGCCTAAGTAAATGACCACATGGGGAAGGTCAAACTCCCCATATTGGTCATTCACGTAGTTCTCCGGCGAGGTGTAGCGCAGGTAGTTGTTCGAGTAGAAACAGCGTTTCATCGCCGCTTCGCCATACCCACCAATGGTGAGCCTCCCCTTTTTTGGGGATGGCTCGGGCACCTCCGCCTGCACAGTAACGGTGCGTTTCCGCGCCTGCTTCTTGCCTGCGGAAAGTGCCGCCGACGCTTCCTCCTCGCCGGAGAAGGATGCCTCTTCTCGGAGTTGCTCGCTGAGCGGCTGCACCGACAGACGGTCGGCTGCAAGCGCAAGGCTGTCTGCGGGAGCGGACACCGTGTCGCGAGGCTGCGGCTGCTGCGGACTCGCACCGCTATACGCATCTACCGCCTGCCCGAAAACTGTGCCGCACAGCAGCAATGAACACAATGAGAAAAGGACTTTTTTCATACAATAAACTAACTTTACAAAAACACTGCAAAGGTACCGCTTTTCCACCATCCCCGCAATCGCTAAAAATAGTCAATTCTACACCCTCTTTGATACCTAATTTTAGGTATGGACACCGATACACAACTATCCCTGCCTGCTGATGTCAGCAGACAGGGATGTTACTTTGAATATACAATTGATTTAGAGAGGGGGAAAACTATCCGTTTAAGAGTGCCGATCTATTGCTACTTACAGATTTTCAGTTTCTTACCTGCGCGGATATTGTCGGACGAGAGGTTGTTCCATGCTTTCAGTTGCTTGACCGTGCAGTGGAACTTCTTGGCGATGCCGCCGAGGGTGTCGCCGTTCTTGATGGTGTAGTAGGTAACGCCGTTCACGCGGTATGCTCCGGAGACGGAGGTTACCTTGGCGAGGTCGATTTCCGCGCGGCGGTTGTTGATGAGTTGGTCTGCGCGGTGGGCGTAGATGGAGTCTTCCTGCTGCAAGAACGCCGTGGTCTTCTCCTGCGGCAGGCAGAGGGCGTAAGGCGTGCCGCCCGGGAGGATGTCGCGGGTGTATTGGGGGTTGAGCCGCCTGAGTTCGGCAAGGGGGATATGCAGTTTGTCCGCCACCTGCTCGAGGTGCATGCGCCGCGTGGTGATGATGGTGTCGGTGAGCATGATTTTATCCAGCGGGGCGGGGCAGATACCGTGCTCGTCGTGGTAGTTCATCGCGTAGTTGGCGGCGATGAAGATGGGGAGGTAGGAGCGCGTCTCGCGGGGGAGGTAGGGGTAGATAGACCAGAAGTCGCGCTTGCCGCCCGCGCGGGCGATGGCTTTGTTCACATTGCCGCCGCCGCAGTTGTAGGCAGCGATGACAAGGTTCCAGTCGTGGAAGATATTGTAGAGGTCTCTCAGGAAGCGGCAAGCCGCCTCGGTGGACTTGACGGGGTCAAGCCGTTCGTCCACCAGTGAGTTGATTTCCAGCCCGTAGCGCTTGCCTGTGGCGGGCATGAACTGCCATAGTCCCGCCGCGCCGGCGTGGGAGTGGGCAGAGGGGTTGAGCGCCGACTCGATGACGGGCAGCAGCGCCAACTCGTAGGGCAGGTCGTGGCGGCAGAGGGCTTCTTCGAAGATGGGGAAATAGTACTCCGACATGCGTTTCATGCGCGCCAGTTGCTTTGGGTTGCGCTTGACGTAGCGGAGGATGAACGCGCGCACGATGCTGTTGTAGGGGAGTTCGATGACGCAGGGCAGGGCTTGCAGGCGCGCCTTATAGGCGGAGTCGGGGAGCGTGGTGGTGTCGGGTGTAACCACGCATTGCGCGGTGTCGAGCCAGCCGAGCGACCACTCCAGCAGCCGGTAGTCGAGGTCGGTGAGCGCCGAGTCGGGCGACTGGGGGAAGAGCGGAGCCTGCGTAACGGTGTCCGCCATCGCCTCGATGACCTGGTCAATGGAGTCCAGCAGGACGGAGTCGGCAGACAACGACTCGACTACGGGTGCGCAGGCGTCCCCGCCTGCTGAAAGCACCGAGGACGCAGGCGTCTCGCCTGCGGTCGTGTTTGCGGATATTACATTAACTACGGAAACAACAAAAGCAACGAAAAGTATGATACGTTTCTTTTTCAAAACTTGATAGCGAGTTTGAGTTCGGCACTACGTTGCTGCTGCAAGTCGTAGTACAACTGAGGTTCTACATTCAGGGTGAGGTCGGGGGAGATGTCGAAGTCGAAGAGGGAGGCATCGACGTAGGCGTCCACCAGCGAGAGGGCATAGACGAGTATGGTCGCCACGATGCTGTAGTCGCGGTAGCGGCGGTAGGTGCTCTGCCAGTTGTTGAGCGTGGTGGAGTAGGTGCTGACGCCTCCCATGCGGTCTATCGTGTAGCCTTCGGGGAGGATGGCGTTGTAGGACTTGGAGGGGTCATCGTTCACGAGCCCCGCCTGCGCATCGTTGTAGAGGTCGCGGTACGCTTGTTTGTACGACTCGTAGCGCGTCTGGTTGAGCGAGATGGCATAGCCGCAGCCCATGAAACCGCCATAGACGATGGGCAGTTTCCAGTAACTGCCGTTGTATATCTGCCCCAGCCCGGGAACGATGGCCCCGAGCCAGACCGCCCGCGCCGCAATGGGCTGACGACGGAGGTCGATATAGTATTTGTACTCCTCCTCTCCGTCGGTGTGGGTGGTATCCTCCGTGTGGACGTAGTAGATTTGGTCGCTCCCGACATGTCGGGACAAGTCCTGCGCTTTCAGGGCGCAGGGCAACAACAAAAAGAGGAGCAATATGAGTGAGTATGGTTTCACAAGGATGAAAGATAAAGGATGAAGGATGAAAGACAAATTAGTATTCTTGAAGGTACGGTCCCATACCGAATACTAACAGACGAAGGTAATGAGTCTTTTATCCTTTATCTTTTAGCGAAGCGGTCTTTCAGCCGTTAGGCGGTCTGCTATTTCCCGCAACTCCTCTTCGCTGCGGAAGGCGATAGTGAGTTTGCTGTCGGTTACCTTCACGCGGGTTTGGAGGGCTTGCGCGAGTTGCTCTGCCATTGCCGCAAACTCTTCCTTCACGGGCGACTTTGCCGCTTTGGGCGCTTTTGGTTGCTCTTCGCCTTTCGCCTCGTTCACCAACTCCTCCACGCGGCGGACAGAGAGCCCCTCGGCGAGGATACGCTGGTAGAGGCTTAGTTGCTGCTCTGTGGAGGGAGAGCCCAAGATGGCGCGGGCGTGCCCCATGTCAATCTTCTTCTCCTTGATACCCATCTGAATCTCGGCGGGCAACTTGAGCAGGCGCAGGTAGTTGGCTACGGTGGCGCGCTTCTTGCCCACGCGCTCAGACATGCGCTCTTGGGTGAGTTGGTAATCGTCCATGAGGCGTTGGTAGGCAAGCGCAATCTCTATGGCGTCCAAGTCCTCGCGCTGGATGTTCTCGATGAGTGCCCATTCCATCACCTGCTCGTCTTTGGCGGTGCGGATATAGGCGGGGATAGTGTCCAGCCCAGCCATCTTCGCCGCGCGGAAACGACGCTCACCCGCGATAATCATATAGGTTTCGTCATCGTTCTTGCGTAGGGTGATGGGGGAGATGACGCCGTGTTCGCGGATAGAGTCCGCCAACTCCTGCAAGGCTTCTTCATCGAAGTTACGGCGGGGCTGGTCGGGATTGGCAACTATGAGGCGGAGTTCCACCTCGTTGATGCTGCTTCCGCCGTTGGTGTCTACATGTGTGGTATCAATCAGGGCGTCCAATCCACGCCCGAGTCCTGTAAATTTTTTCATAATTTTTCATGGATGAAAGATAAAGGATGAAGGATAAAAGACTGAATAGTTTCAACTCTGAAAACTCAAAAGCAAAGGTATTTTGTCTTTTATCCTGTGTCCTTAATCCTTTATCCTTACTTATTGTCTTTTGATAAGTTCTTTTGCTAGTGCGGTGTAGTTCTTTGCGCCTTTGCTGGACGGGTCGTATTCGAGTACCGACATGCCGTGGCTGGGTGCTTCGGAGAGGCGCACATTGCGGGCAATCACCGCGTTGAACACCAAGTCGCCGAAGTGGCGCTTCACCTCCTCATAGACCTGATTGCTCAGGCGCAGACGGTTGTCGTACATCGTCAAGAGGAAGCCCTCAATCTTCAGCGAGGGGTTGAGTTTCGACTTGATTATCTTGATGGTATTCAGCAGTTTGGCAATACCTTCCAGCGCGAAGAACTCGCACTGTACAGGGATGATGACGCTGTCGGCTGCAGTGAGCGCATTGACCGTGATAAGTCCCAACGAGGGCGAGCAGTCGATGAGGATATAGTCGTACTCGTTGCGCACCTGCGCCAGCACACGCTTGAGCAAGGTCTCGCGGTTGTCGATATTCAGCATCTCTATCTCTGCGCCGACCAAATCGATATGGCTGGGGATGAGGAAGAGGTTCTTGACGGAGGTCTCCACCACCGCCGCATGCGGGTCGTTGTTGTTGACCAAGCATTCGTAGATAGTATTGTTTAGGTCGCGAATCTCAATGCCCAAGCCCGATGAGGCATTTGCTTGCGGGTCGGCATCCACGAGCAACACGCGTTGTTTTTGTTGTGCCAAGGCGGCAGCAAGGTTGATAGCCGTAGTGGTCTTGCCCACGCCGCCTTTCTGGTTGGCTAATGCGATTATTTTACTCATATATGTTGGATTATATCTTTTGCTGTGAATTGTTTGCAGGCGAAGTTGCGGTACCGGCAGCGATTGGTGCCGTGGCACGTACAGGGTCGGCAACTGAGGTCTGTATGTTGGATGATGTCATCGGGCGACTGTTTCCAGCCCATGAACCCGATGCAGGGGTGGGTGGCGCACCAGACGCTCACGGCACGCAGGCGGACGAGCGAAGAGAGGTGCTGGTTGGCGGAATCCATGCAGAGCATGAGGTCAAGCCGACGCATGAGTTCCAGTTCTTGTTCGAGCGGCAGGCAGCCTGCCACGCTCTCGGTGCGGGGAAAGACGCTCGCCCACTGGCGGAGCATCTCGCACTCCACTTTTCCTGCACCGAAAAGGAAAAGGCGGGTGTCTTCGCGTGTGGAGAGGGCTTGTATCACCTCTTTCATCACGCGGTAAGGTAGCATGTTCGATTTGGATTTGGCAAAAGGCGCAATGCCTATCCAGCGCCCTGTCTTGGTGCCGAAGCGTTGCTGCACGGCTTCGACGGCCGGGGTGTTGACGGGTAAAGCGGTGAAGCGGTCATCGGTGTCGAATCCCGCGAGCCGAAACGTGTCGGCATAGCGTTGAAACTCCGAGGGCAACGCCACCCCTTTCTTCGCGCCCCGAATGGTGAGCATGCGTTTTGCCGCTCGGTCGTTGTCTATGGAGAAGACGGATACCCCCTGCAAACGAAACAAGCCGCAAAGGATGCGGGTGGCAAAGACGCCGTGCAGGTCGAAGACCATGTCCGGACGATACGCGGTCAACCCGCGATAGACCCGCGATAGACCCGCGATATTTTTCAGTTGGATTTCGTGGTAGTGCACGTTGGGCATGCCTTGGAACATCGCGGCAAGCGGTTTCTGCGACACCACCACCCACTGATGCTCCGGGTAGCGCGCGCTCAGCGAAGCAATGACGGGCACCGTCATCGCCACATTGCCGAGCGTGGCTAACCGAAGTATCAAACAGGTCATAGGGTTAAAGATAAAAAGTTTCAAGTTTCAGGTTTCAGGTTTCAAGCACTTGCAACATGAAACCTGAAACTTTTTACTACTAAGGTTTACAGGGTCTTAGCAAACGCGCGGACGGCGTTGAACCAGTCTTCGTCAGTCGCCATCGTCTGCTCGCCGTTGCTCCACTCGCTCCAGCAGCCGCCGAAGTAGTAGGTGAGCGTGTCGCCCAACTGATACTCTTTGAGCGACAACAGAGAGCCGTCGATAATCTCCTGACGGGTGGCGTTCGGGGTGATGACTGCCACGTAGTTGCGCCCTTGCGAGGTGGAACCGTTGTAATCGAAGTTCATCTTCGCAGCCCCCTTGTCGGAGAGCGCGTCCTCGGCGTATGCCACCGCGCCGCACTTGCACTGCATGATGTTGTCCACTGTGTCGTGCAGGTAGATACCGCCGCCCACATAGAGTTGCGGCAGGAGAATCTTCGTGCGGTTGGTGATGACGATGTCAGCACGGTTCAGCAGTTTGCCCGCCTCTGCGGTGATGGTGAGCGAAGCCTGCATCACTTGGTTGCAGACCAGCAGACTGTCGTATTGGAGCCGGAACGAGAAGCGGTCAGGCGTCTGCTCCAGTATCTCCCAACGGCTGTACGGACCGCCCACGTAGAGCACGTCCTCCGCCACCACGGCAAGACCGCCGCAACCTACGGTGTGCGCCACCTTGTAGCAGTCGAGCCCCTTGCCATAGTTGATATGGTAAGGCTCGCCCAACTCCAACTCATGGTAGTACATCGAGTCGATACGCAGTTCGGGGCTGTTCTTCAGCCACAGGTCCACGCCATTGGAGGGGTTCTCGGGCAGCAGCGCGGGTCCGTAGAGACGGAAAGCCGCATACTCGTTCTCCCACGCGAAGTCGTCTTTGCGCTCGGGCACGTAGCGACCATACACCTTCGCCGCTTGTTCGGCAGCGGGCTGGCACGCTACGAGTGCGAGAGCAAGAGAGGCAATGAAAAGTACTTTCTTCATGGCTTATTCGGGTTGTTTGCCAATGTAAGCCAAGATACCGCCGTCCACGTAGAGGATGTGTCCGTTCACAGCGTCGGAAGCGTGCGAAGCCAAGAATACAGCGGGACCACCCAACTCCGATGGGTCGAGCCAACGGCCGGCTGGAGTCTTCGCGCAGATGAACTGGTCGAACGGATGGCGGCTGCCGTCTGCCTGCAACTCACGCAGCGGAGCGGTTTGCGGGGTAGCGATGTAGCCCGGGCCGATGCCGTTGCACTGGATGTTGTAAGCACCATACTCGGAGCAGATGTTGCGGGTGAGCATCTTCAGACCGCCTTTGGCTGCTGCGTATGCGCTCACAGTCTCGCGACCCAACTCGGACATCATGGAGCAGATGTTGATAATCTTACCCTCACGACGCTCCATCATCTCGGGCAGCACAGCGGAAGATACGATGAACGGACCTACCAAATCGATGTCAATAACCTGCTGGAACTCGGCGCGTTTCATCTCGTGCATAGGGATACGCTTGATGATACCGGCGTTGTTTACAAGAATATCTATTTGACCTACCTCTTGGTGAATCTTCTCAACCATAGCCTTCACATCGTCTTCCTTCGTTACGTCGCAAACGTAGCCGTGTACATTGGTGATACCTGCATCTGCATAGTTCTTCAGACCGCGGGCAAGGAACTCCTCATTGATGTCGTTAAAGATGATGTTCTTGATACCTGCTGCAACGAACGCTTTCGCAATGTTGAAGCCAATGCCGTAAGACGCACCGGTGATGAGCGCGTTCTTACCTTCCAAAGAAAAAGGATTCATGATAGTTAGTTATTAAATGAGTTGAAAATTGATTTTTTAAGATATTTGTTAGACCGCTTCGCTGTTAGACCGTTTCACTGTCCGACCACTTCGTTGTCCGACCGATTAAGTGTAGATAGCAGAATATCAGTCTTTCAGCGCGAAGTGCGGTCGGATAGTCGTTAGACGGTCTTTCAGTGAGCGTAGCGAACGGTCTTTTATCCTACTTCAAGTCTGTAATCAAACTGAAGTCTTGGTCTCCGTAGTCGAGGTTCTCGCCGCCCATACCCCAGATGAAGGTGTAGTTATGGGTAGCGGCTGCGCTGTGGATAGACCACTCCGGCGAGAGCACGGCTTGGTTGTTGTGCATCCAGATGTGGCGCGTTTCGTTCACCTCGCCCATGAAGTGGCAGATAGACTGGTCTTCGGGCAGTTCAAAGTAGAAATATGCCTCCATACGACGCGAGTGAACGTGTGCAGGCATGGTGTTCCATACGCTGCCGGGTGCCAACTCCGTCATACCCATCTGCAACTGGCAGGTAGGCAGCACTTGACTGACAATCATCTTGTTGATATCACGCTCGTTGGACATCTCGAGGCTGCCCATGTGCGCTACCACAGCGTCTGCTTTCGTAACTTTCTTGTCGGGATAGGTGGTGTGCGCGTTCGCGGAGAGGAAGTAGAACAGCGCGGGGTGCTCTGCGTCGCACGACTCGAAGGTTACTTCGCGGTCGCCTTTGCCCAAATAGAGTGCCTCTTTGTAGCCCAACTCAAAAGCCGTGCCGTCCACCTTTACGATACCCTTGCCGACACCTACGTTGAAGATACCTATCTCGCGGCGGGTCAGGAAATGCGGAGCCTTCAGCGGATCAATAGCCTCCAGCGTGAGCACCTCGCCCACAGGCATCGCACCGCCCACAATCATGCGATCGTACATTGAATACACCATATTCACCTCGTTAGGAGTGAATACGTTCTCAATCAGAAAATCGTTACGCAGACGAGTCGTGTCGTAACTCTTTGCGTCAACAGGGTTCGACGCATAGCGAATCTCATAATTCGTCTTCATGTCTGTTAGTATTAGTTATTAATTGTTGTTGTTATCGTTGTTTTCGTTGTAGAGAGAAACAATGCCCTCTTAATTCTTAATTCATAATTCTTAATTACTTTTTGAACTCCCACAGCCATGCCAGATTGACAGACAACTCCATAGGGTTCGAGTTGCGGAAATGAGCCGATAAAGAGTCGTCAAAAAGCGTGCCAAGACTATAGTTATAGCGTACTTCTAATTGGTAAAGTCCTGCTCTGTGGCTGCGGATATAAAAGCCCAAACCGCCCGCGATTCCCCAGTCAAAAGGCTTCTCTATGGGGCTGTATTGATGCACCTCGCTCGTTTGTTTCGTGCCTGCACCGCCGTTGTCGTACACGCAGTAGCCTATCTGCGGACCTAAATTGACAAAGCCCCGAACAGTCGGACTGCCGAAATAGATATGCATCAGAAATGGCAACTCTATATAGTGTAGCGCACGCGTGTAGGCTCCCTCTTCGTTCGCCTCCCGCCAACCGCGTTGCAGGTAGTTGAGTTCCACCTGTACCGCGCAGCATTTCTGCCCGCTCCAGCGAAAGACCACTCCGCCGTTCCCTCCGAAAACCACCGCGTCTGTAATCGGCGACATGTTAGGCACCGTAGGCGAAAACTGCACCATCGAAGCGGTAACCCCGCCATGCACACCCAAGTACATCTCCGGCTTGCGCAACCGAGGTTGCGCCGCTACACAGACAGCCGCCAACCAAAAGGCACAAAGAACAATATGACGATGAACAAGGGACAATGTAGTGCTTTTATTACTCGTTTTTACTCCGTTATTACTCCTGATATCAATTTGAAATGCTGACCATTAAATTCTAAGCTCAAAGACAATGTTAAATAATAATTTAGATAAGAATTAGCCTTTTGTAAATCATGCTCCATCAGATGACGGAAATCCGGGTCGGTAATGGGGAAATCATATTTGTTATCTTTGTACGAGAAACGCATTCTTGGTTGAGGATGTTTGCCATTTCGCTCCTTTAGATAACAACTCACATCCCTTGCTTGAATCATAAAGATGGAATAATTCATACGGAGGTAATAATCGTGAGTTATAAATGAGGATACATTACCTAGTAGAACCCGTCTGTTGGTGTGGGATACATCTGCTAATAAATCACTCGTTACCGACATACGCCCCACCACAATCAACTCTTCATAATAGTGATTCTCAGTTTGTGCGCAATCAGGACACCCTTCCACCATCGTGGCCATCACCACATCAAACAAAGAAATTTTCACAGCTTCCTCGTTAGGTATTGCACCAGCATCTGTGCTTTTATTGATAGGACGAAACCATGTTGGAAGATTCCAAGTATCTTTTTTCAGAATGAACCCATCATTAGTCTTGTATACTTCGACTCCTGCGACACAACGATTTTCATGTTTATATGAGTTCGCTAAACAAAGGAAGTACTTATCCATAACTTTATATAAGGTGCACGATACGTGTACTTTCAGGAGCTTGTAATTTTAGATGTTCTGCTAACAATCTACGGTGGCACATCTTAGGTTCCTCCTCACTACAAAGGAAACAACAATTATCAAAGGTAGAAACTTTATACTTTTTGTTGATAGAACGATGTTCCATCAAAAGATTATATATCTTTACGTACTCATTCCAATCCACCTTTCCGGCACGATAGTCGCTCAACAACTCTTTTGTAGGTGCAAAGTCTGTGATATGCTTGTAACCAATTCCACCTATCTCTTTTAGGAAATAAGCCAAATCGTTCCCTTTTGCGAAACCTGCTAACTGACTGCTATTGCTGATACGAACATCTATTACTGTTCTTATTTTGTGTTTCTTGAGTAACTCAAAAAAGTCATGTGCACTTTTTTTCGTAAAACCTATCGTGTAAAGCGTTATCATAAATATGGATACTGATTATCTTCTGTTTGCTGGTGATATGCAATCTCTCTATTTTTTTGTTGATATGCTAAAGAAATTTGCAATTCTTTGGTAACCTCATTCTCTCCAAATATATCTGGCGGCGAAACTAAAGGAACTTTTTTCTTACGGACATATTCCGCGATCATCTCGTCTTGCAGTTCCTTGTGTGTGCGAGTAATAACTTGCATATTTTCACATCCATCTTTCTCCTTTATTATATGATAAACATCAAGCCCATGTTCATAAAAATAGCGCGAAATCATCGCAAATCTATGACAATCTAAAGGATCTGCTTCAGAACACATCAGAGATATACGAAATCCCTTACTTAATCCATTCATCAATCGTTCCACTCCATGAAAGAAAGCCGTTGTGTGTACTGCTTTCTCGAAATCGACATTATTATCTTTGTCTAAAGCATCTGCTCGCCTTGCACCAAACTCTTCTGCAAAAGAAAGATAATTGATGCCCAATCGTTTAAGAGAATTACTTAGCGGTTCTTTATTAAATTGGGGGGTATATTTACTAGCAGGCACACTACGGACATCAACAATCACATCTATCTTTTGCGCTTGCAGTATCTTAGCAAACTCCTCAAAACTTTGATTAGAATGTCCTATCGTATATAGGGGATACATGGCTGTTAGTAATTTTTCGTGTGTATCACGTGTACGTTCGTATTGATATACCCTCCCTCGGGGTTTACTTGCTCGAACCGTATATCCGACTGCAAACCGCTGTATGTGGTATCTTTCAGGATAGCCGCCATGGTGCGTGTCAGGTCATACCCGAGCAGGTCGTAGCGGGGTGTCGTGGAGACATGCTTATGCCCGAAGTAGCGCTCGTAGTTCATCTCGTAAGCATCGCGCTCCGTAGGTTGGTCGGTCGCAAAGATAGAGGTGTAGAGCAACGGCAGAGCGATGTCTTCGCGCGTCCACGAGTATTGTGCGCGGAGCGTAACGGCATGCGCACCCTTGCTGTTGAGAATACACGGGATAAGCACTTGCACATTGCTGTATTTCTCCGTGTTGAAAATCAAGATATTCTCCACGCTGTCTCGCAGTGCCGACCGAATAGAATCATCCAATATCTGGCGTATGGAGGTCATTGTGTATGGTATCTGACGTGCTTTGATTTCCTTGTGCAGAAGGCGAACGGACGAAGGTATATCCGCGTCTTTTGCCTCCACCAGCACGCAGTTGACGCTGTCGCGGTGCTCCTCTAACCACTGCCCCAGCGCACGCGCCTCTTGCTCGGCAGAGGAGTTGAAGAGGTACAGATACGGGTTGGTCTCTATGCCCTCCATATAGTCGATGAAGGGAGCCAGCACTGGCACTTGGTGCTCCATCGCCCACGGCATCACTTGCATCAGTTGCAACGGATACGCCAGACCTATCACTGCCTGCGTCTCTGCGAGGCTGTTGCTGTCTATCAGTTGGCGAACAATCGCGGTGTTCTTCTCCGTGTCATACACGTCCAGCACCAGCGGCTGCCCCTCTGCTTGCAGGTCGTAGGCAGCAAGCAGGCAACCCTCGTAGAACTCCATGAAGCGCTCTGCATGCTGGTCTCGCTTCTCGTTGCGGGCTTGGAAAGGCAACATCAGCGAGAGTCGTATGGCTACAGAGTCGTTCCCCTCCCACAGAGCGGGAATAGATTCGGCAACCACTGTTGTATCCACCACACCCGTCAGACTGTCCGCTTCCGTTTCCACCTCGCGGGGGGCTTCTATGCGCGGGTCTTGCAGGCGGCGGGAGACGGTATCTATACGTGGCAACTCGCGAGGCTGGGCAGGCTTGCGCCTGTCTGCCTTGGGGGCAGGCTTTTGTTCGGCAACAACGGCAGTCGCAGCCTTGACACTCCTGCCCTCGGGCACAGGGATATAAATCACTTCCCCGAAGCGCAGACCGCGTGTGCGCAACTCAGGATTAGCCTCTATTATCGCGTCTTGCGACACGCCGAAATTCTTGCTCACGCGGTAGAGCCCCACGCTCTTCTCCACGGTATAGCGGTACATCGGTCGCCCTTGTATGGTATCTATCGGGCACTGCGCCACGATACTGTCGACAGCCGCCTCCTGCGCAACCACAGGAAGCGCTAACCACAAAAGGCAAAATATGAAAATTTTTCTTATCTGCATAATCTTATTGTTAGGATAAAGGATTAAGGACGCAGGATGAAGGACTAAAAGGTCTTGCCCCTGAAATCCCAAAGACGAAGGTAATAAGTCTTTTATCCTTAATCTTTCAGTGAGCGTAAGCGAACGGTCCTTAATCTCTACTCAACTCTAATCCCGCAAGGATAAACGGTCCTATACCTTTCGGGTCGTTGTCGCGTATCTGTTCATGGATATAATAGTCATACTCTCCGCTGCGATAGGGGGTGCCGCCCAATCCTGCTACGGCGCAGCAGCGTGTCAGGCTGACGGTGCCGTCCTCGTTCTCCACGATAGCACTCCGCCAGATACCCTCGTAGGTCTCTCGGGCTATGGCGCGGAACTTCGCAGGCAGGTAACCCATGCGCGCCCCTTTCGCCATCGCGTAGCAGAACATTGCCGAGCAGGTGGACTCGGTGTAGTTACCCTCGGCTTCGGGTAGGTCGGGCACTTGGAACCACATCTTGGTCTCCGCGTCTTGCAGAGGCAATAGCGCCTCGCATACGCGGTTGAGGATGGCTATCAGTTCTCCGCGACCCTCATGCTCGGCAGGCAGGTAGTCCAGCACGTCGCAAATAGCCATCACGTACCAGCCTTCGGCGCGTCCCCATGTGTGCGGGCTGCACCCCGTCAGCGAGTCTGCCCAAGCCTGCCGGCGGCTCTCGTCCCAACCGTGGAAGTTGAGACTCGTCTCGGGGTCAAGCGTATGCTTGTCCACCACGCGGAACTGTCGCACCACGTCATTGAAAATTGTGTCTTCGCCTGCCCATACGGCATAGTGCGCATAGAACGGTTCACCCATATACAAGCCGTCGAGCCACATCTGCCACGGATAGACTTTCTTGTGCCAGAACCCGCCTTCCGAGGTGCGCGGCTGGGTTGCCAGCTGCGAACGCAGCAGACGAATAGCCTCTTTGTACTGCGGCTGCGGATTGAGCGAGTCGAGCAGGAAGAGGAAGTTACCGCCGTTCACGCGGTCGATATTGTAAGTCTCCAATTTATAGGTTTTGATACTGCCATCGGGCTGGATGAAGTAGTCTGCAAAAGACTGCACGTAGTTCAGATACACGCTGTCGCCCGTAGCGAGATACGTCTCCAGCATAGCCTTGGCAATCAACCCTTGCGTGTAGTCCCACTTGGGGGCTTTCAGAAAGTCTGCCATCCACAACTCCGGATTGTGCTGTATCTCCGACTGCGCTACACGCACCGTCTTAGCCAAATAATCCGTAGCAGTAGGCTCACTCGTCCGACCGCAACCCGCTACCACCACCGCAGCAAAAAGTATAAAAATAGTCTTTTTCATATAGTATTATTGTCTTTGTTCCTGGTTCTTGGTTCTTGGCTCCATGTATTTATATCTCCGTATCAAGAAGACCATCAGTCCGATAAGGGCAAGCAAGGCAACCGGCGTGATGGTGGAGAACAGTTGCATCTGCGTGCGTTGCTCGTGCGCTCGTCGGTCGTTGAGCAGACGCAGGGCGATGGTCTTCTGCCGAAGCGGAATCAGACCCTGCTCGTCGGTGAGGTACAGCACTGCATTCACAAGAAAATCGCGGTTGGCAAACTGCATGCCCGAGTAGCGGTCATACCCCGCGGGCAAAGCCTTTCCCTGCTGTATATCATTGCGTATCACGCTACCCGAAGCCACGACCACTTGCCGAGACACTTCCGAACATCCCCCGATAGCCTCTCCCGCGGCGGAAACATCTATCCCCTCAGGCACCATACGGTGTGCGAACACGGATGGGAACCGCCCTTCCAGCGCCACCGCTACGGGCACGTACTGATACCGAAACGTGCTCATGTCGGGGTTGAGGTCGCCGAGGTCCACCTCCGCGGGCGTGGGAATCAAGCGTGTGGCGGTAGAGGTCGCGAGCAGCACCTCCTTGCGGATACCGTCCTCGCCGCCCACTACATCCACGGGCGAAGCAAACATACTGCTCACTTGCCCGATGTTGCGCGTGATGGGCGAGGCCTGCGAGGTGAGCAACAGCGGCGCATAGTACCACGGCACGGGCTGCAAGTTAGGTTGCTGCGGGTCGGAAGACACGTTTACAGGCACAGGCAGACACTGCACATCCTGCAACAAAGCGGGATTCACCCGCACACCGTAGCGGAATAGCATATCCGTCAGGTTGAGGTCGAGAGGCAACACAGGCGTGTAACCGGCTTGCGCCAGCACATCCTCCGAGAAACGCACCCCGTTCAGCACCCAAAGGACGCTGCCGCCCTGCTGTATATAATGGTCAAGGATGTACTTGTCAGCCTCCGAGAAGGGCACCTGCGGGTCGGCGATGACCACTGCCTGATAACCGTCCAGCACACGTGGGTCGCTGCCCAAAGCCCCGCGGTCAATCTGAAAATACTTGCTCAGCGCCAGACTGATATCATACACGTTCTGCTCCGGCAACTCGCCATGCCCTTCCAGAAACGCCACTTTCGGCACTTCCGTCTGCTGTACTTGGTGTATAGCCTCCGCAAAAGCATACTCAAGGTTCTCAATGCTGGCATTCAGGTTCTCCTCGCCCGACATCCCGCGATTGTTTTGCAGCAGGCTGACCACCGCCGTGCGTCCTTTGTAGCGCACCAGCGCATAGGGATACACCGTCTGCTGCACCGTCGTCCCATTGTGCGCCCGCTCATGAATAACAATAGGCGTAAGCCCTAATTCATCAGGCGCTGCCATGCTACCGGGGACGCGGGCGTCTCGCCCGCGGTTTGCAGCATCGGCAGACCGGGAAGAACGCCCCTCAGCACTATCGGAAGAGGTAAAAGAGCGAGACTTCATCGAAGCAAAGTTCCCCATCTCCTCCAGCAACTCCGCTGTAGCGTTCTTCAGCCGCTGAAATGACGGATTGAGGTCGCCCGTCAGATATACCGTTACCTCCACAGGCGCATCCAACTCGTGCAGCAACTGTTTGGTAGCCGCCGAGAGGCTGTATCGTTGGTCATCGGTCAGGTCCAGCCGCAAAACGCAGAAGTGCGCTGCCACATTCAGCAGCACCACACTCACAACGGCTATGACCCACCAATAACGCTTCATAAATAATTGTGAATTATGAATTAAGAATTAAGAATTAAGAATTAAGAGTGCTCATGCTCTGAAAACTCAGTTTCAAAGCCCTCTTAATTCATAATTCTTAATTCTTAATTTCCTTCATCACTTCCTCGTTCACCACCACCTCGTACTTCTTGCGCAGTGCCTCAATCCACAGTTTCTCCAAGTAGTCTTGGTAGTCGGTCGTTACTTTCCCGCGCTCGTCGGTGTACTCCTCCGGTGCTTTCAGCACCTTGCCCACGCAAACCACATTCGGCAGCAGGCTATCTATCTCAAACTCAGCCCCTTTCACCTTGAAGCCGTATTTGTCCACAGCCGCGTTCTGCCCTTTCTCCCACAGCCCGTGCTGGAACTTGATATAGGTCGTGCTGTCGATGTTCAGTCGTTGGTTGAGATACGAAGCCACGGAGTCGGGCTCTGCGTTCTTGATGATGGCTTTCGCGGCTTTCAGCGTCGCTTGGTCTTTGCATTGCAGCACCCAGCCTTTGTAGCGCGGCGCGTTCCACGGGTAGTTCTTCTTGTTCGCAGCAAAGAACCGGGTCAGTCCCACCGTGTCTTTCGCCGCCTTATCCCATACCTCGCGCAGCGACACCTCAAAGAGCAGGATACCGTCGTGGTACTCGCGCACAAGGTTACGCAGGTCTTCGTATTTCTCTTCCAAGTGCGCATCGGCATACTCCTTCACCTCGCGGTCGCTCATCGTCTCCGGCAGGTTGTACTCCGCGCGGGTCTTGCGAACGAACGATGCGTCTGCCTCGCGCATACGCTCATCGCGCTGCACCTGACGCAGTATCTGTTGACGCATGCTGTCTATCGGCTGAATACCGCGCTTGCCTTGCAGGTAGATGATATGCCAACCGAAGTTGCTCTCGAACGGCGCACTTATCTCGCCTACGTTCATGCCAAAAGCCGTGTCCTCAAACGGCTTCACCATCATCCCTTTGCCGAACCAGCCGAGGTCGCCCCCGCGCACGGCAGAGCCCTTGTCGTCAGACAGTTGGCGAGCCATATCGGCGAAGTTCTCCGGCGTCAGCAGCAGCGCAATCGAGTCAATCACCGCTTTCTGTGCGGCTTTCTGCTCCTCGTTCCCGCGCTGCACCATCTTCATCACATGCGAAGCATGCACCTCTTCGTGTGCGCGCTCCTCTTCCACGAGGGCGATATGGAAACCGTACGGCGTGCGGAACACCTCCGTTACCTCGCCCACGGGCGTGGTATATACCGCGTTCTCAAACGAGTAGATATAGCGGAAAGGCGTTATCCATCCCAGTTCCCCGCCCGTCTCTTGCACACCCGGGTCGGTCGATACCTCGCGAGCCACAGCGAAGAAGTCCTCCTTCGGTTGCTGCACCATCTTCTTGCCTTTCTTGATAGCCTTGCCCGTGGTTACCCGCACGCGAGCGTCCTCGATAGCGGCTTTCGCTGCCTCCACCACGCTGTCCGGCGCATTCATCGGACATTGTATCGCGATATGTGCCGCGCGGCGGTTCATCGCCATACGACCATAACTCATCTCCACAAGGCTGTCTATAGCGGCATCATCCCGCAGATACTTCGGCGTAGCCTGCGCGCGATAGCCCTTCAACTCCTTCTTGAAGGCTTCCGTCGTGTCAATCCCTTGCGCCTCTGCCTCTGCCACTTTCAGTTTGAAGTTGATGAACAAGTCCAGATACTCATCGATAGACTTCGGGTCCATCGTCGTCTCTTGGTTGTTCTTCTCGTAGATGTAGAGGAACTCCGAAACCATCACGGGCTTACCGTCAATAGTCATCAGCACAGCATCATTCATGGAGGTGCGGTCTCCAGGCCGCACCATAGTGGCATGCGCAGCCGTCTCGCCCGCGGTTACCTGCCCGCTGACTCCAAGGCTCATCACGCTCGCCATAATTGCTAAAAGTACTTTTTTCATAGCGAATATAATCTAATTTTCTATTTGTTTTCAATTTGCGTGCAAAGATACTACTTTTTTCTGAGATATGCAAATAAATCAACTAATTTATTTTGGTATGATATACGAGTTGACCTAAGTTCTTTATCAAGCATAAGCCCCGAAGGGGCGACATAAAACAGCGTAGGGGATCGCCCCTACGAAAACGCGGCACACACACACCATGCAAGCCCTGTAAGGGCGAAATAACTCAATTTTGAATCGCTGGGTCAACATGTATGTCATTGTCTTTATTTTTCCCGCATATTTACACAAAAGCATTAGCGACAACCTCTTGCCGCTAACGTTGAGAAACACGCATCGTTTGCAAAATATAGGGATTTACTCCCTGCCCTCCTTTTCTTCCTCGTCTTCTCTTTCCTCTTTCGACTTTCGAGCCCAAAAGAACAACAGAGTGCAAAAAGGAATCAACACCACCGAAAACAACACGAGAAGAATGTCATCAAAAGACATGGAGATACCGAACAACTCAAAGTGGTTTCCTCCCCATATAGTTGACCAAGCCATCCATATAGACACCAAACCAAGCCCCCAAAAGAAAAGCGCATAGCAAACCATCACGCGAGATGGATGAAACACTTTTGGACTGAATGCTTTCACACATTTTTCCTGCTGTTTTTCGTCATCGCGCTTGAAGAAAGCCCATAGACCCATGCCTAAAAAGAGGCAAAACATTAGCGAGCAGATGGCTAACAGAACAATTTCAATAGTTTCTAATTCCATAAAAATAAAGAGTTTAACATTGTTTATCAATAAGTATGCCAATCGCCGCAATGAATAGAAGCAATAATTGTATGCTTGATATCTTCGCGAAACAATATGTTATCATATGGGTCTTAATATCTATAACTGACCAACGCCCATTATCCACAGCATGGGCAAGACATTTGCTCTCCTATTCCCACTGCAAAAGTACTACTTTTTCCTGAAGTATACAAATAGTTGGCAAAAATATGTGTGGGTGATATAAACAGAACAAAAAAACTTCTCTTCTCGAGGTATATGAATAAAAAAGTTGCAAATGTACAGGCGTAACATGTAACATTTGCAACATTTGCCACATTCCAATTTAGTGTGGGTATAGGTCTCGGTTTTGTCGGCTCATCTTCCCGATACCGCTGCGTAACAAAAAGTTGGAACTAACTCATCTGCCGTTTGCGCAAATGTCCTCACTTGGTGCTATGAGGATGTGGTCTCAAAACTATATCATCGATGAGAACCCTTATACAAAATCGATGATGTGGTGAATGGAGATGATACCGATGATGGGCTCGGTCTCGGGGGTTTCGGTTACCGCCAGCGTGGTGATGTTGTACTTGTCCATGATGGCCAGCGCGTCGGTCAGCAGGGCGTCTTTGTGGATACGCTTGTAAGACGGGGTCATCATATCGCGCGCCACGATATGCAGGTCTTCGTATTTCTGTATCGCGCGTCGGAGGTCGCCATCGGTGATGATGCCCACGCACTGCTCTCCGTCATAGACCATCGTCATGCCGAGGTGTTTGTCCGTCATCTCGCCCACCAGTTCGCGGAAGGGGGTCGTTACCTGCACGCGCGGGACGTTCCTCTGCATACGATTCTTAACGCGCGCCAGCAACTGCCGTCCCAGTGCCCCGCCCGGGTGGTAGAGCGCGAAGTTCTCTGCCTTGAAATGCCGTTTCTCCATGAGGCAGACCGTCAGCGCATCGCCCATGAGGGCGGTCGCCGTGGTCGAGGTGGTGGGTGCCAGCCCGAGCGGGCATGCCTCTTTGTCCACGTGGATGGAAAGCGTCAGGTCTGTTTGTTGCGCCAGCGGCGACTTCACATCGCCCGTCATGGCGATGATACGGCAACCGATATTGCGTAGCGGGGCAATTACGTTGAGTATCTCGTTGGTGCTACCGCTGTTGCTCACCAGCATCACCACGTCCGCTCCGCTCACCATGCCCAAGTCGCCGTGCACCGCCTCCACGGCGTTCACGAAGATGGCGGGCGTACCCGTGGAAGCCAGCGACGAGGCTATCTTATGCCCGATGATACCCGTCTTGCCGATACCCATCACCACCAACTTGCCGCGGCAGGCGTCAATCATCTCCACCGCCTCGTCAAAACGCTCATCTATGGACAAACCGAGTTTCTCCAACTCGGTTATTTCTTCTGCAAATATCTCTTTCGCTCTTTCGGAATAACTCATAACGTCTTATTGAGATTATCTATCGCCAGTGCGCTGCTTAGCACCTGCTCTATATCGCTCAACCTCAGTTGGTTAGCCGCATCGGAGATGGCTTTGTCGGGGTCGGGGTGCACCTCAAGGAACAGCCCGTCTATGCCCACTGCCACCGCCGCCCGCACGAGGTGGGGCACCATCGCACGGTTGCCGCCCGTTACCCCCGCTTGGCTCGAAGGCTGCTGCACGGCATGCGTCGCGTCGAACACCACGGGGCAGCCATACTCGCGCATCCGCACCAGCGAGGTCATGTCCACCACGATATTGCCGTATCCGAACGACGACCCGCGCTCCGTCAGCCACAGCCGCTCCTGCACGGGTTTCTCGGAGGGAACGGAGCCAATCTTCTCCACCACGCCGCGCATGTCCCACGGCGCCATGAACTGCCCTTTCTTCACGTTCACCACTCGCCCCGTCCGCGCCGCAGCCAGCAGCAGGTCGGTCTGCCGCGAGAGGAAAGCAGGTATCTGCAGCACGTCCGCCACCTCCGCCACCGGCGCACACTGCCAACTCTCGTGCACATCCGTCAGGATGGGCAGCCCGTAGGTCTGCTTCACCTCCGACAGTATCTCCAGCCCGTGCGCCATACCGATGCCGCGCGCCGAGCACGAGGTGCGGTTGGCTTTGTCGAACGACGACTTGAAATAAAGCCGAATGCCCAACTTCTCGCACACCGCTTTCAGCACGCCGGCGGTCTCCAGCACCGTCTCGCGGCTCTCAATCGCACAAGGTCCTGCTATCAGAAACATGCCAAATTAACAATTAATAATGAACAATTAACAATTAACATGCACTGCGTATCAATGCCCTCTTAATTCTTATCTCCGCTATGCTCCGAACGATTATTTCTTAATTCATAATTCTTAATTCTTAATTAGCATACTCGTATGCTTTCACCCAATCGACCTCCACCTTGCCTACGGCGGGTTTGGCTTGGTCGGGCAGATAGGCGGCAACAGCGGGGTAGAAAGCCGCGTCCTTGGTCGTGTTGGGCACGCGCATCACCTCTTGGTTGTTCACGTACCACGCTATCTCCTTCGCTGTAATCATCACGCTGTATATCAGCCATTTACCTGTCTGCACCCCTTGCAGCACTACCTGCTTGCCGGCGGTCTCCGTCCCCTTGGCAGTACGCACGCCTACTGCCACCTGCTTGCCGTTCCACTGCGCCAGCGTGATGAGCGGTAGCCGCTCGCCTGTACCCAAGTACGCCGCACCGTTCGCGCCGCCTTGGAAGCGCACCTTTGCCATGAACAAGCCCTCCGTCTGTTGGAACTTCTTGCCCGTCTGCACCACGTCGCCCGTGTAGTGGAACGCCTGCGGAATGAAGCCTTTCACGGGGTGCCAAGCCGACGCCGTAGCCTCCTCCTTGCGCACCTCCACGCTCAACGCGCTATCTTGTACGCTTACGTTCTTGCCGTGGTTGTTCGCCTGCTGCTCATTCACATACGAGTGGTCGGTCTTCAGGTTGGGGTTGGTGTAGTAGAACCCCGATGCCCAGTTGCCGTTCTGCCAGTTGCTCAACTCGAAATCATCATTCAGCACCTGCTTGTAACGCTCCCACTCGGCTATCTGCTTCGGGTCTTGCGCCAAAAAGAATTGGATATCCTCCGTCTCTTTCAACGCCATATAGCGGGCGTCCTGTTGGCTCTCCGGCGTGGTGTACCAGCGCTTGGAGTTCGACCAGAAAGCGCGGCGCGTCTGGAAATCTTCGGTAGCAGTCTCCTCCACTAATGCTTTGTACTCCTTCACAGCATCCGTTGCCTCGCAGCGGCGGTAGTTGCGCAGCGTCAGCGAGCGGTCAATCATCTTATACCGCCGCAACTCAGGAGATGCCTTCACTGCCTCATTGTCTTGCAGTTTCTGATACTCCTCGCTCTCAGCAAACGTGAGATAGTTGCGCAGGTTCTCGTTCACATGGTAGAGCATATAGCCGTGCACGGCAGGCGCGTGGTTGCGCAGCACGTGCAGACGTGCGAGTTTCTTAAACTCCTCCGTGTCCCAGTACTTGCGTGTGAGCAGGATGTGCTTCTTCTCTTGGAAAGCAGCGGTCTCCACTATCTCTTGCAACTCGCGGAACTCCCTGAGTTCAGCAGACTGTTCCACGCGGCGGTAACGCGCAATGTCTTCCACGATGCGCACCATCCATTTCTCCATCTCTTTCGTTGGAAGGAGGTTCTTCTGAAGCGTAACAACTTGGTTCATACACTAATTTGACAATTTGACAATTTACAATTTGACTATTTCGCAAGAGCAATATATGCCACAATGCCCTCTTAATTCTTAATTCATAATTCTTAATTCTTACAGCACTTTGCCTTCCAGTCCAACGCCGCTTGGTGCTTCTCCAGCACCTCCGTCAGTTCGTGGAAATGCTCCACGAACACGGGGCTGTAACTCTCCTCGGCGGGGATGAACGCCTCGGCTTTCATGCGGCGAATCTGGCGTTTGAGGTCAGCGTAGAAGCCCTGATAATCATAGACAAAAAGCGGTTTGCGGTGCTCTCCCACGGTGCCGCTCGCCACTACGTCCATCATCTCATCCAGCGTGCCGTAACTGCCGGGCAGGCAGATGAAGCAGTCGGCTATCTCGCGCATCTTCGCCTTGCGGTCTGCCATGCTGTCGGCATTCACCAATTCATCGCAGTTGTCTGCCAGCCGTCGGGCAGCGATTATCCGCGGCGGCACCACGCCCACCACGGTTGCCCCTGCCGCTTTCGCCGCATTGCTCACGCTCGTCATCAGTCCGCCCGTGGCTCCGCCGTACACCAGCGTATGCCCCTGCTCGCCTATCCACGTCCCCAGCCGCATAGCCATCCGCTTATACCGCTCGTGGACACTGTCTTTCGCACTACAATAAACCGCTATCTTCATAATCCGTTCGCATTTTATATCCTCTGAAATAATCCTTAAAATCTCGCGAGCATCAGCGAGCAGGAATATCGAAATCACCTTGCTGCGGGCTTACGCCCTTGCAGATGCTGAGGGACGCGAGACACCCCGACTGGTCGGAGGATTGAAAAAGAATTTATTCAGAGTCTTTCGCCTGCAATGCCTCTTAATTCTTAATTCATAATTCTTAATTACAACATCACGCGTCAATCTTCGCGTAGGTCGCATTTTCCTCAATAAACTCCCGTCTCGGCGCCACGTCGTCGCCCATCAGCATGGCGATGGTATGGTCTGCCTCGGCGGCGTTCTCGATGGTTACCTTCTTCAGCATACGGCGCTCGGGGTCCATCGTCGTCTCCCACAACTGCTCGTCCGACATCTCACCCAGACCTTTGTAGCGCTGCGTCTTGATACCCGCCTCGCTGCCGTTGCCGTATTTCTGAATGAAGTCATGCCGCTGCTGGTCGTTCCAGCAGTACTCCTTGATATTCCCTTTCGAGCAGAGGTAGAGCGGCGCCATGGCGATATATAAGTGTCCTTGCTCAATCACCTCTTTCATGTGGCGGAAGAACAGCGTCATGATGAGCGTGGCGATATGCGCACCGTCCACATCGGCATCCGCCATGATAATCACCTTGTGGTAACGTATCTTGCTCAGGTTCAGTGCTTTCGGGTCTTCCTCCGTGCCGAAGGTGATACCTAATGCGGTGAAGATATTACGCACCTCCTCGCTCTCGAACACCTTGTGCTCCATCGCTTTCTCCACGTTCAGTATCTTTCCGCGCAGCGGCAGGATGGCTTGGTGCACACGGTCGCGACCGGTCTTCGCCGTACCGCCTGCCGAGTCTCCCTCCACGAGGAACAACTCGCACTCCGCCGGGTCTTTGCTTGCGCAGTCTGCCAACTTACCGGGCAGTCCGCCGCCGCTCAACGGCGACTTGCGGAGCACGCTCTGACGGGCGTTGCGGGCAGCGATACGCGCCTGTGCAGCGAGAATCACCTTCTCCACTATCTTCTTCGCGTCGTCGGGGTGCTCTTCGAGGTAGTTGCTCAGCGCCTCAGCCACGGCTGCCGACACCATACCTGCCACCTCCGAGTTGCCCAATTTTGTCTTCGTCTGACCCTCGAACTGCGGCTCTGCCACCTTCACCGAGATGACCGCCGTCAAGCCCTCGCGGAAGTCGTTCGGGTCGATGGTCGAGTTGCCGTCTTTGTCTTTCAGTTTGGCTTTCTCCAGCAACTTGCTGTCCTCGGCATATTTCTTCATCACGCGCGTCAGCGCAGCGCGGAAACCTGCCACGTGCGTACCACCCTCTATGGTGTTGATATTGTTCACGTAAGAGTGCACGTTCTCGTTGAAGTCGGTGTTGTAAATCATCGCCACCTCCACGGGCGTGCCGTATTTCTCCGTGTTGAGGTGAATCACCTCCGAAATCAGCGGCGTGCGGGTATTGTCGATATAGCGCACAAACTCGCTCAACCCCTTCTCCGAGAAGAACACCTCTTTCTTATACAGCGGTCCCTCTACCACCGGGGAGGCAGGCGCACTCATGGAGGTGTGGTCTCCAGGCCGCACCACAGAAGTATCAGCCGTCTCCCCCGCAACTACGGATGTAGTAGGCGCACTCGGCAGCACCACCCGCTTATCCGTCAGCGTAATCTTCACCCCGGCGTTCAGATAAGCCAACTCGCGCATACGGTTAGCGAGGATGTCGTACTGATACACCGTCTCGGTGAATATCGACCCGTCGGGCCAGAACTGCACGCAGGTACCCGTCCCCATCTCCTCGGGGTTGTACGTCCCTATCTCGTGCACCGCACAGGTCGGCTTACCTTTCGCGTACTCCTGCATGAACACTTTCCCATCGCGGCGCACCTCCACATGCAACTTCGTCGAGAGCGCGTTCACACAACTCACACCCACGCCGTGCAGACCGCCCGACACCTTGTACGAGTTCTTGTTGAACTTACCGCCCGCGTGCAGCACGGTCATCACCACCTCCAGCGCACTCTTGTGCTCCTTCGGGTGCATGTCCACGGGGATACCGCGACCGTTGTCCTGCACCGTGATGGAGTTGTCCTCGTTTATCGTAACCTCAATGTGGTTGCAGAAGCCTGCCAGCGCCTCGTCTATCGAGTTGTCCACCACCTCATAAACCAAGTGGTGCAAACCTTTCTGCGAGATGTCGCCGATGTACATTGCCGGACGCTTCCGCACGGCTTCCAAGCCCTCGAGCACCTGAATACTCGAGCCATCATACTTCTCTTGTCCTTCCATTTCTGAGTTGATTACTTCTTCCATAGTCTTATTTTCTCAAGTCTATTTGTTTTTCTATAAATTATTTTCGTTTTTTTTCAAAAAATCAGTGCAAAGGTACGAAAAAAAGTTGACATACACAATAGGGGGACACACATTTTTGCAGAAAACCGCTCAAATCGCCTAAAAACGCCCTTAAAACCGAAAACCGTTTTCATCACCCTCATGTTTCAATCCCCCGTTTTGCGCGCTATCGAGACAAATCGTAGCGAGAACATTCGCACACCCGCCTCCCCCTTGTCAAAGCAGACAATTGTCCGTCTCGATGTGATTACGGTAAAAAGACGGTAAAAGGACGGCAAAAAGACGAGCCAAAAAGCAGCGAAAAAGGCAGCACGATATAGATCTTGGATGAGACAAAAATGAACAGCATAAATAGGTATTTTTGGGCTCAACCGCCATATAATCCCCTAAAAATTTGCATATTCAAAAAAAATAGAGTACCTTTGCGGCTCATTTTCATACAATCACGGCGCCGCTCACCCTTGTTCACTGCAGTCGGGGTAGGGGCGAAAAATGAAGACTTAGAATAAAATGCAGCCCGTCCAAAGGTACATCGTGTTGTTGGTGCTTTTCCTGCTCCCCGTCGGGCTGTCGGCGGGTGTAACGCGCGTGTCCGGCAGCGTCGTGGACGCCAACTCCGGCGAGACACTCCCCTTCGTGCAGATAGTCTTTGCGGGCACCACCATCGGCACCACCAGCGACCTCGACGGCAACTTCACCATACAAAACGACCGAGGACTCATCACCCTTGAGTTCCGAATGGTCGGTTACAAAACCAAGACGCTCACGGTCAAACCTAATCGTGAAACCGAAATCTTCGTGCCTTTGCAGCCCGAAGTCTATGCCCTTGAAGATGTGGTGGTTAAGCCCAAGAAACAGCGCGAGCACTACCGACGCAAGGGAAACCCCGCCGTCGAACTCATCAACAACGTCATTGCCAACAAAGACAAGAACCGTTTCGGCTCCGGCGCCACCTACCGCAAGGAGAGTTACGAGAAACTCGTCATGGCGGTCGAGCCCTTCGACTTCAACCTCGACAAGAACAAGTTTTGGCGCGAGTTCCGCTTCTTGGAGAACTTCGTCGATACCATGCAACTCGAAGATGGAGTCTTGCGTATCGACAGCGGCAAGGTGGAGATAGACACCCTCCGCATTGGCGCGGACACTACCATCATCCGCATCGACAGCACCGTCCTCCGTCGAGATGAACGGCTGGCGAAATCCATAGAGACGCCTATCCTCACCATCAGCATTCGCGAACAACTCGCCGACGAATACACCCAGTTTAGCCCGAGCAAAGAGCGCAAGGTTATCAAGGCCAAGCGATGGAACGGACTCGACCAACTCTTGGATAATGGAGGTATCAGCCGCAACATAGAAGCCATCTTCCAGCCCGTGAATATCTTTGCCAACGATGTCAACATCATGCTCAACCGCTTTGTGAGCCCCCTCTCCTCATCGCTTGCCGTCTCTTTCTACCACTACTACATCATGGACACCCTCCTTATCGAGGGCGAACCCTGCATAGACCTTGCCTTCGTGCCCGTGAACAGCGAGAGTTTCGGCTTCACAGGGCACCTCTACATCGTGGCGGACTCCACCTATGCCCTCAAGCGATACCACCTCAACATACCCCCCAAGAGCAACGTCAACTGGCTCACCCACATGAGTATCAGTGAGACCTTCCAACGCCTCCCCAACGGCAAGTGGGCGTCCGAGGAAATCAACACCCACGCCCGTTTCGGTATCACCAAGAAGTCCAAGCACAATATCTACGCCCGACAGACACGCCATTTCTCCAAATATACCCTCGACACCCCCATCCCCGACTCCCTTTTCTACATGGCGGGAAGCGAGGTCATGCTCGCGGGAGCCGACCGTATCCCGGGACGCGACTGGGATACCCTCCGCCCGAAGCCCCTTGCCTACAAGGAGACTATCGTGGACAGCCTCGAGACCGAACTGATGAAAGTGCGCTCCTTCCGCACCATCGTCCACACCGTCCAAGACCTTATTCAAGAGTTCATCCCCACTACCGCCCAACGCGACTCCAGCAAGTGGGACTTCGGACCTATCTTCAACACCATCAGTTACAACGAGCAGGAAGGCGCCCGATTGCGTATCGGCGGCATGACCACCGCCAATCAGAACCCGCGATGGTTCACCAGCGAGTATGTAGCCTACGGCTTCGACGACAAACGTGTCAAGGGAGGAATCAACATCGTCCATTCCTTCCACGACAAGAAGTACCATCCCTACGAGTCCCTCCGCCATAACCTCTCCCTCCACCTCTCCTACGACCTCGAGGAACTCGGACAGACCTACCGCGTCATCGACCGCGACCATATCCTGATGTCTGTTAAGTTCAGTTACAACCCGAAACCCATGCAGTATGTGGCAAAGGTGCGCCTTCGCTACGAGAAAGAGTGGGCAAACCAACTCTCCGTCATCACCTTCGTGGACGCAATGAACAACCAGCCCAACGGCTCGTCGGGTATCATCCGCGGGATGGACACCCTCTGGCGGGCACCCCGCTACGGACGCTCGCCGCTCTTGTTGCAGTACAACAAACGCCTCCCCGACGGCTCCTACATAGAGCGCCCTTACTACCACGAACTCCTTTGGACCACACAACTGCGCTACTCCCCGGGAGGCTTCATCTACAACGACCGACAGGGTATCGAATCGCCCTTCAACCTCTGGAAAGACGCACCCGTCTTCCGACTCACCAACGAACTCGGCTATATCTTCGAAGACCGCTATTGGTACGACCGCATACAAATCTCCGCAGAGAAACGCTTCTGGCTCTCTGCCTTCGGACACCTCGACATCACCGTGGACGCAGGCTACATAGCGGGCAAGAAAGTGCCTTACACTCGCCTCTTCGTACCCGTCTCCAACCAGTCTATACTCATGGACCCCAAGTCCTTCTCCCTCATGCAACCCGCTGAGTTTATGATGGATAGGTATGCGTCCCTCCACATGACTTACTACATGAAGGGCTGGCTCTTCAATCGTATCCCGGGACTCAAACTGCTTAAACTCCGCGAGGTCGTCTCCTTCCACATGCTCGCAGGCTACCTCGGAGACCGCAACAACCCCGCCGTTACCGACGGACTATACGACCTCCCCTATTCCTATTCCACGGAGGGGAAATACTACAAGTGTCGCACAACCTTCCAAGACGGCTTGCGCGAAGACGGTACATACAAATACGGATACATGCCCTATATGGAAATAACGGCGGGTATAGAGAACATCTTCAAGATTTTGCGCATCGAGTATGTCCGCCGCTTGACCCACCTCAACGCCCCCGATGGCACCAAACTCGGACCCTGGCAGCGCAACGGTATCCGCATCACCCTCCGCGCCGCCATTTAACCATAGGGAAATACCCTTCAAGGAGGTGCGGTCTCCAGGCCGCACCATCGTATGTCCGGATGCGTAGGCCTCCTCGCTCCGCTTCATTTTATCCCGACTTGTCGGGACGGGGAGGGGGCAGGGGGCGGAGCAATCTGAGGATAGTTTTGCAAATTCCCGCTAAACAAAACAACGGCTGCCCGACACTTTCGTCAGGCAGCCATTGTACACAAAAAAAGAAGGATTGTCATCACGACAACCCAATCTTTACTTAACCTTAAAATCTAATACCATGAAAAACACGGTGCAAAAGTACTGCTTTTCTGCGAACCCTCCAAATGTTTTGGCGAAAAAATGTGCTAAATAGCATATTTTTCTGCATTTTGTAAACTCTACTATGCAAAATAGCGGATTTTGTTTGCGCGTATAAAAAAAAAGTAGTATCTTTGCCGCCAAATTAACATGGCAATTACACAGAACTTCCCCGCAAGCCCCAACGGGGCGACATAACTATACAATGTAACGTGGGGAATATGCCGTTGAGCAGTAAGTTAACTGCAAAACAACAACCAACCCAAATATATGAAATCCACATTGAAACTTATTCAATCTGACCCGTATTTGCAGCCCTATGAGGCGGCTATCCAAGGGCGTTATGACTATGCACTCCGCAAGGAGCAAGAGATTACCAATGGTGCCAAGTTGGCTGAGTGGGCGGACGGATACTTGTATTTCGGTCTGCACCGCACGAAGAAAGGATGGGTCTTCTGCGAGTGGGCACCTAACGCTACGGCTATCTACCTCATCGGAGACATGAACGGATGGCAGAAAGACGAAGCATATCGCTTGCAGCCTATCGACAACGGCAACTGGGAAATCAACCTGCCGGCGCGCGCACTCAAGCACGGACAGTTGTACAAACTGCTCGTGGAGTGGAACGGAGGCGCGGGAGAGCGTATCCCCTCCTATGCCAACCGCGTGGTGCAAGACGAGGTAACCAAGATTTTCTCCTGCCAAGTATGGGAACCGAAGACGCCTTATGAGTGGAAACACAAAGGCAAGATAGTCAAGGCGAAGAAGGACGAAGCGCTGTACATATACGAGTGCCATATCGGCATGTCCTCCGCAGAGGAGAAGGTATCCACCTACGAGGAGTTCCGTCTCAATGTCCTCCCCCGCGTAGCGGAGTTGGGCTACAACTGCATACAAATCATGGCAATACAGGAGCACCCCTATTATGGCTCCTTTGGCTATCATGTCAGCAACTTCTTTGCTGCTTCCAGCCGTTTCGGCACGCCCGAGCAACTGAAAGCCCTCATCGACGATGCCCATGGACGCGGCTTGGCGGTCATCATGGACTTGGTGCACTCCCATGCAGTGAAGAACGAGTTGGAGGGACTGGGACGCTTCGACGGCACGGGGTATCAGTACTTCCACGACGGCGGTCGCCGCGAGCACCCCGCGTGGGATAGTCTCTGTTTCAACTACGGAAAGCCCCAGGTGCTCCATTTCTTGCTCTCTAACTGCAAGTACTGGCTCGACGAATACGACTTCGACGGCTTCCGTTTCGATGGCGTTACCTCGATGATTTACCTCAGCCACGGCTTGGGTGAGGACTTCAACGGCTACGGTTCCTACTACAATATGAATCAGGACGGCGACGCTATCATGTACCTCACGCTGGCGAACAAACTCATTCACCAAGTGAAGACCAAGGCTATCACCATCGCCGAGGAGATGTCGGGCATGCCCGGACTCGCTTATCCCATTAAGGATGGCGGCATGGGCTTTGACTACCGACTCGCCATGGGTATCCCCGATTTCTGGATTAAGTACATCAAGGAGGTGCGCGACGAGGACTGGAAAGCAGGGCATATCCTCTACGAAATGACCAACCGCCGCCAAGACGAGAAGACCATCTCCTACGCCGAGAGCCATGACCAGGCACTGGTGGGCGATAAGACCATCATCTTCCGCCTGATTGACGCCGATATGTACTGGCACTTCGAGCACGGACATTCTACCTATATGGTGGACCGTGGTATCGCACTCCATAAGATGATACGCCTCGTTACCGCCTCTACCATCAACGGTGGTTACCTCAACTTCATGGGCAACGAGTTCGGACACCCCGAGTGGATTGACTTCCCCCGTGAGGGTAACGGATGGAGTTGTAAGTATGCCCGTCGTCAATGGGACTTGGTGGACAACCCCAACTATTTCTATGCCGACCTCAACCGCTTCGATGAGCGGATGATACACCTGCTCCGCAGCAAGTTACACTACGAGAAAGATGAGTGCGGCACCCACCTGCCTTGGGTCTATAACCTTTGGGACAACGAGGGAGACCAAGTGGTGGCATACCGTCGCGGCAAACTCATCTTTGTCTTCAACTGGAACGGGCAGAAGTCCTTCACCGACTACGGCTTCCTTGCCCCCGAAGGGAAGTACCGCGTGGTGCTGGATACCGACGCGAAGGAGTTCGCAGGCTTTGCGCAGAACGACGACAGCGTGGAGCACTTCACGGTGGCAGACCCCTTGTACGCTGACCAACACAAAGGCTGGCTCCGTCTCTACCTCCCCGCACGCACCGCCCTCGTCCTCGAACAGTGCGACTAACCCAACAAGGAGGGGCGGTCTCCAGGCCGCCCCGTCCGGGTACGCAGGTGTCCTCGCCTGCTAAAAAAGTCCGGGTACGCAGGCGTCCTCGCCTGCTAAAAACAACTGATTACCACAATATAACAAAAAAAATGGTAATGATATACGAGTTGACCCAAATTATTTATCAAATGAAAAGCCCCAACGGGGCGACATAAAACAGCGTAGGGGCTCGCCCCTACGTAAGCGGGACACCTTCACAATATTAGCCCCAACGGGGCGACATAACTCAATTTTGAATGGATGGGTCAACATGTATATCATTGTCCCCAAATAAACTCCCTTATCGGCATGAAAAAGTCCATTTTCTTAGTAGCAGCCGTCTGCGCCTTAGCCTCCTGCAATAAGCCTTCTCTCAAGCAGCAGTACGAGGCTTTGACAGACGAACTGATGGTGCAGTATGAAGCGCAAACTACCCGCGAGGGCAAGGACTCCGTCATTGAAGCCTTTGTCCCGATAGGGTTTGATTTCCTGATGGCACACCTCGGCGAAGAGTACAGCGACTCGGTCTTTCTCGATATGTACGGCATCCTCAGCGATGAGCAGATAGAGGAGGCGTTCAACGCTATGCCCGAGAGTATGTTCCGAAACGAACGCTTGGCGCAGAAGCATGCCCGCTTCTTGGCTACCAAGAGCACTCAAGCAGGCTGCCCGTTCATCGATTTCCAACTGCCGCAACCCGACGGCACTTTGCTCTCATTGGGCGAGTTGGTAGGGCAGACGGAGTATGTGTTGGTGGATTTCTGGGCATCGTGGTGTGGTCCTTGCCGCAGGCTGCTGCCTGTCTTGAAAGAGATATACGCAGCCCAACCGGCAGGCAAGTTGCAGATTCTCGGCGTAAGTGTGGACCAGGAGGAAGCCGCTTGGCTCAAAGCACTGGACGAGGAGCAACTCCCGTGGCGACAGGTACGAGACACTGTTACCGACAATAGCCCGAGCGACCAATACGGCGTGATGTATATCCCCACTACCCTGTTAATCAACAAGGAGGGCACCATCATCGCCCGTAACCCGTCCGAAGAAGAAATAATGGAAAGGATAAAAGATTAAGGACAAAGGATTAAAGACGAATTACCTTTGACGATACACCAATTATTCATCCTTTATCCATACGAAACCAATCAGTCTTTCATCCTTCATCCTTTATCCTTCATCC
This sequence comes from Paludibacteraceae bacterium, assembly GCA_051870915.1. Classification (GTDB taxonomy): domain Bacteria; phylum Bacteroidota; class Bacteroidia; order Bacteroidales; family Paludibacteraceae; genus Colicola. The sequence continues at coordinate 37,812 of JBJECI010000065.1, forward strand.
CACTTTGACTCTGTACGATAAAATAATAGACTGGAGGGAGCGCCATATTAGCGAGAAGCAATTGGTGCTCCTCTTGAGTTTCTTTGTCGGCTGCTTTGCTGCTCTGGCAGCAAATATCCTCAAGCAGTTTATCCATCTGATACAATGGCTGATAGAGACGAAACTCATAGCGGGTGAGCATACCTTTTGGTACCTTATCTGTCCTATGATTGGTATCACGCTGGCGGCGCTCTTTGTCCGCTATGTGGTCAAAGACGACATCTCGCATGGTATCACCAAGATACTCTACGCCATCTCCCAACGCAAGTCCATCATCAAGGCGCACAACATGTGGTCTTCCATCATTGGTTCGGGATTGACCATTGGCTTCGGCGGCTCGGTCGGTGCTGAGGCGCCTATTGTGCTCACGGGTGCTGCCATAGGCTCCAACCTTGCCAAGCTCTTCCGCTTGGAGCAGAAGACGATGATGTTGATGATTGCCTGCGGCGCGGCGGGAGCCATCGGAGGTATCTTCAAGGCACCCATAGCGGGGCTGGTCTTCACCCTTGAGGTGCTGATGATGGACCTGACGATGGCATCGGTGGCTCCGTTGCTCATCTCTTCCGTTACTGCCACGGCTATCTCTTATATGGCTACGGGGCTCGACCCTATGTTCCCCCTCTCCACCTACGAACCATTCAGCGTAGCGCGCATTCCGTGGTACCTCTTGCTGGGCGTAGTCTGCGGATTGGTGTCGCTTTACTTTACGCGGGGCATGAACCGCATGGAGCAATGGATGAAACACAAGGTGGGCAACTTCTGGCTGAAGATACTCATTGGCGGCGTTACCCTCAGTATCCTCATCTTCCTCTTCCCCCCGCTATATGGTGAAGGCTATGGCGTTATCACGCAGTTGATTAACGGCGACTCGCTCTCGGCTATCAGCAACAGCCCGTTTGAACGACTCGGCACATCCACATGGGTCATCATAGGCTATTTCACGCTTATCATCATCTTTAAGATAGTGGCGTCGGTGGCTACCAACGGCGGTGGCGGCGTGGGCGGTATCTTTGCACCCTCGCTCTTCATGGGTGCCCTCACGGGCTTTGTTACCGCACGCATACTCAACACTATCGGTGTCCTCGTGCCCGAGTCGAACTTCGCCCTCGTGGGCATGTCGGGACTGATGGCAGGCGTCATGCACGCGCCGCTCACGGGTATCTTCCTCATTGCCGAACTCACAGGCGGCTACCACCTCTTCATGCCGCTCATGGTAGTGTCCGTAGTCTCTTATCTCACCATCAAGATATTCGAGCCTCACAGCCTCTATGCCATGCGTCTGGCGCAGAAAGGCGAACTCCTCACCCACAACAAAGACCGCAATGTGCTCACGCTCTTGAAGATGGACAACGTCTTGGAGACCGACCTCATCACCGTCTTCCCCGAGATGACGCTGGGCGAACTGGTGAAAGTCATTGCCGAGAGCCACCGCAATATCTTCCCCGTGATTGACCATGAGGGGCATCTTCGCGGCGTGCTCCTACTGGATGAGGTGCGCAACATCATGTTCCAGCCGCGGCTGTACAAGCGCTTCACGGTGCAACAACTCATGACCTCGCCCGAAGCCATACTGACGCACGACATGCCCATGGATAAGGTGATGGAGGTCTTTGAGGACACCGGCGCATGGAATCTCCCCGTGGTGGACCAAGACCGCCGCTACCTCGGCTTTGTCTCTAAGTCAAAGATATTCAACTCCTACCGCCACGTCCTCGTCCACTTCTCGGAAGAGTAAATAAGATTAGAGCGACGAAAGAATACTAAATGGTATGAAAGAGGCTGTCTAACAAGTCTTGTTAAACAGCCTCTTTTTGTTAAAATGGAGAAGTCTATTTCTTGTAGCCGCATTTCGGGCAAACGCCGTTCTCGTCCAGCGAGATACCGCAGAGCGGGCAGCGGTCAATCTCCTTGCGGGCGGGGAACTCGGCAGAAGCCGCATTCACGCCGCTCGTGAAGGTAATCTTCGCAATGTTCAGTTTGTCCTTCAGCAGGTCATAGACAATCTTTATCATGCCCTCTACGGTCATCGTCTCTTTGGTTACCACCAGTCGGCAGTCGGGATAAGCCGTTGCCAACTCCGTGTGGAACGCCTCACCTTTCATCGTGTTGCGCGGGTGCCCGTTCTTGATACCCTGCTTCTCATATACGTCGAGAATAGCAGGCAACAGCGGGTCGTCCTCGCGGAGGATGAGCGCGTGGTCAAAGTTCTTCAGCAGGCTCCATGCCACTTTCTGAATCTCGTTGCACGGATATACCATGTTGACACCTTCGTTAATACTGTCCTCTACCTCAATCGTCAGGACACCCGTATGCCCGTGCAGGTACTGTGCTTCCCCTTGGAAACCGTAGAAACGGTGGGCATACTGCAAATCAAATGTTGTGATACTACGCATAATTGGTTAGAAATTAAAAGGTTAATAGAATTAGTAGTTCTCCGCATGTACCTCAAAGTAGGCTTGCGGATGCAAGCAAACGGGGCAAATCTCGGGTGCAGAATCGCCCACCATGATGTGTCCGCAGTTGCGGCACTCCCATACTTTCACGCTGGACTTCTTGAACACCTCTTGTGCCTCCACGTTGTGGAGCAGTGCGCGATAGCGCTCCTCGTGGTGTTTCTCCACCTCGGCTACCATGCGGAAGCGGGCTGCCAACTCGGGGAATCCTTCCTTTTCCGCCGTCTCGGCAAAGCCTGCGTACATGTCTGTCCACTCGTAGTTCTCGCCTTCGGCGGCTTTCAGCAGGCAGTCTGCCGTGTCGCCGATGCCATCGTGCAGTTCTTTGTACCACAGTTTGGCATGCTCTTTCTCGTTGTCGGCGGTCTTAAGGAAGAGGGCAGCAATCTGCTCAAATCCTTCCTTCTTCGCCTTGCTTGCAAAATACGTGTACTTGTTGCGTGCTTCCGACTCGCCTGCGAAAGCAATCTCCAGATTTTTCTCGGTCTGGGTACCGGCATACTTGTTTGCCATAGTCGTTTTTGTTGTTAGTTGGTTATTGTTTTCCATTCAAAATGAGCGGATTTCTCGGAATATTCTGAGTACTCAGATTATTCAGATTATTCAGAAATGCGGTTCTTATTTTAGATATAATCTAAATCCATTGCAAAAATACTACATTTTTTTGATATAAACAAATAAATCTTGCTTTTTTTTGTTTATTTCGCTTATTTTTAGTACCTTTGCAGTCTAAATCAGCAGCACGTATGAAGAATAGTAGAGAGTTATTAGCCGATTGCGGCTTGAATTGTACGAAAGAGCGTATGTTGGTGATTGAGTATTTGCAGCGCCACCGCACGCATCCCACGGCGGAAGGTATCTATGAAGGCTTATGCAAAATGAATGCCGGAGTGTCGCGCGCCACGGTATTTAATACCTTAAAATCCCTTTCTGCCCAAAAAGCCATCCTGACCCTGCAGATCGGCGATGGAGCCACCCGATATGATATATACACCACGCGCCATGCCCATTTCCGCTGCTTGAACTGCGGAAAGATAGAGGATATCCCCATGAAGAAAGAAGATGTGATGCAGTTGCCGTTTGGCTATGAGGTTTGCCAATCGGACTACCATTTCACAGGCTACTGCCCCGAATGCTCGGGCAAAGGACATCTGTCCATGTAGAAAGGAAGTTTCTGCTCTTAAATCTTATTTTATAAAGAACAAGGCGCTGTCTCACGACAGCGCCTTGCTTTGTCAGCCGAGGCGGAAAAAACATCTCAGTATGAAAACACAAAACCGCCTCAAGAATGCTAACCAATAAAAACCAAATCCAATTGTTAAGCTAAATTCATTTGCAAAGATACTGATTATTCTCTGAACAAACGTTCATATAAAGCCAAAACCTTACAAATTTATACACTTTTAACTCCTATTGAGGTTTGTTTGCCGTTTTGCTCCCAAAGAACGCTCATTTTTTAAGGCAATCAATTACTTTTTGCAATGTAAGGGGCTGTTGTTCACCCGTGGTCATGTTCTTGAGCATGACAGTTTGGCTTTCCATCTCGTTGCCTCCTACGATAGCCACCCACGGTATCTGTTTGGCATCGGCATAGCCCATCTGTTTCTTCATTTTGGCAGGCTCGGGATAGACCTCCACACGGAATCCCTCCTGCCGCAGTGCTGTCGCCCAACGGAGGGCATAGCGCAACTCTGCTTCCCCAAACGTGGCGAAGAGCAACTGCGTACCGGTGCCCAACTCAGCAGGGAAGAGGTTGAGTTCGGTCAGCACATCGTAGATACGGTCAGCGCCGAAAGAGATACCTACGCCCGACACATTCGGCATGCCGAAGATACCCGTCAGGTTGTCGTAGCGTCCGCCGCCCGTGATAGAGCCTATCTGCGCGTCGAGGGCTTTCACCTCGAAGATAGCACCGGTGTAGTAATTCAGTCCGCGCGCAAGGGTGAGGTCTAAGGCAAGTTCGAACTCAGGGGTGGAGGGCTGAGTATTCATGGAGGTGCGGTCTCCAGGCCGCACCACGCCATCAATGGTTGGTTGAGCGTTGAGCGCACACAAGTCAAAGAGCGTGCGCAATTCGTTGATACCCGCCGTGCCTACCTCCGAGTCTTGGAGGATAGCCGATAGTTGGTCGAGTTTCTCGGTATTGCTACCGCTCAACTGCATGATAGGCTGTATCTTCTCCACCGCTTCGGGCGTGAGCCCGCGCTCAAGCAGTTCTTTATTCACATTGTCCAAGCCTATCTTGTCCAACTTGTCAATCGCTACGGTGATGTCAATCAGTTTGTCAGGCTGCCCGATGACCTCTGCTATACCGGCGAGAATCTTGCGGTTGTTGATATGCAGGCGCACGCGGATGCCGAGACGGCGATAGACCTCTTGCACTATCTGTATGAGTTCCCATTCACAAGTGAGCGACTGGGTACCAATCACGTCCACATCACATTGGTAGAACTCACGGTAGCGCCCTTTCTGCGGACGGTCAGCCCGCCATACAGGCTGAATCTGGAAACGCTTGAAGGGGAACTGTATCTCCTCACGGTGTTGTACCACATAGCGCGCGAAGGGCACGGTCAAGTCATATCTTAAACCCTTCTCGGGAGGCGTGTTTGCCTTCTCGCCGGAGTTTTGAATACGGAAGAGCAGTTTGTCGCCTTCCTCGCCGTACTTGCCCATCAGCGTGGAGATATTCTCCATCGCGGGAGTCTCTATCTGCTGAAAGCCATAGAGCGAGAACACCGATTTGATGGTGCTGAAGATATAATTGCGCCGAGCCATCTCCACCGTGGAGAAATCGCGCGTACCTTTTGGAATAGAAGCCATTGTAGGATAAAGGATTAAGGATGAAAGACTAAATAGTTTTAGGTAATGATATACGAATTGACCCAAATTATTTATTAGGCGAAAAGCCCCGAAGGGGCGACATAAATTAGCGTAGGGCGAAACCCTACGAATAGGCGTACACTCCCTCAAAGTGAGCCCCGAAGGGGCGACATAACTCAATTGTGAATGGATGGGTCAACATGTATATCATTGCATAGTTTTATTTTGGATAAAAGATGAAGGATGAAAGACAAATTTCTTTCGCTCTTGAGATTTCAAAGTCGGGACTATTTCGTCTTTTATCCTTTATCTTTTAGCGAGCAAAGCGAGCGGTCTTTAATCATACAGAAAATAGTTCTCTGTAGATTTTGTCGGTGGCGCCGAGCTCGGACTCAACATATGTTCGTGCTTTCTGCCCGAGTTCATCGGCGTGGGCAAAGGCGTTATCCAGCGCATGTTCCAACTGCTTGTAGTTGCTGATGGAGAATCCCGCGCCGGCAGCGATGAGGGCTTTCGCCTCGCGGAAGTGCTGGTATTTAGGTCCGAACACCACCGGCATGCCATACACCGCCGCCTCGATGGTGTTGTGGATGCCGGCACCAAAGCCTCCACCGATATACGCCACCGCACCGTAGCGATACAACTTCGACAGCAGCCCCATCTTATCCACCACGATGACGCGGGGAGCGGGGAGGGTTGAGGGTTGAGGGTTGAGAGTTGAGGGTTGCGAGTTGAACGTTAACTCGCTCAATCGCATATAGCGTCCGTGGAAGAACTGGAAGATTTGGTGCAGGTGGCTATCGGTGATCTCGTGGGGAACGAGCAGCAGACGGATGTCGGGATGGGTGTCGATATAGCGCGCCAGCAGTTGCTCGTCCTGCTGCCATGTGCTGCCGGCGATAAGCAGGTGTTGCTTATCATCCATGGATACTCCTTCTGATATATCGGAGGGGAGTGTAGCCAACTGATTCACGCGGTCGAAGCGTGTATCGCCAGCCACGCTACAACGGCTGATGCCATGCGCCTGCAAGAGCGCAAGCGAGGCTTGGTCTTGCACATAGATATGCGTGAAGCAATGGAGCAACCGAAGGTAAGGCTTCCCCCACGGAAGGAAAAACAACTGTTTGGGGCGGAAGATGGCGGAGATGCTGAATGCAGGCACTGCCTGTTTTTTCAGTTCGCTCAGATAAGCGGGCCAAAACTCGTACTTTACGAAGACGGCTTTCTTTGGCTGTAGGGTGCTGATGAAAAGGCGGGCATTGCGGCGCGTAGCGAAAGGCAGATAGAGCACGGTGTCCACCTTGTCGTAATGCTTGCGCATCTCGTAGCCGGACGGGGAGAAGAAGGTGAGCACAATCTTCTCGCAAGGGTTCTCCGCCCGCAGACGCTCAATGATAGGTCTTGCTTGCTCAAACTCGCCTACCGAGGCTGCGTGTACCCACACACAGCCGCGCCATTTATCTAACTTTTCTTTTGGGGAGTTCTTTAATATGCGGACGGTTTCTCGCTGCCCTCGCACCAGCAAGCGCGCCTTGCGATGACCAAAGAAAGCCGCTATATATAGCAAAAAGAAATAGAAATGCATGTCGAAATCTTAAAATTCGGCGCAAAATTACAACTTTTTTTTCATATATCCAAAAAAAGCAGTAACTTTGCCGCTGTTTTACGTAAAAGACCGCGCATCGCACTGTTAGAAGTTAGAAGTTTGACCGCGCTTCGCGCTGTTAGAAGTTAGACTGCATAGTTTCTAACAGCGAAGCGGTCAAACAGCGAAGCGGTCTAACCTCTAACAGTGAAACGGTCTAAAAGAATTATGATTACCATCTTAGCCATAGAATCGAGTTGCGATGACACCTCCGCGGCGGTTATCCGCGATGGGGTGTTGCTGAGCAATGTGATAGCGGGGCAGAAAGTGCATGAAGAGTTCGGCGGTGTAGTGCCGGAGTTGGCGAGCCGCGCCCATCAGCAAAATATCCTCCCCGTGGTAGATACTGCGCTCAAGCGGGCGGGAGTAGAGAAGAGCGATTTGTCCGCCATTGCTTTCACGCGCGGTCCGGGGCTGCTCGGCAGCCTGCTGGTAGGCACTTCTTTTGCCAAAGGGCTCGCCCTCTCGCTGGGTATTCCCTTGATAGAGGTTAATCACCTGCAAGGACACGTGCTGGCGCATTTCGTGCGCACCCCCGAATCGACGAACCCTTTGCCCGAGTTTCCCGTCCTCTGCCTGCTGGTGAGCGGAGGCAACAGCCAGATAGTGCTGGTGAAAGCCTACAACGATATGCAGATCATCGGGCAGACCATCGATGATGCGGCGGGCGAAGCGTTTGATAAATGTGCCAAGGTATTGGGATTGCCCTACCCGGGAGGACCGTGGATAGACCGTCTCGCCAAAGAGGGAAATCCCGAGGCTTTCCATTTTGCCAAACCGAACATCGCGGGCTACGACTACTCCTTCTCGGGCTTGAAAACTTCGTTTCTCTACACCCTGCGCGACATGCTCCGCGAAAGGGGATTAGAGACGGTGGATGCCCTCGCCGAGCAGGTGCCGCACCTGAAAGAGGACTTCTGCGCCGCCTTGCAGCAGACGGTGGTGGATATACTGATGCAGAAACTGAAGAAAGCGGCGCGCGACTTGAAGATTAACCAAGTAGCGGTAGCCGGCGGCGTAAGCGCGAACAGCGCGTTGCGGCAAGCCTTCATAGACTACGGCAAGCGATATGGCTGGAAGGTGTTTATCCCGCCCTTCTCTTTCACCACCGACAATGCCGCCATGGTCTGCCAAGCAGGCTATTTCAAGTATTTAGACGGCGACTTCTGCCCCATCGACTTAGTGCCCTATGCCAAGACGCGAATATAAGGACATACTTATCTTCGTGGTAACATTGCTCGTAGCCAACTATGCGTGGAAATGGTCGGTTACGGGCGATGAGGGAGATACATTGGTCTTGCTGTGGCTGCATTGGGACATCTCAGCGCCGTTTGAGGTGATGGCGAAGCATATCGCGGCGATGGTATATGCCGTGGTTTCGCTTTTTCGCGATACGGCATATATGCCCGATGACCATGTCATCCGTTTTGCTACGGGCAATGCGGTGAGCATTGTGTGGAGTTGCACGGCGCTGAAGCAGTCGTTCATCTGGCTCTGCCTGCTGCTGACCACGCCGGGCGGATGGCGGCATAAGACGTGGTTCATTCCTTTCGGCTGGCTCTGCATCTACCTTTTCAATATCGCACGCATAGCCGCCATCGCGCTGTTCATTGAGTTCCATCCTACGTGGTTTACCTTTCTTCACGAGTACTTGTTCAAGTACTTATTCTATATCATGCTCTTCGCGCTATGGGTGTGGTTTACGGAGAAGATACGAGATGATAAGCAAACAAAAACCTATGAGCCGTAAACACGGCTCACCAGTAAAAACCTGTGTTGATTAAGAGAAAATCATGTTCATTCTAAA
>JBJECI010000066.1:0-46288 GCA_051870915.1 Paludibacteraceae bacterium
GAGGAGTTTACACAAAGCAACGAAAGGAGGTGTTTACTATGGCATGTGGAAGCAAGAAGAAACCCAAAGGCAAGGGCGGAGTCTGTTAATCTATTATACTGATAGAAAGTACAATAGTACATGAATCAACCATGCAGACCACGAACAATCCCATAAATGGTTTGCGTGGTTGGTATATATAGGGAAGTACACACAAGAGGCAGAGTGTTCCTTGATGACCAGTGCAAGGAGTGATAAATTTCACACATCGCGGGTTCGAGTCCCGTCTTCCGTACAAAGCTTTAGTAAGAATGATTATTTTAGTGAAATGAGCATAGAAGAAGCATTATCAATCATAGACGGAAAGGCTGTCTATAAAGTGCGCAAGCGACCAATGCAGCGTGAACATAACCTGCAAACGGCTTGTGTACAATGGGCGCGTATGCAGTTCCCAAAACTCACTATATTTGCCATACCTAACGGCGCGTGGTGTGGGTATAAGCAGGGGAGAAAACTCGTTGCTGAAGGTATGCTAAAAGGTGTGCCGGATATATTCGTAGCACTCGCACGAAAAGACTATCACGGGTTGTTTATCGAAATGAAAGCAGGAAAGAAAGGTGTAGTGCGCGATGAACAGAGCGAGATGATGATAAAACTCCGCAATGAGGGCTACCAATGCGCAGTATGCCGCTCTTTTGAGCAGTTTCAGACAATACTAATCAATTATATAGCATAATATCTTTTAGCCATTGTTTGGGACAACTCCCTGCTGTGAAGCAGGGTTTATCATTTCTAAACTAACCTATTTATGTTGTTTTAGCACATAGTCAATGACCATCCTGTTTGCACGAGCAGTCCTATTCCAATCATAATGCTCATAATGCCTATCTTTAACAGATTTATCCATGTGCCCCATACTTTTGTCAATAACTCGGTCGCTGACTTCGAGCATTCCTGCAATACTTGACCATGTGCGCCGTATCTTTGCCATTGTGTATTCGGTACCCAATTCCGTGCTTATTTCATTAAGAGTTTTCCCTACCCGTCTTTTGAATGTATCGTATTTTGAATATGTCTCTTTGAAATAGAATAAATGCTCTCCTCCTTTGTACTTGTCAATAAGCGATTGTAGTTCACTCTCTATACGTATATGTACGGGTCTCAGGCTTTTTCCCTCCGTCTTGTGCCGGATATACACCACCTCACCGTTTGACGGAGATGACATCTCATACATATCAAGCAAGTTTACTCCGCACATATAAAACGACATCATTGATACATCGCGAGCAAGTTCCTTGCCTTTTGTATCAAACCGCGCATTAGCAAGTCTGTAAACTTCTTCAGCCGTAAGTATATCTATATCTTTTTGTGGGACTGGCGCAATAGAGTAGTCGAAGTATGGGTCGTTTTCACGGCTGATGATATGCCTCTTTTCTGCGTCTTTATATGCTGCTCTAACGTAACTCTCCAATATATGTCGCGTGTTTTCTCCACGCCCTGTTGAGCGAATCCACCGTGCAAAGTCGGTTAGCATGGAATAGTTTACATCACTGAACCGTAATTCTCTTATATGCCTTGCTTTACAGTATTCATACAATATGGATGCTGCGTAGGTATATCCTCTGCGAGTATTTTCTGTATTCCTGCCTTCTCCGTACTCTTTGAAGAAAGAAATGAAGTCGGTATATCCGCTATGCCCCATACGATACATCTTGTCCTCCTCAGCATATTTTCTTATTTCTGCTGCCGTCATGTATCGTATGCAGTTATTATGTTCAAGTTCGATGATAGTATTGAAGTACCTCGCATATAGGTTGTACAGTATCCTATTGTATTCCTGCGATTGTGGTGCCGTTCTCATAAGTACTTGCGTTGGCTCTCCTATAAAGTATTTTTGAGAAGTAGATATACCCGTACTTATGGTTGTTGTGCTCGTCCCGTTTGAAAGCAGAAGCCTAATAGGTAGATTTCCGTACTTGTCAGGTCTCCTGTTGTCAGCAAAAAATGATAGTTTAGCCATAGTTGATGATTTTGTGCAAAGTTTGTGCAAAGTTTTTCGTTTAACTAATAGGTGTGAAATAGGTATCAAACACTATTCAAATCGCCTTTTCTTCTGGTTATACGGCTTATTTTTGTAAAAAACTACACAAAAACAAGAATAAGTCATATACCTTTTTAGTATATAACCTATTCATTATCAACAAATTAAGTTTTTGCGCTCCCTCAAGGACTTGAACCTTGGACCCCCTGATTAACAGTCAGATGCTCTAACCGACTGAGCTAAGGAAGCGTACTTTTCTCAAAAGCGAGTGCAAAGGTACTGCTTTTTTTTGATATGACCAAATTTTTCTGCAAAAAAAGTGCAGAAAAGTGCAAAAAAGCGTTTTTCGGATATCCGATAGAAGCAAATAGAGCAGAAAAAACAAGTATTATGGGTGCAAAAGTCATTTTTTTTTGCCTATGTCATAGATTATGCGTATCTTTGCACACGAAAAACAAACACTACAATCAAAACACAGGCATCGTGAAAAAAGTACTCGGTTTAGGCAATGCGCTGACGGATATGCTGCTGCAAGTGTCGGAAGGCGATTTGCGAGAGTTGGGCTATCCGAAAGGGAGCATGAACCTAATCAGCAAGCAGGAGGCTGCGGACATTCAGCAGCGTTTTGCATCGGTCAGAAAACGTCTCGTGGCAGGCGGTAGCGCATGCAACGCCATCAGCACCATTGCATCCCTCGGCGGCAAAGCAGCATTCATCGGCAAGATAGGCAATGACGAAGTGGGCGACTTCTACCGCGAAGATATGCTGAAAAACAATGTCAAGCCCATGTTGCTCACCTCGCAGCAGGAGATGTCGGGTTGCAGTATCGTACTCATCACCCCCGATGGCGAGCGCACCTTTGCCACCTATCTCGGCGCCGCTGCGGAGATGCAGCCCGAGGACATTCAGAAAGAAGCCTTTATCGGCTACGACATTTTCCATATTGAAGGTTACTTGGTGCAGAACCACGACTTGATAGCCAAGGCGATACGCATGGCGAAAGAGTCGGGGTGCACGGTGTCGTTGGACTTGGCGAGTTACAACGTGGTGAACGAGAACCACCTCTTCCTCAAAGAGTTGATACGCCAATACGTGGACATCGTGTTTGCCAACGAGGATGAGTCATTTGCCTACACGCACCTCAACCCCGAAGAGTCCGCCGCGAAGATTGCCGAGCAATGCGATATAGCGGTAGTGAAAGTAGGCAAGCGCGGGTCGTATGTGCAGCAAGGCTCGCAACGCTACCACATCGGTGCCATCACTACCAACTGCACCGACTCCACCGGCGCAGGCGACCTCTACGCAGGCGGATTCCTCCACGCGCTGAGCAACGGCTTCGACCTGCGCAAGTGCGGCGAGATAGGCACCATCGCTGCAGGGCGTGTAGTAGAGATTATCGGCACTAAACTATCGGAAGACACGTGGGAAGAAATCCGCCGTATCTGCGCATTGTACCGAGGATTTAGTTCGATAAGATAAAGACCGTCTTGCGACTGTCAGACCGCGCTTTACGCTGTTAGAGGTTAGTCCCGACAGGTCGGGATAGAAGTCAAACAGCGAAGCGGTCTAACAGCGAAGCGGTCTAACAGCGAAGCGGTCTAACATCTAATTTTATGAAATATTTTTACATTTTGTACCAGTATCTGATAGCATTGCCGCTATTGATTGTGCTCACTATCTTCACAGCCCTGTTCACCATCGTCTGCTCGCCGTGGAAGAATGCGCGGTTTGTGCATCTGGAGCAGATGTTTTGGTCGCGGTCGTTCTTTTGGTTGCTCTTCCTGCCCGTGAAGGTTACAGGATTAGAGCATATCCAAAAAGGGCAGTCGTATGTCTTTGTCAGCAACCACCAATCCATGCTCGATGTGTGGGCGATATACGGCTATCTGCCCGTGGTTTATAAATGGTTGATGAAGGCGGAGATACGCAAGATTCCCTTCGTGGGCACGGCGTGCAAATGCGCGGGGCATATCTTTGTAGAGCGCACCAACGCCCGCTCCTCCTTCCGCAGCCTGCAAGCGATAGAGAAGCAGTTGGTGGACGGCGTGTGCACGGTGATATTCCCCGAAGGGACACGCTCTAAGGACGGACAGGTGGGACGCTTCAAGCGCGGCGCTTTCCAGATAGCCATTGACCTCGGGCTGCCCGTGATACCTATCTCCCTCTCCGGCTGCTACGAGGCGATGAACCGCAAAGCGAAGTTCGTTACATGGCATCCCATCCACCTGCATGTAGGAGAACCCATCGACCTCAAGCAGTACCCAGAACCCGATGATGCCATAGCCGCCGTCCGCAATGCCGTCATCGCCGGCGTTGATAAACCCTAAACTTGGTGTTTCATACACAATGCCCTCATAATTCATAATTCATAATTCATAATTCCCCATGTATTCCGACCCGAAAGATTGTCTGTATTGCCAAAACAATCAGACGCTCAAAGACCTGATGATTGAGATTGCGCACCTGCGCGTCTCCCGTGCGTTCCTCTTCAAGGAGCAGACCTACCATGGTCGTTGCCTCGTGGCTTACGACAAGCACGTGAACGACCTCAACGAATTGAGCGACGAAGAGCGCAATGCCTTCATGGCAGATGTGGCGCAGGTTACCCGCGCCATGCAGAAACTCTTCCATCCCGAGAAAATCAACTACGGTGCTTACTCCGACAAGTTGTCGCACCTTCATTTCCACCTCGCGCCCAAATACGTGGACGGTCCTGACTACGGCGGCACTTTCCAAATGAACCCGGGCAAAGTCTATCTCTCCGATGCCGAATACACCGAGATGGTAGAAGCCCTGCGGAAAGAGTTGGTGTAAGACCGCGCTTTGCGCTGTTAGATGTTTGAAGTTTGACCGCGCTTTGCGCTGTTAGATGTTTGAAGTTTGACCGCGCTTTGCGCTGTTAGATGTTTGAAGTTTGACCGCGCTTCGCGCTGTTAGATGTTTGAAGTTTGACCGCGCTTCGCGCTGTTAGAGGTTAGAATGCATAACATCTAACAGCAAAGCGGTCTAACAGTGAAACGGTCTAACATCTAACAATGTAGTGGTCTAATTTGGCACATTATTTGTAGCAAAACAGGTAGCGAATAGTCTTTTTTTCGCTACTTGTTTTCTTTTTGTTTCACCTTAACCTTCTTACAACTATGAAAAAGTTTTTCCTTTTTTGTACATTAACCATTGGTATGGTTTGGTTAGTGCAGCCTGCGGAGGCTTGCACAGGTATCTCTTTGCGCGCAGCAGACGGCTCGCCCGTCATCGCCCGCACCATCGAGTGGGCAGGCAGCGACCTCAACAGCCGCTATGTGGTGGTGCCGCGCGGCTATCGCCAGCAGTCCTACACCCCGAGCGGGCAGAAAGACGGCATGCGCTTCACCGCCAAATACGGCTATGTGGGCTTGGCGGTGGAGCGCGATGAGTTTGTGGTGGACGGCATGAACGAGGCAGGCTTCGCCGCAGGCTTGTTCTACTTCCCCAACTACGGCGAGTATGAGCCTTTCGACAGCACGCTCGTGGACGAGAGTATCAGCGACATGCAGTTGGTGCCGTGGTTGCTGAGCCGTTGCGCAAGCGTGGACGAGGCGGTCTCGACTCTGCAACGTGTCCGTATCGTAGCCACCGACCCACGCGGCTCCACGGTGCACTGGCGCATGGCAGACCGAACGGGCAAGCAGGTGGTGGTGGAGGTCATCGGCGGGCAGGTGCGTTTCTACGAAAACACCCTCGGCGTGCTGACCAACTCCCCGTCTTTCGATTGGCACTTGACGAATCTGAACAACTACATCAACCTGCGTGCAGGTGCCATCCCGCGGGCGCAGGTGGGTGAGTTGTCGCTGCAAGCCTTCGGTGGCGGAGGCGGGCTGCACGGGCTCCCGGGCGACATGACCCCGCCCTCACGCTTCGTCCGCGCTGCGTTCTTCCAAGCAACTGCCCCCACGCTCCCCACAGCGACCGAGACCGTGATGCAGGCGTTTCATATCCTCAACAACTTCGACATCCCCATCGGCATTCAGTTTGGCGAGGGCGAGACAGTGCCCGACATCCCGAGCGCTACGCAGTGGACCATCGCCACCGACCTGCACGGCAAGCGTATCTACTACCGCACGATGTACAACAGCCGCGTCCGTTGTCTTGACCTCGAGCATATCGACTTCCGCAAGGTGAAGTTCCGCTCCGCCCCGCTTGACGACCTCCGCGCCGAGCAAATAGAAATGGTCTGGTAGAGGATAAAGGATGAAGGATAAAGGATAAAGGATGAAAGACCGATTACTTTCTTAAATGAAAAACAATAAAAAAAGACTGATTAGCCTCATATAGTCGAAACTAATCAGTCTTTTATCCTTTATCTTTCAGCGAACGCAGTGAGCGGTCCTTCAGCGTAGCGGTCGCTTACCGTACTCGCTCGCAGTAGGAACCGTCGCGGGTATCAACGCGCACAATCTCGCCCTCGTTGATGAAGAGAGGCACGCGAATCTCTGCGCCGGTCTCCAAGGTAGCGGGCTTCAGGGTGTTGGTAGCGGTATCGCCGCGCAGGCCCGGCTCGGTGTAGGAGATAGCCAACTCCACCTTAGCGGGCAACTCGGCAAAGAGGATGGTGTCGGTCGATGCGTCAGACACTACATCTACTACAAAGCCCTCTTTCAGGAAGTCCACACCTGTAATCAAATCGTGTGCGATAGGCACTTGCTCGTAGGTCTCTTGGTTCATGAAGATATAGTCCTCACCCTCCTTGTACAGGTATTGGTACGGACGACGCTCCACGCGCACATCTTCCAGTTTCTCACCAATGTTGAAGCGGCGCTCAATCACACGACCGTCCACTACATCTTTGAATTTCACACGCATGATGGTATTGCCCTTGCCCGGCTTCACGTGCAAGAACTCAATCACAAAATACAAGCGCCCATCCATGCGGATACATACGCCGTTCTTTACGTCTTGAGAGTTAATCATCTTTGTTATTTACGAATTACGATTTACAATTTACGAATTACGATTGCTTGATTCAAAAATCAGCGTGCAAAGGTACGAAAAAAATATGAAATACACAAATTATTCATAAGAAATTTGTATATTTGCCCAAAAAAGCGTATCTTTGCAGCGAAATTAGTGGTCAGTGGCAAGTGGTTAGTGGTCAGAGCATGAGCACTCATAATTTTTAATTCATAATTCATAATTCCTTTCGGACTATGTTAGCAGAATTTTTTAGCAGTTTCGACATCTGGCAGGTACTGCCGGCGTTTGTTTTCCTCATTGCCATCATCGACCCCTTGGGGAACATGCCCATTACCATCAACTTAGAGAAGAACGGGACGAAAATCAACCCGTGGATTGTTTGCCTTGTCTCGATGATAATCCTAATCGTCTTCCTTATCTTAGGGGAATGGTGCTTGAAACTCTTCGGCATCAAGATTGAGTATTTCGCCATCGCCGGCGGCTTCATCATCTTCTTGATGGCGCTGGAGATGATTCTCGACATCGTTATCTTCAAGACCGATGTGGAGGGGTCGGGTAATATCATCCCGTTGGCATTCCCTATGTACGCAGGTCCGGGTGCCTTCACCGCGCTTATCTCTATGACCGCACAGTATGATACCATCAACCTGATGGTAGCAGTACTGCTCTGCATGGTGGTGCTCTTTGGCGTGCTGGCAGGCACACGCTGGCTGATGAAATACGTGGGCAAGAATGCTATCTACGTGCTCCGTAAGTTCTTCGGAATCATTGTGTTAGCCATCGCCTGCCAACTCATGTTCGGCAACCTCGTCAAGGTGCTCCACGACGTACTGGTAGGATAGTTTTTTAATTAAGAATTATGAATTATGAATTAAGAGGGCATTGTATTCCAATTATTCAGAGCATGGGCACTCATAATTCTTAATTCTTAATTCATAATTAAAGCGAAGTGATTAGTGCTCAGTGGATACGGCAGCAGGCGTTAGCGGTCGGTTTCGACGACTGCGGCGTGGCGCTTGCCGAGCGGCTGGACGATGACGCGGCGTTCATGGAGCAATGGGTGGCGCAGGGCTTGCACGGCAACATGTCGTACCTCGAGCGCAACCGCGAGAAGCGCTACGACCCGCGCGAACTGGTGCCCGGCGCCACGGCGGTAGTGGTCTGCGTGCTCCGCTACGACAAGTGCCGCCGCGACTACCACCGCACCATCAAGTCCATGCTCTATGAACTGGACGCCCGCCTACAAAACAGCCCTACCACATCCGCCGCCCCTGCTACTCCTTCTGCTCCTTCTGTCCCCTCTGCTACTATTCCCTCTCTCCCTCAGCATCTCTTCTGTGACTCGGCGCCGTTCTTGGAGCGCCGTTGGGCGGTGAAGGCGGGGCTCGGCTTCATCGGCCGCAACCACCAGTTCTTCCACCATACCCTCGGCAGCATGGTGCACTTGGGGGAGATAGTGATAGACAGACCGATAGAGGATACAGAGGATAGGAACCCTAGGTTTTCTAGAAAAACTAGAAATTCTAGTAGTTCTAGAATAACTACCAACACTCCATCTCGCTTTGCCGACACCCCCTGCGCCGACTGCCATCTCTGCGAGGAAGCCTGCCCCACGGGTGCCCTGCGCAACCCCGTCTGGGACGCCACCCGCTGCATCGCCTACACCACCCACCGCTGCCTCGTCTGCCAACAAGCCTGCCCGATAAATAAATTAAGAATTATGAATTAAGAATTAAGAGGGCATCGTATGCCAACTATTCAGAGCATAGGCACTCATAATTCATAATTCATAATTAAATCAGAGCATGGGCACTCATAATTCTTAATTCTTAATTCATAATTAGTTATCATGCAAGTACTGGAAATTTTCTCTCAGATTTGTCAGATTCCTCGTCCGTCGAAGCACGAGGAGCGTATCTCACAATGGCTGCAAGCCTTCGCGCGCGAGCACCATATCGAGTGTGTCGCCGACGAGGCGATGAACGTCATCCTGCGCGTGCCCGCCACGGCTGGCTACGAAGACCACCCCGCGGTCATCCTGCAAGCCCACATGGACATGGTGTGCGAGAAGAACAGCGACACCGTCCACGACTTCCTGACCGACCCCATCGAGACCTACGTGGACGGCGACTGGCTGAAAGCGCGCGGCACCACCCTCGGCGCGGACAACGGTATCGGTATCGCCATGGCGCTCGCTGCCATCACCGACCCCGACCTGCCGCACCCCGCCATCGAGTGCCTCTTCACCGTGGATGAGGAGACGGGGCTCACCGGCGCGATGAAACTGCAAGACGGCTACCTGCGCGGCACCCGCCTCATCAACCTCGACTCCGAGGACGACGGGCAAATCTTCATCGGTTGCGCCGGCGGTATCGACACGCTGGCGAAGATGCACTACACGCCGCAAGCCCTCGGCGACTCGGCGCAGTGGTTCCCCGCGCGACTGAGCGTCAGCGGACTCATGGGCGGGCACTCCGGCGACGACATCAACAAGGGGCGCGCCAATGCCAACAAAGTGCTGGTCGGCTTCCTGCAACGCCTGCTCACCCGCACGCCGCTGCAACTGGCTGCTATCCAAGGCGGTAACCTGCGCAACGCCATCGCCCGCGAGGCGGAGGCGACCGTCTGCGTGCCCATGGCGTACAAGGAGCAACTGCGCATAGACTGGAACATCTACACCGCCGAGGCGGAGCAAGCGTACCAAGACGTGGAGAAAGACATGCGCCTCGACTTGGAGTCCTGCGCCATGCCCGCCACCGTCATCCCCGAGGCGCAGGCGCACCGACTCATCATGGCGCTCGCCGCTTGCCCGCACGGCATGATTGCCATGAGCAAAGACATGCCCGGGCTGGTGGAGACCAGCACCAACCTCGCCAGCGTGAAGATGAAAGACGGCTATATCGAGGTCAACACCAGCCAGCGCTCGTCCGTGGAGGCGTCGAAGCACTGGATAAAGCGCGAGGTGGAGTACGCGCTCGCGATGGCATGCGACGAGGTAACCCACGGCGACGGCTACCCGGGCTGGGCACCGAACATCCATTCGCCGCTGCTGGAAATCACCAAACAGGCGTACACCGACCTCTTCGGCAAGGAGCCGCAGGTGTTGGCCATCCACGCGGGGCTGGAGTGCGGACTGTTCTTGGAGAAATACCCCTTCCTCGACATGGTCAGCATAGGCCCGCAGATGTACGGTGTCCACTCGCCGCAGGAGCGTCTCTCGCTCTCGTCCACCGACCGTTGCTACCGCTGGCTGCAAGCCGTCCTCTCCCGCTGCTAATTCCTTTAGCAAGGAGCTGATTTTGCAAAAGATGTACGTTGGATAAGGGGGGAAGGAAATCCTTTGTCTCTTGACATGGTATGGAGGTATTAAAGAGGCTGTCTAACAAGTCGAGTTAGGCAGTCTTTTTTGTGGCGATAGGTAGGAGAGGAGAAAGGCTTATACGTGTTTTGGACAATTTTTATAGAAGGGCAGAAGGCACGTTACAGACCGCTTTATGTTACGATAATGTTACGATAATGTTCCGATAATGTTCCGATAAAACCGGCTACTGATAAAAGTGGCTGATCGGGTATGGTTATGCGAAAAAAGGACAATTATCATAGATTGCAGTTGTATGATAGGGAATTGTATAATATAAAAGAGACTGCCTAACCTGACTTGTTAGACAGTCTCTTTTGTTTATATGCCCCTATATGGATGCATCAAAATAGGCAGATGTTGTTTCTTCTTATTTCAATTCTCCGAAATATTTTGGAGTAATACAATATAACTCAAATAGAATTACTTTCTACAAATGGTTATACATATTTCCAAAAAATATCGGATAATTTGTATATCTCAAAAAAAAACATTACCTTTGCATCGAATTAAGGATATTTATTATACTTTTCAATGTCTCTAATTTCTTTAAGAGATTATTTGAATTTATAAAGTGTGCTATACAATGGTCAAATAGTAATTAGTCAAAAAACATGCGTAATCTTCCTATTGTTACCCGCTCTATTCTTTGGGCAAATATCATCGTTTTCTTGTTGGACATGGTGCTTCGCCGCGCCGGCATACACTTGTCAGACGTTTGCGGACTGCACTATTTCACTGCGCAGCAGTTCCATATCTGGCAACCTCTCACGTATATGTTCCTCCACGCCGACCTTGGACATATCTTCTGCAATATGTTCGCGGTGCTGATGTTCGCGCCGGTGTTGGAGCGCGAGTGGGGGTGGAAACGCTTCCTAACCTACTATCTCGTCTGTGGCGTGGGTGCGGGCTTGGTGCAGGAGGCTGTATGGGCGATAATGTACCAGCCGATGCTCAGCACGATGGCAGCGGCGCAAGCGGCGTACTATATCAATCCGTTGGTTACCATCGGCGCGTCGGGTGCGGTGTTTGGCATCCTGTTTGCGTTCGGCTGGTTGTTCCCGAATGTGCCGCTGTTTATCATGTTTGTGCCTATTCCCATCCGTGCGCGAGTGTTTGTGATTATCTATGCGGCTATCGAACTCTTTGCCGGCTTGGGCAGTGTAGTGGGTGCAGGCGACCATGTGGCACATTTCGCCCACCTCGGCGGCATGTTGTTCGGTTGGTTATTGCTGCTTTGGTGGCGACACGTGAGCGACAATGAATCAAGCGAGTTTCATCATCGTTGGCGGCAGTTCACTACTCGTTTCCGCAAGCATCCTCGTCTTGATGGTTCATCCGAAAAAGATTACTCTGACTACCATTATCAGAAAAGGGTATAAGAACACAAATGCTTATTGTGTCAGACTATGTAATCTTTAGCCCTTTGTACTGTACTTTATCTTTTTAGGAATTTCCCTCTGTCTACGATAACACGTAGGTGTGTTCCCTCTCCGAGTATGATGTCTCCATCGGCGGTTTGCTGGTAAGCAGCCACGTGAAAATGCAATTTTCGTCCCTCCACAGATGTCAGTTCTGCCACGGCATAGACATTTGCCCCTATAGGAGAAGGACGCAAATGACTACTCTCAATATGTACCCCTACTGTAGTTTGACTCTCTTTTAACTCATTTTGCACGCAAAGCATAGCTGCATTCTCCATTAATGCTAACATAGATGGTGTTCCCCAAACCGGCATATCACCCGAACCTATTGCTAAGGCAGTATCATTCTCGCCAATTGTTAAATTGCTTTTGTGAGTCAATTTTGTTTCCATAATAAGTGTTTGGTGCCAACTTTTGTTATGTATATTTTGCAAAATGCAGAAAATATGCTATAAAACATATTTTTTCTGCATTTTTATTTGGCAGTATCAGAAAAAAGCACTACTTTTGCATCGTGTTTTTCATGGTATTAGATTTAAGGTTAATAAAAGATTGGGTTGTCGGGATGACAATCCTTCTTTTTTTTTTACCGAACTATCAAATCCACGTGCTCGCTTTTCAGACGCACGCGCAGCCACTCCTCCATCTTCTCTCTATCCGTCTGCTGCAAGCGTTTCTTCGGCTGTAGTTGCAGGCTCACAATGGTTACGGGCTGCAGCACGCTGCTGCTGTCTGTGCTCACCAGCAGTTCACCTTCCGCCAACGTTACTTGCGCCACCTGCGGGTATTGGGCTTTTATCTCTTCCGTCAGTTGCTGCGTGGGTAGGGTGGGGCGCTTCTGCACCTGCTGAATTGTTACCTCTGCCGCTGCCAACTGCGTGCGGAGTTCAGTTATCTGCTGCTGATAAGCCGCTATCTGCTCCTCTTTGGAGGCAAAGAGGTCGCGCACCAACTGGTCTTGCCTCAGGTCGCTGTCATCGCGCGTCAGCGCATCCTCGTGCAGCACTATCGCCGTGGAGTCGAAGCCCGCGTTCAAGGCAGCGGCATAGAACAACTTGCGGTCGGCATCCGTCAGTGCCTCACCTGCCAAGAAGAACTCTATCTGCCCCTGCGAGGGCTTCACCTCTGTCTGATAGACGTAACTCGTCCCGATGGTCTTGTTCGCAGCAATAAATGCCTTGGCGTGGCTCGCAAATTGGTTCTCGCGCACCACCGAGATGGCGCTCATCACGCTCGGCACTACCAGCACAACCACCACCAGCGCAATAGACCACGCGCGCCGCTTGGCGTTCGTGGACTGCTCCTCCACCACGGGGTAGTGCAGGTACTTCACCGTCAGGAAGGTCGCCAGCGCTATCAGGATGCTGTTGATAAGGAAGAGATACAGCGCGCCGAAGGCATAGTGCCAGTTCCAACTCGCGATGCCGTAGCCCACTGTGCAGAGCGGTGGCATGAGGGCGGTGGCAATCGCCACACCCGACATCACCGTCCCCCGCTCCTTGCGGCTCGTTTCCATGATACCCGCAAAGCCGCCGAATAGGGCGATGAACACATCATAGATAGTCGGATTGGTGCGCGCCAGCAACTCCGTCGGGTTGTCCATATCCAGCGGAGAGACAAGGAAATACAGCGTGGAGGCAATGATACTGATAACCACCATCACCGCCAAGTTCTTCAGCGCGTCTTTCACCAGCGTCGTGTCGTTCGTCCCCAGTCCCATGCCGAAGCCGATGATAGGACCCATCAGCGGCGAAATCAACATTGCGCCGATAATCACGGGGATGGAGTTCACGTTCAACCCCACCGATGCAATGATTATCGCGAAGAAGAGAATGAACACGTTCGGACCGCGGAAGTGGATATTCTCCCGAATACTCGCCGCTGCGGCTTGCACATCCATCGCATCGCCCAGCGACACCAACTGCTTGAGATAACTCAGTATCTTGTTTTTGTTCCAATCCATATATTCGACTTTTTACTTATTTGGTATTATGATATGCTATGTGTTCTTGCCGTTTATGTGGAAGAGCACAGAACCACGATTGCCGCATTTTTCCAACCAACAATCCATCGTTGCAAAAAAACACTTGTCTTTGCCATCGAAACAGCCAGCCGTCAAACTTGGGTGATTCTTGGGTGATTCTTGGGTGATTAAGCGGAATAAACTACAGGCAGGACGATATATATGCATAAAAGACGGCAGGGAGACTGCACATCTATGAAACATCTGTTTCCTCGGTATTTTAGGAGTATAAGCCGCCGTTGATGGAGATGCACTCGCCCGTGATGTAGCCCGCCTCTTTGGAGGCGAGGAAGCCCACCAGCGCGGCGATTTCTTCCGCCTCGCCGAAACGGTTCATGGGGATGGTCTTCTTCAGTTCGGCTTCGTCCAGCCCTTCGACCATGTCGGTCTTTACAAACCCAGGAGCCACGGCGTTGACGGTGATGTTCTTGCGCCCTACCTCCTGCGCGAGGGCTTTGGTCGCCGCGATGAGTCCGCCCTTGGCGGCGGAGTAGTTGCACTGTCCGGGCAAGCCCTTCAAACCCGAGAGCGACGCCATGTTGATGATACGCCCGTACTTGTGGCGAATCATCGGGGTGATGAGCGGGCGGGTAACGTTGTAGAACGAGCAGAGGTTGGTGGTCAGCACGCGGGTGAAGTCCTCGGGCTCCATCCAGACGAGCAGGTTGTCTTTGCGGATACCCGCGTTGTTCACCAGCACCTCGATATAGTCGTCGGGGTGCGCTTTCTGCCAACCCTCCAACGCGAGGCGCGACGCCTCCACGTCGCTCACGTCGAACTTCAGCAACTCGCCGTCGCTGCCCGCCTCGCGCACCATGGCGAGCGTTTTCTCCGCCTCCGCGTCGTTGGACATATAGTTGATAACTACTCGGTAGCCCATTTGTGCAAGGCGGAGGGCTACTGCGCGACCTATGCCGCGACTGCCGCCGGTTACTAATGCGTACATATATTTACTTGACTATTTGCCGTTTTATAAATACTTAACAATATACTCACCTTGTATGTTAGGAATAAGTCCTTACCATTTGGCGACGGTGTCGTTGTAGATGTTTTCGGCGATTTCGGTAATCATGGTGTTGCAGAGTTCGTCTTGCACATCGGAGAGCATCTGCGAGGAGTCGAAGGTCTGGAAAGCGGTGTAGGTCTTGTCGAAACTCTCCTCGGGGTGGATGTTATTGGTGAAGTGCACCTTGACGCGGATAGTGAGTTTGGTCTCGGAAGCGTAGGAGTCGGCAGAGATAGCCATGGCGGTGATGTCGTAGCCTACGATTTCACCTTCCAGTTCAAGGTCGCCTCCTTTGCGGAGCACTTGCAAGCGCGTCTGGCGCTGGAAGAGGTCGCGTATGCCTTCCGAGAGGTTGTTGCTCAAGGATGGGTTGACCATTGCCGCGTTGTTGGGGAAGTCGGCGATGGAGATACTTCGGGTGGTGGAGTAGTCGATGTTGGCTCCGTTGAACTTGATACTCACCGCGCAGGAAGAGAGGCAGAGCAGCAAAAGGGGTATCAAGGTCAATTTGAAAATTTGAAAATTTGAAAATTTGAAAATTGCCATGCAAAACCGGGTACGCCCCGAATTTTCGGGACTGAATTTGAAAATTTGTAAGTTGGTAAATTTGAAAATGGGCATGCGGAGGATGTTTGTCGAATCTTATAGATTGTATTCTTTGATTTTGCGGTAGAGGGTGCGCTCGGAGATACCTAACTTCTCGGCAGCGAGTTTGCGGTTGCCGTTGCATTGAGCAAGGACGCGGAGGATGGTCTCGCGCTGCGTCTCTTCGAGGTTGGGGCTTGATGGTTGAGCGTTGAGCGTTGAGGGTTGAGGGTTGAGTGCCCCGCCCCCTGCCCCCCTCCCCGTAAACGGTGCGGGGGAGTTCGTTGCGGGTTGGGAGCCGTCTTGTATCTCCTCCACTTCCTGTATCTCTTCGGCATTGGAGTGGGAAGAGTGGGGGTGCGGGCTGAGGCTTACGCCGAGGTTCGTTTCTGCGTGGGATGCCTGCGGCAGAGAGGCGGCGGGAGAGGCCGTAGCCGTATGCAGTTGGGCTTTGAGGTCGGAGATTTCCTGCTGCAACTTAACGACCATGTTGTAGAGCAGACTTATCTCGTGGGCATAGTCTTTGCCGGCATTGGCGTTGCCGCCTGCGGAGGAGAGTACCAGTCCGCTTTGACGCTCGTTATCAGGCAGATAGCGTTGGAGAGTGTCGGCGGATATATGATGGTCCATCTCAATGACGGAGACCTGCTCGGCGATGTTCTTCAGTTGGCGGATATTGCCGTTCCAATAGTAGGATTGGAGCAGGCGCGTTGCCTCCTCGGAGAGCATGAGCGGCGGCATTCGGTAGCGGTTGCAGAAGTCGGATGAGAACTTGCGGAAGAGCAAGGGGATGTCCTCTTTGCGGTCGCGCAACGCGGGCACCCGAATCTCCACGGTGTTGAGGCGATAGTAGAGGTCTTCGCGGAAACGTCCTTCTTCGATGGCGCGGCGCATGTTGAGATTGGTAGCGGCGACCACGCGGACGTTGGTCTTCTGCACTTGGCTGGCACCCATACGGATGAACTCCCCCGTCTCCAAGACGCGGAGCAGGCGCACCTGCGTCTGCAAAGGCAACTCGCCCACTTCGTCGAGGAAGAGTGTGCCGCCGTCGGCTATCTCGAAGTAACCCTTGCGCTCGGCTTTGGCGTCGGTGAAGGCACCTTTTTCGTGTCCGAAGAGTTCGGAGTCGATGGTGCCTTCGGGGATGGCGCCGCAGTTGATGGCGAAATACGGACCGTGCTTGCGGGCGGAGAAAGCATGGATAATCTTCGGGAAATGCTCTTTGCCGACACCCGATTCGCCCGTTACGAGGACGCTGAGGTCGGTCTTTGCCACCTGCAAGGCAATCTCTATGCCGCGGTTGAGCAACGGACTGTTGCCGATAATGCCGAAACGCTGTTTGATATTCTGTAAGTCGGATTGGGGAAGCATGGCTTGAATTAAGAATTATGAATTATGAATTAAGAGGGCGTTGTAAATCAGATTACTCCAAAAATTCTGAGTGTTCTGATTATCCCGATTACATATTGCCATTCTTTCAAAGCGAAAGGACTCAAAAATCGGCTGCAAAGGTAGTGATTTTTTGGGAAATAAGCAAATAAATCAACTTTTTTGCACAAAAGTTTGCGTAATCAAGAAAAAAGTTGTACTTTTGCACGCTTTTACAAAATACAACCCTATAGGTATGAGACAAATCGGGCGCTTAGCATCCTTATTGTTAACTATTCTTGCATTTGCGAGTTGCGTGACGCAAAAGCAAATGACATATTTTCGAGAAGTGGATAGTTCCACGGCAGATTCCGTAAACAAAGTATTTGAGTCGCAGATAGACCCTGTCATCAAGGCGGGGGATGCGTTGGCTATTACCGTTTCCGCATTGGATATGGAGGCTGTCGTGCCCTACAATCTGCCAACGGTAGTTTTCTCGAATCCCGGTACAGATCAACTGACCACCACTCCGAGCCAGCAGTATTATACGGTGGATGCAACGGGAAAGATCGAATTTCCTGTTTTGGGTAGCGTGAATGTATTGGGCTTGAAGACTACTGAAGTGGCGGATTTGCTGGAAGAGAAACTTTCGGTGCAGGTGAAGGACCCGATGGTGTTGGTACGATTGATTAACGCAAAAGTAACCGTGATGGGTGAAGTAAATCGCCCCGGACAATATACGATGCCGAATGGGCGTATGACCCTGCTGGATGCGCTGGGGGCAGCGGGCGATTTGTCGGTGTACGGACAACGTGATAACATACTGATTACCCGCGAAACAAATGGAAAACTGGAGTTCCATCGTCTTAACTTAAACTCTGATGAACTCTTTACTTCGCCGTTCTACTACTTGCAACAGAATGATGTGATCTATGTATCACCGAACAAGGTACGGGCTATCAATAGTACGAACATCAGTTTGTGGTTGAGTATGGTGTCCACATTGGCAAGCACCGCTACTGTGATTGTTACTGTGGTAAAGGCAGCCAAATAGACTATTGGTATATAATAGGGTACGCAGATGTCCCCGCCTGCTGGATAAGTGATACAGAGTTAATTAGTAAATTGTCAAATGGTAAAATAGTAATGGCTTCTGAACAAAATACAAATAATCAAGAGATAGATATTCGTCGCATACTTCTTATATGTTTCCAACATTGGTATTGGTTTCTCATAGGGTTGGCGCTTTGTGGAGCGTTGGGAGTGTTATACTATCTGCGAACGACCCCGCAATATCAAAGCCAAGCGGCAATTATGCTTCGCCAAAAAAATGATACCCAACTCTTTTCCGGTGCTGCAAGCGGAGCATTGGATATGTTGGGAATATCCGTGAATGGCGCAGTAGAAGACGAGGTGCAGGTGCTGATGTCAAGAGACTTAATGTACCAAGCCATTGATGCACTCAACCTGTGGCAGAGTCCGTATTATAAGGAGGGTATGCGCTGGAAAGGTGAATTCCCGTGTGCAACCTTCCGCGTGGATACCATATCGCTTACCGAGAAAGCACAAAAGAAAGGCTTTGTAGTAAAGGTGAAGCAGACACGCGACGGCGGATATAAGGTAAAAGTGCAAATAGGGCGGTTTATTTCCTCCACAAAGAAAGTAAACGATTTATCTGCTCCCATAGAGACTTGCGCCGGCAAGATTACCCTCACGATGAATAAGCCGTGGAACGAGAAAGCATCCACTTATCGTATTTATTACCCGGGAAACAAGCAAGCAGTGGTAGATGCCTATCAAAAGAAGGTAACCATCTCGTTGCGGCAAAAAGAGTCAAATATCGTTGACCTCAAAACAATCAGCGATGTACCTACGCGAGACGTGGCTCTTTTGGCGAAAATAGTAGAACTATATAACCTCAATTCTGTCGTCGATAAAAACATTATGGCGACCAATACCGCTGCTTTTATTGACGAGCGTCTGGCTATCATTTCCAATGAGTTGAACGATGCTGAGGAGGCGGTGGCTGACTATAAGAGCCAAAACCAACTCACCGATCTCTCCGAGGAAGCCAAACTCTTCCTGCAAGTAAGCACGGAAGACCAGAAAGAGTTGGCTCGCGTAGAGACACAACTGAATTTGGTGAACTATATTGAGGATTTTTTGCAGGACGACACCAAGCGATTTAGCCTGTTGCCTGCCAACTTAGGTATAGAAGATCACTCCCTTACCTCGTTTATTAGTGAGTACAATACTATGCTTCTGCAACGTATGCGTGTTTTGCGTACGGCTACGGAGGAAAACCCCGTTGTAGAGCAGTTGAACGACCAGTTGCTGAGTATGCGTCAAAATATCATCGCCAGCATTGCTTCCGTGCGTGAGAGTCTGACGATAACCCGCAAGGGCTTGCAAGAACGCGGATCGGAGTTTAATTCCCGTATCCGAACCGTCCCCACGCAAGAGCGGCAGTTTGTGCAGATTAAGCGACAGCAACTCCTAAAAGAGGAAATTTACCTTTTCCTCTACCAAAAACGAGAGGAGAACGCGCTCATGCTGGCTGCTACATCTACTCCCGTGCGCGTGATTGACAAACCGAAGGTGAATAGCCTAACAGCCAAGCCGAGTTTGAAGATGATAGGTCTTGTTTGCTTCATGCTCGGTCTGCTCATCCCTGCCGCCTTGCTTTACTTGAAAGTAATGATGGACAATAAGTTGCACGACCCAAAAGACTACGAGAAACGCGTCAATGCTCCCTATGCAGGGCAAATCGTAGAAAACTCAAGAGGAGCACATATCGCAATTCACGAGGGAGAGCAGACTGTTTCAGCCGAGTTGTTCCGACAACTACGTACCAATCTCCGATTTATGTTGCCCGCTGACATACAAAATCCCGTCATTCTGGTTACCTCTTGCATCAATGGCGAAGGTAAATCTTATGTCGCAACCAATATAGCACTTTCCCTTGCTATCTTAGGCAAGAAAGTTGCGTTGGTGGGTTTGGATATCCGCAAGCCGATGTTGGTGAAGTATTTCGGATTGAGCGAGAAGGGATGTTTGACTTCGTATCTTTCTGATTCTTCGTTTGATATAAACGATACTATCGTTCCATCCGGAGAACACCCCAATCTCGATTTGTTACCCTGCGGTGTCGTCCCCCCGAACCCAAATGAGCTTTTGCAGAATGAGCGGTTGGACGCATTGTTTGCAGAATTGCGTAAGCGATACGATTATATTATCGTCGATTCTGCCCCGATGGCAATGGTAAGCGATACTTTCTTGCTCAACCGTATTTGCGATATGACGCTCTTTGTTAGCCGCTCTAACTATACACCCGTGGAGATGGTGGATTTCATCAACGAAGTGGTCGCTGATAAAAAAATGAAGAACGTTGCTTGTCTGCTCAATGGCGTGAAAAATGTACGTGCAGGCTATGGCTACGGCTATGGTTATGGCTACGGGTATGGAGCAACGACAAGTAAGTAAGAAGTGTTGAGTGTTAAAGAGTCTTGTACGCTGCTCTTTGCATACGCTGAAAACTCTGATTATTCTGAAAAACTCCGAATGCTCGGAATAAGCAGGTCAATGTGCCCTCGTAATTCTTAATTTAAAATTCATAATTTAGGATGATTGTTTGTGTTGCGGAGAAACCTTCCGTGGGACAATATATAGCTAAAGTTCTCGGCGCTAATCAGCGCCGAGACGGTTATTTTGAGGGGAATGGTTATTGTGTAACATGGACATTCGGGCATCTCTGCGCTTTGCTGGAGCCGCAGGAATACACCGACCAATGGAAAGGCTGGAATCTGAGTGCGCTGCCGATGATTCCGCAGCGGTTTAGTATCAAGGTGAGCGGTGATGAGGGGGTGCATAAGCAGTTCAATGTGATTAAGTCGCTCATAGCGCAAGCCGATGAGGTGATTAACTGCGGTGATGCGGGGCAAGAAGGAGAGTTGATACAACGCTGGGTGTATCAGAAAGCGGGCTGCAAGGTGCCGGTGAAGCGACTTTGGGTCAGTTCACTGACGGAAGAGGCGATAGCAGAGGGCTTTCGGCAACTGAAAGACCAGTCGGAGTATCAACGCCTGTACGAGGCGGGGCTGATGCGCGCCATCGGCGATTGGCTCTTGGGGATGAATGCCACGCGCGCATACACTATACGTTACGCGCGAGGAACGGGAAAAGACCGACAGGTGCTCTCCATCGGGCGCGTGCAGACTCCTACTTTGGCGCTGGTGGTGAAGCGGCAGGCGGAGATAGAGCGCTTTGTGCCGAAGACCTATTGGGAGTTGAAGACCCTGTACCGCGATACGCTGTTTAGTGCGCAGTTGCCTGTAGAAGAAGATGAATATGCCATTACTTCGTTGGAGCAGGGTGAAAAGTTGGTGGCGGCGATAAAGGATAATCCGCTGACGATTACCTCTGTGGAGAAGAAAAAGGGGACGGAGTCCGCTCCGAAACTCTTTGACTTGACGAGCCTGCAAGTGGAGTGTAACAAAAAATTCTCGTTCTCTGCCGATCAAACGCTGAAACTCATTCAGTCGCTTTACGAGAAGCGTGTAACTACCTATCCCCGCGTGGATACCACCTATCTCCCCGATGATATCTATCCGAAAGTACCCGCTACCTTGCAGGGTATCAAGGACTATTTCCCGCAGGCTACCCCGCTGCTGGGGCAAAAAGCCGATGGAAGCAAGGGAGAGGGCTCGCTGCGCAAGTCCAAGAAGGTGTTTGACAACAAGAAAGTAACCGACCACCATGCGATTATCCCTACGGGTCAGCGTCCTGACAACCTGACCAACGAGGAGCGTAAGGTGTTTGACCTTGTGGCATTGCGTTTTATCGCGGCGTTCTATCCCGACTGCGAGGTGAGCAATGCGACGGTGCTGGCGGAGGTAACTGGGGACGTAGGTGTCTCGCCGGCGGGGGACAACAATACGCAAAATGAAGAGAAATATATCTTCAAGGTAACGGGCAGGCAGGTGTTGAAAGCCGGTTGGCGGGAGGTGTTCGCCGGAGACAAGCAGACGGAGGATGCGGAGGCTTCTGAGAATAGCGAAGGCGAAGGCACGGGAAAGTCGTTGCCCGCTTTCGTGAAGGGGGAGAGTGGGGGACACATGCCGCAGTTGCAGGAGAAGACGACTACGCCGCCGAAGTACTACACCGAAGCAACCCTATTGCGCGCCATGGAGACCGCCGGCAAGACGGTGGACGACGAGGAACTGCGCGATGCGATGAAAGAGAACGGTATAGGTCGCCCTTCCACGCGAGCCGCTATCATCGAGAAACTCTATCAAAGAAAGTATATCGTGAAGCAGGGCAAGTCGCTGCGCGCTACGGAGGTGGGCGTGGAATTGATACACACGATTATCTCGCCGTTGCTAAAATCTGCCGAACTGACGGGACGCTGGGAGAAGAAACTGCGCGAGATTGAGCGAGGCGAATATACGGCGCAGCAGTTCTTGGATGAACTAAAACAGATGACCGGCGAGGTGGTGAAAGAAGTGAAGACCAATAAAGCCGGTATGCTCTGCCCGGTTTGCCGAAAAGGGGTGATTATCCGCGGACGCACGCGCTATGGCTGTTCCCGCTGGCGAGAGGGATGCACCTACGCGGAGGCGTTTTGAGGAGAGGGAAAATAGAATTCCTAGAAAACCTAGAAAATCTAGAAGCTCTAGAAATTTAGGGGGAATAGAAAAAATCAGATAGCACAATTTCTTGCTTGACAAGAAATTGTGCTATTTTTTTGTCAATTTTTCCACGCCTACGCGCGTGAAAAGCCGTATCTTTGCACGCGGTTTGGGACAGGGCAAGCGGAGAAGTGGATTTGTAAATGGTAGATGAGGGTATCGGAAAATGGGGTGGGAGAAAGGGGAGAAAGGGGGAGAAAGACAGACATTAACCTTGAAAACTAATAACATTAAAAACAAGATATTTCTCTATGAAACTTAATTCCAGCGTGTTTCGCTCGGTAGTGTTGTCGCTGTTGCTCTTGTGCGGAGTAGCCGTGTCGGCTCGTACTATCAGCGGAACGGTGACAGACCAGACGGGGGAAACAATTATCTCCGCTTCGGTCATGGTGAAGGGTACCACGATTGGTACGGTAACGGATTTTGACGGAAACTACGTGCTTGACGTGCCCGATGACGCCAAGGTGCTGGTGTTCTCGTACATCGGTTTGCAGACCGAAGAGGTTGCCATCACGGGCAATGTGATTAACGTGGTGCTGAAAGAGAACTCCGAGGTGTTGGAGGAAGTGGTGGTAACAGGTTACGGCACTACGAAGAAGCGCGACTTGGTAACCTCAGTGGCAAGCGTGGGCGCAGACCAGTTGAAAGATATTCCCGTTACCTCTGCGGCAGAGGCACTTCAAGGAAAGTTGTCGGGTGTGAGCGTAACGACCACGGAGGGTAGCCCCGATGCGGACGTGAAGATTCGTGTGCGCGGCGGAACATCCTTGACGCAATCGAATGACCCGCTTTATATCGTGGACGGATTCCCGGTTTCCAGTATTGCTGATATTGCGCCGAGCGACATTGCCTCGATGGACGTGCTGAAAGACGCTGCGGCAACGGCTATCTATGGTGCGCAAGGTGCGAACGGCGTTATTATCATCACAACGAAGGATGCCGATTCTAACGATGACAAGATGACTTTCCATGTCGATTACAGTGGTTTTGTCGGCTGGAAGAAGATTGCCAAAAAATACGACGTGATGGATCCGCAGGAGTTCGCGTTGATGCAATATGAGTGGGCATATTTCAAAGATAAATCATTGTCGGGATTGCGCAGCAATTTCTATGCGTATTTTGACGAATTGTATAACTCAACCAAATATCGAGCAGAAGGAGAGATAGAAAATACCGACATAAGTACGCTGTTGGCAGAGTATGGCGATGCGGAGCAACATCCTTTTATAGATTGGCAGGATGCTACTTTCGGGCGCACGGGATTCAATTCCAATCAGTCGGTAAGCGTGAGTGGCGGTAACAAAAACGCCAACTTCAACTTGAGTTACAATCGTATAGACGACAAAGCCATCATGGAACAGTCGGACTATGTACGTAACAATATCAACTTCAAGGCAAAGTTTAAGCCTTTCAAAGACTTTACCTTGGGGGTAACTGCTCGCTATACCAACATGAATGTATTGGGGGCGGGTGCTAATGCCATTAAGGATAACGGTACCGCTACAGAATCGCGTTTACGAAACTGTGTGGTATATACGCCTACCGAATTGTTGAGTAAGGATGCCGGCGGTGGCGATGAGGATGAGACCTTTGGATCACTTTACGACCCGTTGACCACCATACGCGATAACTATAAATATAAGGTGGATAATAAATGGAACATTCAAGGATATGCCAGTTATAAATTTGCCAAGTATTTCACGGCACGCGTAGAGTTAGGATATACCAGTCGCGAGATTACTACTGACCGCTATTATGGTCCGACCACCTATTTCGCTCGCAATACAGGTCGCCCCGGCGTGGCGGGAGGTACTGCGCAAATTCAAGTGGATACGGAGAAGGAATCCACATTGCGTAATGCAAACACCTTAGAATGGCGTCAGACGTTCAATGATGACCATTCGGTGAGCGTTTTGCTTGGAGAAGAAACTATCCTGCGCAAAGGAGAGACTAATACCCAACGAGGCTTTGGTTATAACGGTCAATATGATGTGCTGAACGGTGAGATCTTTAACTACCTGGCACAAGCATCCTATATGGAAATTTCCAACTATGTGAATCCAAAAGATAACCAACTTTCGTTCTTTGCGCGCGCGAATTATGATTATAAAGGACGTTATTATGTAACGGCTACTTTCCGTGCAGACTGCTCCACTCGTTTTGAGAAAGAGAATCAATGGGGCTACTTCCCCTCTGCAGCTGTGGCATGGCGTATGTCTGACGAGAGTTGGATGGAGGGTGCACAAGATTGGATGAGCAACCTGAAATGGCGTTTGAGTTACGGTATGGCAGGTAATAACAATGTGGATTTGGGTTATCTGCATCAAGATTTTCTCTCCTCTACTATGACCTACTTTGATATGGGTAACGGGTCCACGAGCAATATATTGGTGGTAGGTGGTGCGGATAAGATAGCCAGCAACCCGCACTTGAAATGGGAGACAACGACCACGCGCAACTTTGGTGTAGATTACGGTTTCTTCCGCGATCGTTTGTCGGGGGCTATTGACCTATATTGGAATACTACTAACGACCTGATTATCCGACAGACCTTGCCCGGACGCTACAACTATCAGTATCAGAATATCGGCTCTACACGCAATATGGGTATGGAGTTCTCTGTTAAAGGAGTTATATTGGATAAGCGTTCTAAAAATTTGAGTTACAACTTGAGTGTAGATGCTAATATTGCCTTTAACCGTACGCGCGTGACTGATCTTGGTAATGCGACCTCTCTGACAGCGCAGACCAGTTGTTTCGGCTCATCAGAGTATCTGACGTTGGCAGAGTTCCTTGTTGAAGTAGGTCAGCCTGTGGGTAATGTGTTGGGTTATGAAACAGACGGTTACTATACCGCAGCAGACTTCGTTAGTTATCTACCCGGGCAGAATGCATGGGGATTGGCGGATGGCGTGGTAACATACGGAGAAGGATTTTTGACCAATAGCCCTGTGCCGGGTTCCGTCAAGTTCAAAGACCAGAACAACGATGGAAAGATAGACGAAAATGATAAAGTGGTGCTGGGCAATACCGTCCCGACACACACAGGTGGTTTTAATGTGAATTTCAATATTGGTGGCGACAAGTGGGGGCGCATCGATTTGGCGGCAAACTTCACATTCTCCTTTGGAAACAAGATACTCAACCTGAGCAATATGGAGTATACCACCATCACGGAGAAGACCAAGATGCGTAACCTTGTTTCTTCCATGAGTTATGCTAATCGCTACTCGTTGTTCTCTGAACAAGGACAATATATGCCGGAAGTGTTAGCACAGTCTGCTTTCGTCTTTGGCGATGCTTATACCGAGTTAGCGCAACAATTGGATCAGATGAACATT
Organism: Paludibacteraceae bacterium; assembly: GCA_051870915.1. Taxonomy (GTDB): domain Bacteria; phylum Bacteroidota; class Bacteroidia; order Bacteroidales; family Paludibacteraceae; genus Colicola. The sequence continues at coordinate 25,763 of JBJECI010000066.1, forward strand.
GACAAAGGGGCTAATACCTACTCGCCGATTATGTCGCATTATGTAGTAACTGACCAACATTTGGAGGATGGCTCTTTCTTGCGTCTAAACCAACTGACGTTAGGTTATTCGCTGCCGAAAGATTGGATGGAGAAAAGCAAAGTGTTGACCAATATCCGTGTATATGTGCAAGGTACCAACCTCTTCTGTGCGACCAAGTATTCCGGTCTTGACCCCGAAGTGGATACCCGTTCTTCGAAAAACCCGCTTACGCCCGGTGTTGATTTCTCGGCATATCCCAAGAGCCGAGGTGTCAATGTGGGCTTAAATATCCAATTCTAACCATCTTTTAATATCAATGAATATGAAAGCAAAATATATATTGGTAGTGTTCGCCGCAGTATTATGCGCAGGATGCGAAAAAAACTTTTTTGAAACGGATTCTCCGTCGGCAATGGATGTATCGGTGTTCAAATCTACCCAAACTACCGAGCAGGCTGTGTATGCCATATACAATACTTTCGGCGAGGATAAGTCGTTTAGAAATCGTCTTTGTGGTGGCTATGTGGCTATCAATACCGACATAGAGCATAGTAGTAAGTCCGAGGATAAAGATTGGGCAACCTATTGCACGAGTAAAGGTACCGGCGACATCTCTACCTCCAATGGTAAAGATCCGTGGGCGTATTTGAATGCTGCCATAGAGCGTGCAAACGTGGTGATAGACGGTATTCGTACTTATTCGGATACTACCGATGCTACATTCCGTTACCTGTTGGGCGAAACGCTCACCTTACGTGCGTTTTGCTACTTGGAGATGGTTAAACTATGGGGCGATGTGCCGGCTTGCTTCGAAGCGTTTGACGGACGCGATATCAATGATTTGTATATCGACAAAACCGATCGCAACGAGATATACGAGCAACTGCGTAAAGATTTGCGTGAGGCGGCAGAGTTGATGCCTTGGTCGGGTGAATGCCCGGGCACGGCAGCGAATTTCACAGGACGCCCGAGCAAAGCACTCGCATTAGGACTTTTGGCGCGTATGGATATGATGTATGCGGGCTTGGCGATGCGTCCCAACGTATTCACCAAAGGTGGGACGAAAGACTGCTCTGTTCAATATAACGTAAAAGATGCAGAGACGCGCAAGGCTCTCTATCAGGAAGTGGTATGGGCATGCGCACAGATTATCAAGCAAGAGGATTACAAACTGGTAACTTTAGAGAACGGCGGTTTTGAACAAGTATGGCGCGACCTTTGTGCCGATAAAACGGATTATTCTCATTCCGAGTTTATATGGGCATTGCCTTTCTTGGATGGAGCACGTGGGCAAGTGCTGGCATTGACGGGATTGAAAATCTCTGACAAAGTGCCCGGTAAGTTGATAAACACAGAGTATTTAGGAGATGGCAATACCAACAATACCAAAGTGCAGGCTATGATAGAGATAGTGCCTACTTTCTACTATCGGTATGATGCACAGGACCTGCGGCGTGATGTAACGATATGTCCTTTTGCGTGGGAGTATGACAATGGTAGCGGCGTAAGTAAAGATTCTGCATGCTTTGCCAATACACCCTTATCCGATAAGAAACTCTATCAGAAGTTATCGGATGTGTCCACCATGCACTTAGGTAAATTGCGTGCGGAATGGATGGTTCGGTCGTATCAGAGCAATGAGGATTGTATAGACATGCCTGTGTTGCGCTATGCAGATGTTCTCTTGATGTTTGCAGAGGCGGCTATTGGTTCGCGCGAAGGTAATGCGCCGGATAATCTGTATGGATTGAGTGCGCAAGAGCAGTTCGATAAGGTGCGCCGTCGTGCGGGTGTAGATACTAAACCGCTGACGTTTGAGGCTATAGTGGATGAGCGTGCTTTGGAGTTCTGCGGTGAGAATATCCGCAAGTATGACTTGATGCGCTGGGGATTGCTGGCATCATCGTTGGAGAATGCGATGAAAGAGTTGGCAGACCTGCAAGCCGGTACGGGTAAGTATGAAGGCAGGTCGGACTCAATCTACTTTACCTATCGTCAAGACAACTCCTATGCCCAGTCAGGCATAGACGGGTATGTATTTGATAAATTCATAGGTCTCAACTTAGGTGAAGGACGTCCAGCCGAGTTTGATAAGGCGCAGGGTTGGGTCGCGAAAGCATTCTATGTGAAGTCGGATGATGACGGCAACATCACCAAGTATCTTGATCCTTCTGCTTACTTTCTTTACAAAGAGGGGACCAACATAGATATGCATCAGTATTGGCCTATTTTCGAGGTGAATATCAGTGCATCGAATGGTACGCTTTGGAATGACTATGAGTATTAAATGGTTGGCAAGTTGCCTATTGTTGGCTTGCTGCTTGCTGTCGTGCGAGGGCAACCAACCGCAAGAGCCTGTTGCTACTTCCTTGGCTTTTCCTGAAGCACAAGGCGGTGGTAAGTATGCTACGGGGGGACGAAGCGGTGTAGTGCTACATGTTACATCCCTATCCGATGACCCTCAAGATCCCGGCTCGTTGCGCCATGCCATCAATGTTGGCGGAGCCCGCACGATAGTCTTTGATGTAGCGGGTACGATACAACTCTCCTCAACGCTTAATATCAGCAATGGTTCACTAACCATTGCAGGGCAGTCGGCTCCATGTGATGGCATCTGCATTGCCGGTTACCCCGTGGTGGTGAAAGCAAGTAATGTGATTATTCGCTTTGTGCGTTTTCGTATGGGGGATGAGCACAATGTGGAGGGAGATGCTTTGACGATTGTGGGCAGGAAGAATATCATGATCGACCATTGTTCGTTCTCATGGAGCACGGATGAGTGTGTGTCGTGCTACGGCAATACGGACTTTACACTGCAATACTGCTTCATCACGGAGTCGCTGCGCAACTCAGTACACGGCAAGGGAAAGCACGGCTACGGCGGTATATGGGGCGGCACGAATGCCACATTCCACCACAACCTGCTGGCGCACCACGACTCGCGTAACCCGCGGTTTGACCACTACTATGTGAACCAGACCTGCTTCGGACCGATTGACTATGTGAACAACGTGGTGTACAACTGGGGCGGCAACTCCACCTACGGCGGCGAGGGCGTGAAGCAGGCGCGGCAAATCAACATGGTGAACAACTACTACAAGCCCGGTCCTGCGACCTCGAAGAAAGAGCGACTGCTTGACCCGACGGTGAGTTGCGATTATTGCTCGAAAGAAGGTACGGTGGTGCCCGGGAAGTTCTATTTGCAAGGCAATTATATGTATGGTTCTGAAAAGGTAACTGCCGACAACTGGCAGGGGAGTACCGTGCAGACGGAGGCGGTGAAAGCCGCTATGCGTTGGACGGATGGACTGACTCTGCTGAGCAGGGAGGCGAGCGCAGAGCAAGCCTTTGAGACCGTATTGGCAAAGGCCGGTTGCTCGCTTCGCCGCGATGCGATAGACACACGTATTGCCGAGGAAGTGCGTACAGGGACTGCTACTTGCAAAGGGTCTAACGGCTCTACGGGCGGACTGATTGATACGCAGACGGACGCAGGCGGTTGGCCCGCGCTGCAAGCGGGAGAGGCGCAAAAAGATACAGACCGAGACGGCATACCCGATGCGTGGGAAGAGGCGCACGGACTGAATCCGCTGTCGAATGCAGACGGCAAAACGGAGACGCTGGTGAGCGGGTATAGCAACTTGGATGTTTATTTGAACGACATTGTAAAACACTTATATTAACTTTGTTTGGCAACAAAAACGGACAATAATGTAAACAAAAATCCACAAGAACGGCTTGGTTTGTTTCAACAAATATTGCCAAAAATTGTTCAAATAGTCCTTTATAACATATAATTGCCGTGTAATTATTCATTAATTTAGGCAATGATATACATGTTGACCATGCAACTCAAACTTGAGTTATGTCGCCCCGTTGGGGCTCCCATTTAGGAGATTCCCCGCATACGTAGGGGCTCGCCCCTACGCTGTTTTATGTCGCCCCGTTGGGGCTTGCATAAGATAAGCAATATAGGTATATTATTACCTTCATTTATTAATTTATTGCCAAACATTAACCTTAATAATAGTCTTTATTGTATGAAACGTGTTTATTCTTATTTGTTGTGTGTTATGCTTTTGTCTGCGGGTTTGGCTTCGGCGGCGGGGTATGAGCAATACTATACCAATCTGCCGTTTGAGCTGGAGCAGGTGCAGGCGGTGGTGATTCCTGACTATACGGTTACGCTGACGGAGTTTGGGGCTGTCGGCGATGGGGAGACGTTGTGCACAGAGGCGTTTGCGAAAGCCATCAAGCACTTGCAGAAACAGGGCGGCGGACATCTGATTGTGCCCGAAGGCGTGTGGTTGACGGGTCCTATCCAGTTGCGCAGTAACATTGACCTGCACCTGAATGCGGGTGCGGTGGTGCGTTTCTCACCCAACCGCGAACTCTATGTGCAACCTTCGGACACGCTGCGCGACGGAAGCAAAAAGTGCTACGCGCTGCTGCGTGCAAGCAAGTGCGAGAACATCGCCATCACTGGGCAAGGTACGCTGGACGGGCAAGGTATCTACTGGCGACCGGTGAAGTCGGAGAAAGTGGATGAAGAACAATGGAACGAGTTGCTGGCGATGGGCGGCGTGGTAAAGCCCAACGGCAAGACGAAGAATATATGGTATCCGTTCAATCTGAACAAGGAGTTAGGTGTGCCGAATATCGCGTCCGACCCCATCACGCAAGAGAAGATGCGTCCGCACTTGGTGAACATCACCGACTCGAAGAACGTGTTGATAGAGGGCGTGCGGTTGCTGAACTCGCCGAAGTTCCACCTTGTGCCTACTCGCGTGCAGAACCTGATTATCGATGGGGTGAATATCCGTTGCCCGCATTGGGCGCAGAACGGCGACGCGATGGACCCGGGCAACGTGCAGGTGGCATTGATAGTGAACTGCAATATCGCCTGCGGCGATGACGGTATCTGCATGAAAGGCGGCGTAGGTCAGAAAGGTGTGGAGGCAGGTCCGCAGCGGGATTTTCTCATCATGAACGATACGGTGTATCATGCGCATGGCGGCTTTGTGATTGGTTCGGAGTTCTCCGGCGGCATGCAACGATTGGTAGTGCGCAACTGTATGTTCGACGGCACGGATATAGGTCTGCGCATGAAGTCAGCGCCCGGGCGCGGAGGCTGGTGTGAGGATATCTATTGCAGCGACATCGTGATGAAGAACATCAAAGACGCGGCGATTTATTTCGAGAGCGGCTATGCCGATAGAGGTGCGGGCGTGAGTGCGACCGACAAAGACAACAAAGAGGCTTTCTTCCCCGATTGGAGCCATTTCACCTTCAAGAACATCACCTGCGTGGGGGCAAAGACGGCGGTGGAGATAACCGGCATGAAGGGGAAACCCGTGCATGACCTGCTGTTTGAGGATGTTACGATACTGAATGCGAAGAATGCGCTCAAACTGAAATTCGCGGAGAACTTGACCTTCAAGGGTTGCACCATCCGCGCGAGAAACAGCAACGAGACAGAGCGCTGCAAGAATATCCTCTACAACGGCAAAGACCTGATGGCGGAGGAATAAATAACGTAAACTTTACACAAAGACGACTACGATTTCTTTTATTTCAACAAAAATTTCCAAAAATTATTCAAATATTTTTTTTCTTAAACATATAATTTCCGTATAATTAATCATTAATTCATTACCAAAAACCAAATCCCGACAGGTTCCCGACAAGTCGGGATAAATTGGGGTAAACTGGTACACACACAGACGACTACGATTTCTTTATTTCAACAAAAATTTCCAAAAACGACCCTCTAAATCTCCCTTAAAGGGAGACTTCGCTTTTCTTTAACATATAATTTCCGTATAATTAATCATTAATTCATTACCAAAAACCAGATTAGTTTTTGACTGCTGAAGTAGTTCGCCTTATATCAACTCCATGTTAAAAAGCAGGTGTGTCAATTTTTACACATATTCAGCCGATAAGCGGTAATGTGTTCGCTGTAAAAGCAGTACTTTTGCCGTGAGATTTATAGAAGCCTATTTCGTTCATTATTTACTAATACTTAAAATCAAATTTATTATGAAAAAATTATTCTTCTTGGCAGCGGCGATGTGCGCTGCGGTTAGTTTGAATGCGGTGACCTACGATTTTGCTTCTTTAGCAAATGAAAGTGATTGGATAATCAAGGATGCAACGAAGAGTACATCATCTACTGAAACAAAGTTGGTGTATGATATTGCTGCGAATGTACCGGCTGAAATTACCTCCACTCTATCATCGGATATTATGTTTACTATCAAGAATGGTTCAGATAAAAAAAGTGCATTCAATATAAATTTAGGTAAATGCTTTGAATTTGGTGGGAAAAATGGTATAATAGTTCTCTCTAATGTACAGGTTGGCGCATTTATAAAGTTAGAAGTTGCAGCGAAAGGTGATACACCCGCTAATTTTGTAGATAAGAATGGAACATACCCCAAGGGTGCTGTCGCAATTTCTGAGGATTTAGTGTTACCTGCAAAAAATGCCGGTGCAGAAGGTGCTGATGATGAAGGTTATATATGGAAGACGATTGTGTATCAAGCCGTTACTTCAACCGTAGAAATTAAAGAGTTTGATGGTGGTTTTCGAATAAAAGCATTGTCCATAGATACAACTTCTGGTCTTTCCGATATAAATGCAGATCAAGTAAAGGCTACGAAGATGATGGTAGATGGTCAGATGATTATCGTTCGTGATGGTGTGAAGTACAACGCACTGGGAACGGTGGTTGAGTAAGAAATGATTTGAGATAATACCAATAAAAGGGGCTGCCTAACAAGTTTGTTGGGCAGCCCCTTTTTGGGGCAATGATATACATGTTGACCCGGGGACTCAAAATTGAGTTATATCGCCCCGTTGGGGCTTTCATGGAGGGGAAACTTTTATTCGTAGGGTTTCACCCTACGCTGTGTTATGTCGCCCCGTTGGGGCTTTCGTTTGATAAACAACTTGGGTCAACTCGTATATCATTACCTTTTTTGTTTGTAAATAGCCTACGAGGGGTTGAAGATCAATGCAAAACCTTTCGTTTTGTTCCATCACGCCCGCAGAGAGCACCTCGGGCAGACCCTCTAAATTTCCCTTAAAGGGGGACTTTTTTGGGTGCGGCCTGGAGACCGCACCTCCTTTACCGCCCCGACAGGTCGCGGGCGTCCCCAGTGTTTTTTTTAGCAGGCGGGGACGCCTGCGTACCCGGACGGACCTGCGCACCTCGGACAGACCCTCTAAATTTCCCTTAAAGGGGGACTTTTTTGGGTGCGGCCTGGAGACCGCACCTCCTTGTCGTTCTCAGAATTAAACTCAATGGTGCGGTATAGAGACCACACCTCTCTTTGTACCTGCCCTGCCCCTCCCCTTCAAAGTTTACCCCACTGCGCGGCGTTGCGTGTGGGTTCCCCAATCGCGGAGCGGTGGAGTACACCTGCGTCCCCATAGGCTGTGCATGATGGACTTGTTAGACAGCCTCCTCATTATTCCTTATAAAAGAAGATGGTGATTAGAGATTACTACCATTTCAAACACATACAAGGGTATCGCTTGCGTTGCGGAATGGTATATCGCACACCTATCTGTAATCCGACATATAGAGGGTGCATTGCTCCTTGAGTAAGAGAAGTAGTGGTCAGCGAGACATAATCAGGGATGAAATAGTGCGGATCTTGCCCGTTGCCGATGCTGTTATTCCCATTAGTCGGGTCTATAGAAATGTTCTCGTGGAATCCGATTGCATTTTCTCCACCCGCGGGTGTCTTGTTCGAAGACCATACCGCATACGCTGCTTCTACGGCAATGGTGAGTTCTGTGTTTTTTGCCACGGGAATGCCTACTCCCACAGCTCCGATGAGTGATACTTGCTGCACATCCGCAGAGAGTTCGCCGCTTGGGCGAAAACGGTCAGTGGTGTAGAAACCATATTTCTCTATATCATGGAGAGTAAGGTTACCAAAGGGATAATACCCTGTATGCGTCAATTCTCCGTAGCCGCTATAAGAGGCTTGCATGCAGGCTGCATACTCAGCGCCGAATCGGATAAGCACATGTGCGTTACCGGCAGGGATAGCGGCTTGCAGCGTTAGGTTGGGGGCAATAAAGAGTTGTTGCTGTGTTTCGCGCCAGTTGTTGAGTTGAAGGTGGTGGTTGTAGCGTTCGCCGTCGGTGTCGGTTACGCCTTCCCATACCATCTCTCCGTCCACAGATAGCCCTCCGCCATAACGAGTGAGGCTGACCCCTATTCCAATACCGAGATAATCAAGGAAGAAATAGTTAATCCCTATGTTTGCTCTCATGCCCCACGACCCTGTAACACGAGGTTGAAGATTGTCAGTTGCTTGTGTTTGGTAACCAAGAGTAGAATAGCCGGCTCCTATTCCCACATCAAACGCCACTCCTTTTTGTTTGGGGGCAGCGGATAAACAAAGACTTTGCCCCATCAACAGCAGACCGATGAGCAGGGAGCAAGTATGCTTTATGTTGGGGGTATGAAGCGTCGTTACCATTATTTCCAATATTTTTCAGCGGTTGTAGAATTATCATCGAAGACAGAGACGACGATTTGCAGGTGTGCGCCTACGTTGTAGGTGCGCTGTGCCACGAGTTGTTTGGGTGCATCGCCCGGGTTGTGGTCTGCGGAGCGGTCTATATCCTCAAAAGCAGCGGGGCAAGTTTCTGCGCTATCGCCGTTGCGGGTTTGCATCACGCAGTGGTAGAGCCCGCTTAGCCCATTGGGCGCATAGTAGAACTGCTCGGTGGCACCATCAATGGCTTGCCCGTTTTGATACCATTGGTAGGCTGTGTATAGGCTGTCGGTGTTCGGGACAAAAATTACATCGCTCCATTTGCTGTACATCTCAATGCCTTGTTTCACGGTCAGTCGGTAGGTATATTGTGAGAGAAGACAGTCGCGTTCATTGTATTGCTCAATGAGCGAGTCGGCTGCTGCTGTGAAGAGGATATTGTGCCAAGTGTAAGGCAGTTGGTCGCTACAGATAGTCAGTTGGTCGGACTCTATGACGGGCGTGGGGCAGCACTTCTCCACATACAAGGTCCAAACATGCCAAATGCTGTCGCAACCTCGTTCGCTCTGCTCCATATAGGAATAGGTGTCGGCTTGGGTAAATTCGTGTCCTAACCAAGTGTACGGCATCAGGGTGTCGCAGACGGTTTTTTCTTGGTAGTCGGTTATCACATCCGGGCAAGGTGGATCCATCGGCATGATGGTGAGTTCGTAGGTGTATCGGTCGGTGAGACAACCAGTCTCTTCATCATAGACATCTACTATCTCCTTCTTTGCCTCCGTGAACACAATGCCATGCCATTCTAAGGGAAGGTCTTTCTCATATACGGCGGTGTCTTGTTTGGTATGTTCAACGGGATTAGGGCAAGGCGGGTCGCAGACCTCTAAGTGGAAGATATGTTGGTAAACAACGGTAGATTGTATATAGGTTGTTTTTTGGAACATGATATCATCCAAGCAGAAGTCGTTTCCTCCGGATGATTTATTCTTGTCATAGACACTAATGGTAACATCGTTGGATGAAAAAGGTGCTTTCCATCTTTCTTCGCGTAATTCCCACGCATTGAGCGGGGATGTTTGCCCCAATTTGTGTACGCTACCGAGGTTGAAAGTATCTTTTCCCCCATTAGCATTTTCGCAGATAATCACAAATTGTAGTTCTGCGGGAGAGTTATTGGCGTTTTGGTTTGGATAAGCTGCATAGTATGAAAATAGATAGGTAGAGTCTTTTTCTATGATAAGATTCGGATTATCTGTTGTAGAAGCGCGCCAAGCATCGCCGCTTGTTCCTGCATCAAATAGTGCAAAGTAATTACCACCGTGTGGCTTTACAGAAGCAAAATCTTTCCAAAAATAAGTGGCATCGTGTGTGATGGCAAATAGGTTGCTGGCCCCCCCGTGGTCTTTGTAATATTGCTGCGGATCCCAACCGGCAAATTCATAACTCGAAGAAAAGGTGGAAGGTCTAGGGCTATTGGCACCTATCGCCCCTTCAATCGTCTCGAAATCGCCGTTTGCCATAAGGTTGTTTTCAGCACTGACTTCTGTACTTACGATATTGCATATATAGGTAACCACTTCATTTCCTTCCACTTCATTTTCTTCCACATAAATCATGCGTACTTGCTCTGCGAGTGTATCTACTACACCATTTTGCTCACGTGTCCATATATATTGTTCCTTGTCAGTATCGGTTAGTCTTTGCCCTGCATCCAAGATGTTTCCTGACGCATCAATACAAATCGTTTCTTCCTCTATGATAGTGGTTATATCATCTGCCCAAGCGGCAATACCCCACAATAGTGCGGCAACAATATATATATGACGGTATAGATTCATAAGTACGTTAATAAAGAAGTTGTTTCTCGGTTTCTACGGAACCATCGCTGAAAGTATATACTGTAATGGTGAAATTGGCAAAGATATCATACGTACGTTTCGCAACCAGTGTTTTCTCTTTGCCAAAGGGATACTCTTCTGCCGAAGGGCAGGCCTCGGTGAATGTGGTATGGCAAGACTCAATACTACCATTGAGAATCACGTAGTATTCACTCGATGTGCTCGGATCCGATATGCGATAGTATTGCCCCGTAGCACCTTCGATGGCTTTGGCATCGCAATACCATTGGAAGGTGGTATAGATGGAGTCGCTGTTGTCCACGAAGAGGAAGTCGTTCCATTTGCGATAGATTTGTACCTCACAGGGAATTGTACAATCTTTTGTGTTGAGCGTATAGTCAATGATGAGGCTATCGCACCCCGTTACTTTAGAGATGATTGTGTCCGTCCACGTTTCGGCTGCATAAGTAAACTTATGTCCGTGCCATGTGTAGGGCATTTCATCTGCGCAGACCGTTGTATCTTTTGGGGTAGGGGTGATGTCAGGGCAATCTTCGCAATTCTTTACCGTTACGTCAAAATGGTCGGTGAATGCTACTTTGGTTTCGTTGTATGATACTTTTTGGAACATGATATCGTCTAAGCAGAAATCATTTCCTACACCGGCGTAGGTATTTAAGTTCTTCACACCAATCATTACGTTTACGGAGGTCTTGGGTGCTTTCCATGTGATGCAATGCAGATGCCATTCGTTATCTTCCGTTGAAATTGTAATAGGCTCCCCCAGCGGAATCGTGTCCCCCGATTGATACGATATGTGGAATTGAAGTATGGCGGGATGACCACTTTCAGAGGGGGTATTGGGATGGGCTACATAGAAAGAGAAGTAATATATGGAGTCTTTTTGTATCCGTAAGTCCGGGTTTTCCTTCTCTGCTATTTCATGCTGCGTACTTGCCATCCAAGCATAATTAGAACTGCCGGCATCAAAGAGCCCAAGGTAGTCTCCCCCATGGGGAGTTATTTCTGCATACGAAGAAGCAAACTCTGCGGTATTTCCTACCAAGGCGAAAATGTTCGATCTGTTGGGGTGTAAGTCATAATAGTTTACGGTAGTACCTGCGGGATACATATTAGAGGGATTCTCCGCATCTTCATCAGTTCCACCAGCTGCAGCATATCTAGACTCAAATCCGTCCATGCTTTCAAACGCCCCGCCGATCATCAGGTTATTAGCAGCATTGATGATGGTCTGGTGGGCTTCTACGGAATAGGTATAGGTGCCGAGGTTTTCTGTGGGGATAGTAACGGAGCGCGAGGTGAGACTATCTACTGCGGGATCATCGGACGACCATAGATATACCTCTGCATCTACCGATGAACTTAGTACAACGGTCTCTCCTTTGCAAACCACGAGCGGCTCGTGTGTGGTCTCGCAGTTTTTGCCGGGGACGGTCAAGGAGAGCGTCTTGCTGTCAATCTTCTGCGTGCATGCTACATCGCTGTAGAGTTCCACTATGAGTTGGATGGTTTGCCCTTCGCTGACAGTTAGCGATTCGATAACGTACTCGTAAGGCGTATGAGGCTTGCGAATAATTTTCTCGGTGTCCGGTGCGGCGGTGGCGATACGCATCCCGCAGGGAGAACCATCAAAAGAAATAGTAAGCAAGATGTTGTATTTCTCCTCAGCGCAGTTATATGTCAGCGTGGCTTTCACATCCGTCAGAGCGGTGGTGCCTGTGGCGGAAGGCGCTGATGCCCATGTGCCCTCGCCCGCATCTGATGTTACTATAAAATATGGCTTGCTACTATTATAGTACACATCGTTGGTGCTGGGCTGCAAGTTCTGATTCACTTCATTGCTTGTCTCTGTATCACTATAGCAGAAACGCAAGTTTTCCTGTGTGTTACCGGTGGTAACATACTTATACACGCCATCGTTTCCTTCTACCGGCGTCATCTTGTGCGATTTGCCATCGCGGCTCAAGTAGAGATAGTAGGATTTATGGCAGCACCAATGCTGGCTGACATCCAAGTAGATGGTTTTTCCGGCGGGAATGTCTGCCCACGCGAGTGTGGCAGCGAAAAGGAGCAGAAGACTGAAATATAGTTTTTTCATAGGAGTTAGTGAGTTTTTGGTTAATTGTTTGGAGATTTTTTTAGCAGGCGGGGACGCCTGCGTACCCGGACAGCGTCGTGCTCTTTTAGCAGGAGATGCCTGCGCACGCCGGTGTTTTATTCTTCTATGGGTATGATTTCTACGCGGCGGTCGAGGGCGATGGTGTGGGTCTGTCCTTCGGCTACGGTGTATTCTATGTCAGAGGAGTGTGCTTCCACGCTTATTTGGTCAGCAGGAACTCCCTCGGCAATGAGCAGGTCAGCCACCGCCTGTGCGCGTTTCTCGGAGAGGATGCGGTTGCGGCGGGCATTACCTTCTTTGCTGGCGTGTCCTGAGACAATAATGTGTTGTGCGGGATTCTCTTTGAGCACAGAGGCGATCTGTACCAGCACATCGGCGGGTTCGAGTTTTGGCTCTGTGGAATTGACATCAAACCAAATCACCGACTTGTGCATTAGGCGCACAATCTCTTTGGCAGCTTCTTGTTTGGGTTTGATGATGGTGTCGTGTCGTGCAGTCAGGGTGATGGTGGTGTCGCATACTTGCAACCGCTCAAAGGTCGGTTCGGGTGCTTTGGGTTTCTCTATATGATGCCATTGTATGCCTACACGCAGTCCTACGCCCCACGGGAGGACGTGATTGACCGTGTTGCTTGCGATTAAGCCATCGTAGGTATCCATGAAGGTATGCTTGCGGTATTCTTGTTCGGCTTCGGGTTGCTGCCATCCGAGGTCATGTTGCTCGTAGCGGTTGAGGTCGAGACAGTTCATTTGGAAATAGAGTCCGCAGAGGAGGTCGAGTTGCTTGTTGATAGGCACAGCCAATCCGATGTTGGCATCGACAGCAAGAGCGATGGACTTCAAGTTGAGCGGTTGGCGGTCTTGGCTCCACTCGCTACCTATTTGCTCTGTGTAGAAATCGCGGTCTTGCTGGTCGCGGATAGTCATGCCCCATTGCGGGTACTCTCCCACGTGGTCTATCGCGCCGCTCTTCAACGCCCATTCGTTGTACACGGGCACGCCCACGCGCAAGCCTATGCCTGCTTGCAGGCGGAGGTTATCCTCGTTGAGGGGGTACATACACTGCACGCCAATGGGTAGTTCAACGATATGTGTGATTTGCTGTTCGTGCCAGTCGCGTGCTTCGGTGAGGTGGTTATACAGCTCTCCATCGGAGTCGCCTTGTTCGTTCCATCGTGCGGTGGTGTTGAGCACGGCATGGCTGCCGTATCCGGAGAAACCCACACCGACATTAACTCCCCAATTCTCATGGAAATAGTAGGCATATTGCACTTGAAGCAACCCTTGCAGGTCGCCTTTGTTCTTTCCTATTTTGCCTTCCGGGAGCAGTCCGTTGCTGCGGTCGCCGGTGAGCGAGTAACCCATGGAACCATAGCCCACTCCGAGCAGGGCTTGTACGTAGTGCCCTTTGGAGGTCGGTGCGGGCGGCTCAACGGGCTCCGGTTCAATGCGCTGTGTTACGGTGCGACACTTCACGCTGAACGTGGTGTCCTCGTAGGTGCGCACAATGCGTTCTTCGTCTTCCTCCACTTGGGAAGGGAGTACGGCAACCGACTGATAGACAACGGGGGGCTCGGGGACACGAGTGATGGTGATAAGCGACTTCTTGGCTTTCACGACAAACTTCTTGCCAAGAATCTTCTTGAGCGCCGCGGTGGCACTTACGTCTTTTAACTTGACGTTCACCGGCTGCAGAAGATCCAATTCGGCTTCTGCATAATCAATCGTGTAGTCGGCACGTTTGCCAATGTCCTCAATGACATCTTTCAGAGGAGCATTCGCGTAAGTCTTGGAAATCTTTTTGTGAGTTGGCTTTTTGGATTTGTTGTTAGCCGCAGACAAAGAAGCGACAGACAAAAGCACACAAAGCAATACGGAGAAAAATTTTCGCATGGTATTATGATTAATGGTTCGTTATTGTCCTTTGTGGGGAGATTTGGCGCTAAAATAACACACCTCTCCGCAAAATCGGCGACAAAGGTAAAAAAAAATATGACATAGCCAAATTTTTATGCAGAAAGGGAATGTTTTTTTGTAGTAACAGTTGACTTTTATGTTGTAGAACATATTTTTGAGGCAATGATATATATGTTGACTCGGCAATTCAAAATTGGGTTATGTCGCCCTTCGGGGCTTGTTATTCTGATATGTTTTTGGTGGAAAATATATCATTTTGTAATTCGTTGCTTTTTGTAGTTGATGGCGGTTAGGTCTCGTTACAACCCTTACTCAACCCTTACTGTATCTCGCTAAAAATCTCTGTTGATATGGTTTGACATTTTGCTATGGATTGTACTTGTTTTTGTGTTATTTTGTTATTGATGGTGGACGTGAGGAGTGCGTACTCGGGGGAGGTCTGCATTCGTCAAAAAAATTGGCTATTTTGGTCAAAATTTCACTTTTGTTAGGTGAAATATGCCATTTTTCTTGCATATTCGGAATAATTATTGTACCTTTGCAGCCGAAATTTGTGGGTTAGTGATTTATTGAGGAGTTGTGATGAAGGACACTACCCATATAAAAATAACGTACTAATGGGAAAAAGAAAACCGTATGTTGATGCCCAAGGCAATGCGTTGCCCTATCCGTGGCTAATCAACTTTGCACTTTGGTTGGTGGGAGGAAGTCAGCGAGTTCGATTGAACTTTTGGAGTAAGCACCCAAAGCATGCAGCAGAGAAAACGTTGCGCGACATTCTGAATATATCACGCGACACAGTGTATGGCAAGGAGCATCATTTTGATGATATCCTGAAAGCGACCAACGCAGAGGACTTGTTTCGTTTGTACAGGGAGTATGTGCCCGTGAACGACAGTTTCGAGAATCTGCGTCCGTACGTGGAGCGGCATAAGCACGGCGAGGAGAACGTGTTGTTCCCCGGCAAGCCGGATATGTATGCCACCACGAGCGGAACGACCGCCGAACCCAAGTGGGTGCCGATGACGCACAAGTACATCAAGGACGTGTACGGCAAGATGACGCATGTGTGGATTTGGAACTTCATCACCCACCGCAGTCGCACTTTCGGCGGACATCTCTTCCAAACCGTAGGCAAAGAATGTGAGGGCTATGCGCCCGACGGAACCCTGTTCGGTTCCGTCAGCGGCGTGCTGGTGCGCGATGTGCCTTCTATCATCAAGAAGCACTATACGCAGCCGCCGAGCGTGGTGTCGATAGCCGACTACAACGCACGCAACTACACCTTGGTGCGGTTGGCTATTCAGCACCGCGATGTTACCCTCTGGGCGACCGCCAACCCCTCCACCATACTGGAGATGTTGCGCGTGGTGGACGAGCATGCCGACCTGCTGATAGACGATATCGAGCACGGCACACTGACCAACGACTTCGACGTGTCGCCCTATATCCGTGAGGAGTTGGAGGCGTATATGTCGCCCATGCCCGAGCGCGCGGCGGAGTTGCGGAAGATACTCGCCGAGAAAGGGCGGCTTGACCCCAAGGACTTCTGGCCGTGGCTGCAATACATGAGCACATGGAAATGCGGCAACACGAAGATATACATGGAGAAGTACCTCGACCGCTTCAACTGGGATAAGACTTTCTACCAAGAGTTGGGCTATATCGCCACGGAGTGCCGCTTCGGCTTCGCGCTGGACGAAACCAACGAGTCGGTGATGTTCCCCCACTTCCACTACTACGAGTTTGTCGAGGAAAGCGAGTTAGACAGCCCCAACAAGCACTTCCTGCAACTCTACGAACTGGAGCAAGGCAAGCGCTATTGCGCCTACGTAACGACCTACTCGGGGCTCTTCCGCTACAACATGAACGACCTCATCGAGGTGGGCGGCAAGTTCTACAACACGCCGACCATCCACATGGTATCGAAAATCAACGGTATCGTGTCCATGACGGGCGAGAAACTCTACGAGCCGCAGTTCATCGAGGCGGTGCACGAGGCGGAGCAAGAGACCGGCATCAAGACCAAGTTCTTCGTGGGCTTTGCCGACATCAAGGAGAGCCGCTACCACTTCTACTTCGAGTTTGCGGACGAGAAGATAGACCAGAAGGAGGCGGACAACTTCGGCAAGGTGGTGGATAAGAAACTGCAAGGTATCAATATCGAGTACGAGTCGAAGCGGCAATCTTTCCGCCTGCACGACCCGCAGACGCATATCCTCCTGAGCAACGCCTACTCGCGCTTCAAAGCCGCCTGCCTGAAAGACGGTCTGCGCGACGGACAGTTCAAGTTCAACCTGCTCATGCAAGACGAGAAGCGGCAGAAGAAGTTCAGCCTTATCGAGCGCTTGGCAGAGGGCTACAACAACTGGACTGACCGCGTGATGGAGCAGGCCAACGAGATGGATGACCGTATGCGCGAGCGTCAAAAAGAGCGCGCGCAACGCCGCAAAGAACGCGAGACGAAACGGGAAACCCGCCGCGAAGAGAGACAAGCACGCAGGAAGAAATAATTAGGACTAAGGATAAAGGATGAAGGATAAAAGACAAAATAGTTCTGACTTTAAGGAGGTGCGGTCTCCAGGCCGCACCATTGAATATTCAAGTGCGCCCCGACCCATCGGGGCTATCAAGGAGGTAATCAGTCCTTCATCTTTCATCCTTCATCCTTCATCCAACGTGCGGGCTGTCGTCTTCGATTTGGACGGCACGTTGTACGACAAACGCGGCATCGTGCGGCGGATGGTGCTGGGGCAGTTGGGCTCGCTGTCGGTGCTGGCTGCCGAGCAGCAGAGCAAGAAAGCACTGCGCGGGCACTATTTCGGCACGGAAGAGGCGTTCTACAACCATTTCTTCGAGGCGATGTCGCGCGGGCACTTATACAACGCACGGGTGGCGAGGTGGTGGTACTTCCACATCTATATGCCGCTCATGGTGCTCGTGTTGCGCCTTCGGCATAAACCCAGACCATGGGTGAAGCCGCTGATAGAAGACTGCCACCGCCGCGGAATCTACCTCGCCGTCTATTCTGACTACGGCTGTGTCCGCGAGAAACTGCGCGCTCTCGGACTCAACACCGACGACTTCTGCTACTTGGTCTCCGCCCCCGAATTGGGCGGACTCAAGCCTGCTAAGCAGTGCGCAGAGAAGGTGCTCCACACCCTCGGCGTAGCCCCCGAAGAGACCCTCTTCATCGGCGACCGCGATGACACCGACGGAGAATCCGCCCGCGCCGTCGGAGCACAATTTTTACTGATAAAGGATTAAGGACACAGGATAAAAGACTAAATACTTTCCTCTCATTCTTTCTGCATAAAATAACGTCAGCCCACGGCGGACGATTTGGTGATTTTTATCTTTATTTTCAATTGCACTTTCATCTTCAAAAACTATTCCGTCTTTCATCCTTCATCCTTTATCCTTCATCCTATTTACGCCTATGGACAACGCAAGATACAACGACATGCAGGTGGTAGAGGGGACGTATATCCCCGAGGTGGGGATTGACTACCCCACGGACGACCCTTATGCACGGCTCTACAAGCCGGTTTATGACCGCAACGTGGTGGTGGACGAGCACTACCCCTACGTGGACGACTCTTTCAAAGCCCGCTTCCTCAACTGGTCAATGTACGGACTGTTGCTCAAAGTCGGTCTGCGCGTCATGCTCACCGTGAAGATGGGCTTGCGCTACAAAGGGCGCGAGAACCTGAAGAAATACCAAAAAGAACTCGCCGGCGGTGCCATCACCATCGCGAACCACTGCTTCCGCTTGGACTGCCCCTGCGTGCTCTTGGCATGCCGCTCCAAGCACACCACGCGCATACCGATGTTCGCGCCCAACTTCTCTACGAAGGACAACTTCTTCCTGCGCGTTGTGGGCGGCATACCCATCCCCGAGGCAGACAAAGGTATCGCGGCTATCAAGAAGTTCAACGAGGCGTTCGATGAGTTCCACCGCCGCGGCTACTGGTTCCATATCTTCCCCGAGGCGGCGCGCTGGGACTTCTACAAGCCCTTGCGACCGTTCCAGAAAGGGGCGTTCACCATGGCGTATAAGTACGGCATGCCGCTGCTGCCCTGCGTCATCACCTACCGCGAGCGCACGGGTATCTACCGGCTCTTCGCCAAGAAAGAGATACCCCTGCTGCAAGTGGAGATAGGCGAGCCCATCTTCCCCGACAAGACGCAACCGCGCGGGCAGGAGGTGGAGCGCATGCGCACCGAGGCACGCCTGCGCATGGAGCGCATGGCAGGCATCACCCGCAACCCATGGCCCGTCAGTTCGGGCAACGCGTAGTTTTTCCAAAAATGGTTTTCTTAAACATATAATTAACGCGAACTCGAAATAAGAAACATATACATCAAAACAACGATGAGTCTTTTATTTCAACAAAAATTTCCAAAAATTATTCAAATATTTTTTTTCTTAACATATAATTTTCGTGTAATTATTCATTAATTCATTACCAAAAACCTAATTAGTCTTTGACTGCTGAAAATTCTCGCTTATGTCGGCTCTA
Organism: Paludibacteraceae bacterium; assembly: GCA_051870915.1. Lineage (GTDB taxonomy): Bacteria > Bacteroidota > Bacteroidia > Bacteroidales > Paludibacteraceae > Colicola. The sequence continues at coordinate 44,720 of JBJECI010000066.1, forward strand.
CGATAATTCGTGTGTGGGAAGTATAAACATTAATTATCGTGTAATTATTCATTAATTATTTGCAGATAAAGAAACAGGGCTATCCTCGTGGGAGGGTAGCTCTGTTTGGTTGTGTGGAGTGTTGGATTGGGTGGGTATTTGCTATGCACCCCTTGCGGGAGGGATGCCTGCAAAGTTAATTATAATCTTGGACGAGGCGAACCGCATAGCCGTAGTAGCGATTGATGCAGTTCTGCGGATTTAGGTAGTTGCCGCTGAAATACAGACCGTACGCCTGCTTCTCATTGCCGTAGGAGTTCGACCAGTAGCCGCTGCCGCTCTGTACACGGTTCAAACTTGTACCGCTGCGGTAACCCGAAGCCGGCAAAAAGACTGCACCCAACGCCTCCAAAGTCGCCCACTGCTCGGCCGTGTAAGTGTTAGTGGTCCAGTTGTTTGCCTTGTTTGTCCACACTATATCCTCAGGCGTTTTGAATCCGTCAGGCAAGATAATCATACCAACCACACCGTTTACCGTGCCTTGTGACCAAAGGTATTGAGCATTGGTACGCGTGTTGAAGAGGTAATACCACTCTTCTTTGCTCAAAGTCCGCCACAAGCCTGCCTGATTACCTGCATTGTTGATAGCGTTATAAGCTCCCCAATCGTAGTTGGCACTGGTACCAGTCAAGTTTTTATCTGTCATATTGGTGGAGGGACCATAACCATAATGGTTGTAGGTGGTATCCGCATAGGTATATTCCCAAACGCACTCACCTGTAATTTCGTACATCCCGCAGTTTAAGACAGAGTCCGACACTATGGTACTTATATCATTATTGGCACTCTCCCAAGGTTGGTAACGCAGTGCACTTGAGTCAATGGCAGTATTGTTGTAGCCGCCGGTGCCCCAACCGAAAAGGTCTATCCAACCATCGTAAGACTTGCTGATATTGCTATTGTCATTGCCGATATAGTCGTATTGGTGCTCTGCAAAGCGCCATGTGCCTTGTTGCACGCTACCGTCAGCGCAGTAGTGTGAGCCTTGGGCGGCGTTGTACTGCAAGTTGCGGTTGAGGGGTGTTGTTTTACGTAGGGTTTCACCCTACGCCGGTTTATGTCGCCCCTTCGGGGCTTGCTATTGTTTGATAAAGCGCACTACTTGTGTGCCTATTTGGAGCAGGTAGGTGCCGTTGGCGAGGTCTTCCACTTGCACCTCGGTTATAGTTGCTATAGTGGCTATAGTTGCTATAGTTGTTATAGTGGCTATAGTTGCTATAGTTGCTATAGTTGTTATAGTTGCTATAGACTTTGCGGATTTCATTGGTAATCTCTACTTATTGTTTGCCCTATGTTATTGCCTGTTCTATGGTGCGGCCTGGAGACCGCACCTCCTTTTTAGCCCCGACAGGTCGCGGACGTACACCGGACAAGCCTTTGCTTATCTATAGTCTTTGGCGGCTTCTTTTTTCGTCCTTTTTTCGAGTCGTTTTCGAGTCGTTTTCGAGATACACTGCTTATCGATTGCTTGAGAAGGCTCACCAGTAAAAGCCTGTGTTGATTAAGAGAAAAAGTTTGTATAGATTTGGT
>JBJECI010000067.1:0-11431 GCA_051870915.1 Paludibacteraceae bacterium
TTTCTCCTCAGCGTCTGCGTAAAACAAAAAGGAACTGCCAAAATCCACAGACTTTGATAGTTCCTTCTCTCGTAGTGCTACCCGGACTCGAACCGGGGTTTACGGCGTGAGAGGCCGTTGTCCTAGGCCACTAGACGATAGCACCTTGGTAACTACTCTCTTTTTCGAAAGCGAGTGCAAAGGTACGGCTTTTTTTTGATATGACCAAATAATTTTGCGGGAAAATGCTATTTTTTTGCATTTTCCTTTATTTTTACGTAAAAAAACGGCTTAAATTTGCGCATCTCAAAGGATTTTCGTAAATTTGTGCGCTCAAAAATAATAGAGCATCTTGTGTTGAATAATTAGTGAACCATCACGATGAATACTACGGATTTTGGATTTGTGCGTGTGGCGGCGGCGGTGCCTGCCTTGCATGTGGCGGACTGTCGGCAGAATGCACAGGAAGTGAAGCGGCAGATAGCCGAAGCCATCGAAGAGGGGGTGGAGGTGATATGCTTCCCCGAACTGACGCTCACGGGCTACACCTGCGCGGACTTGTTCTTCACGCAGCAGTTGCAGCAGAACGCGCTGGCGGCGCTGGAAGACGTGTGCGCCTACACGCGCGAGAAACCTATCGTTGTGCTGATAGGCGCACCCTTGCAGGTGGATAACAACCTGTTCAACTGCGCCTTCGTGATGACCGACGGCGAGGTGCTGGGCGTAGTGCCGAAAATCAACCTGCCGAACACGGGCGAGTTCTACGAGAAGCGTTGGTTCACCTCGGGGCGGTCGTGGCAACGCAGCGCCGATGCCGAGACCATCGAACTATGGAGCGGCGATGTGCCCTTCGGCACCGACCTGCTCTTCACCACGCGCCATTACTGCTTCGGCATAGAGATATGCGAAGACCTATGGAGTCCGCTGCCGCCCTCTACGCAGTTGGCGATACAGGGTGCGGAACTCATCTTCAACCTGTCGTCCAGCAACTGCCTCGTGGGCAAGAACGCCTACCGACGCCAGATGATTATGCAGCAGTCTGCCCGCGTGCACTGCGGCTATGTCTATACCTCCTCGGGCGTGGGCGAGAGCACGACCGACGTGGTGTTCTCCGGCTCTACCTACATCGCCGAGGACGGGGCTATGCTCAGCGAGGGCGAGCGCTTCCAGCGCGTGTCGGACATGATTATTCAGGAGATAGACATCGAGCGTCTGCGCACCGAGCGCCAGCGCAACACCAACTTCACTTCCGACAAGGTGGGGCACTACCGCAAGATTAACGTGGCGCCGATAGAGCGCGAGGAGGACTTCACCGAGCCCGTACACCGCACTTTCTCCATGACGCCCTTCCTGCCTGCGAAGGCGAACGAAGACGAGTACTGCATGGATGTGCTCGCGATACAGACCAACGGCCTGATGCGCCGTTGGCAGCATACGCATGCCGAGACGGTGGTGGTGGGTATCTCCGGCGGCTTAGACAGCACGCTCGCGCTCTTAGTATGCGTGCAGGCGGCAGACCGCTTGGGCTACGACCACAGCCGCGTCATCGGTATCACCATGCCCGGCTTCGGCACCAGCGACCGCACCCACGACAACGCCCTCTCGCTGATGGACCAACTGGGCGTTACCACCTACGAGATACCCATCCGCGAGGTGGTTACGCAGCACCTGAACGACATCGGACACGACATAGACAACCACGACATCACCTACGAGAACGCGCAGGCACGCTCGCGCACGCTCATACTGATGGACATGGCGAACAAATACAACGGTATCGTGGTGGGCACGGGCGACCTGAGCGAGTTGGCACTCGGATGGGCGACCTACTGCGGCGACCAGATGTCAATGTACGGCGTGAATGCCGGTATCCCCAAGACCCTCGTGCGCTATATGGTGCGCTATGCGGCGGAGAACCTGTTCGGCGAAGAGACGCGCCACACGCTGCTGGATATCATTGACACCCCCGTGTCGCCCGAACTGCTGCCGACCGACGACCAAGGCAACATCGCACAGATAACCGAGGACAAAGTGGGACCCTACGAGTTGCATGACTTCTTCATCTACTATTTCCTACACTACGGTTTCACGCGCGAGAAGATAGCCTACATGGCGATACAGGCGTTTGTCGACGTGTACGACGAGGAGACTATCCGCAAGTGGCTGAACGTCTTCATGCAGCGTTTCTTCCGCCAGCAGTTCAAGCGCTCCTGCATGCCCGACGGACCGAAAGTGGTGGCAGTAAGCCTCTCGCCGCGCGGCGACTGGCGCATGCCCAGCGATGTGAATGAGATATAGTTTTTAATTAAGAATTAAGAATTAAGAATTAAGATGCCACTGCTCTGAGTATTCTGAGTATTCTGAAATAATCCGATAATTCCGAAAATGAAATCCCCGATAGCCACTTCCTTTCATAACATTCCTAATACCTTTGGTATTCCTGCCCACGCACGAGTATATGCGGAATATACCTCTGTGGAGGAACTGCGCGCGCTCTTGCAGACCTACAAGAGCGAGCGTTTGTTGCATGTTGGTGCAGGCTCTAACCTGCTGTTTACCAACGACTTTGACGGTGTGGTGCTCCACTCTCGTATCTGCTTCGCACGCGCGTTGGAGGAGAATGCAGAAACGGTCAACATAGAGGCGGGCGCAGGTATCGTGATGGACGACCTGATAGCGCAGGTAGCCGACATGGGGCTGTATGGTATGGAGAACCTAAGCCATATCCCGGGCGAGGTAGGCGCGTCTGCCATCCAGAACGTGGGTGCATACGGTGTGGAAGCCAAGGACGTGATACACGAGGTGCATACCATAGCCGTAGAGACAGGCGAAGAAAGGATATTCACCAACGAAGAATGTCGCTTTGCCTATCGGGATAGTATATTTAAGAACGAACTGAAAGGGCAGTATGTCGTAACGAGTGTGGTGTACAGACTGAGCAAGCAACCGCAACCGCACCTCGACTATGGCAATCTGCGACAAGCATTGGCAGGCAAAGCGCCTACGCCGATGAATATCCGCGAGGCGGTGATTGCCATCCGCAAGCAGAAACTGCCTGAGCCCGAGGAGTTGGGCTCTGCAGGCAGTTTCTTCAAGAATCCGATTATCACCTCCGAACATTTCCAAGCAATACTCCGCCAAGAGCATAAGACCGCAGAGCAAGTGCCGCATTATGAAACAGCGAACGGCATCAAGATTCCCGCGGCGTGGCTGATAGAGCAATGCGGATGGAAAGGCAAGCGACAGGGTGGGGCGCAAGTGTATGAGAAACAACCGCTGGTGATAGTGAACACGGGCAACGCCACCGCGCAAGACATCATCACCCTCGCAACGAACATCACCGAGAGCATAGAGACGCGTTTTCAAATCACCCTCCACCCGGAGGTAAATATAATTAAGAATTATGAATTATGAATTATGAATTAAGAGGACCCATGCTTCATAATTCTTAGCCCCGACTTGTCGGGACGCACCCGGACAAATTCTTAATTCTTAATTCTAAATTAACTACGCTCATGGCAGCATTTGTAATAGAAGGAGGACATAAACTACATGGCAGTATCACCCCGCAGGGGGCGAAGAACGAAGCATTGCAAGTGATTTGTGCTACGTTGCTTACCTGCGAAGAAGTGGTAATCAACAACATACCCGATATCCTCGATGTGAATAACCTTATTGAACTCTTGCGCGAGATGGGGGTGGAAGTGCGTTGCCTGAGCAAAGGCAAGTTTGCTTTCTGCGCGCGCGAACTGCATACCGACTACTTGCAGAGCGAGGTGTTCATCAAGAAGTGCGCTAAACTGCGCGGCTCGGTGATGTTGATAGGTCCGCTCTTGGCGCGGCTCGGGGAAGTGGTATATGCCAAGCCCGGAGGAGATAAGATAGGTCGCCGCCGTCTGGATACCCATTTCCAAGGGATGGTGAATCTGGGCGCGACTTTTGCCTTCGACGAGACACTGCGGGCATATCGCTTTCACGCGGATGAGTTGCGCGGACAGTATATGTTGCTGGACGAAGCGAGCGTTACCGGTACGGCGAATATCATCATGGCTGCCGTCATGGCAGAAGGGGAGACGACCATCTACAATGCCGCCTGCGAACCCTATCTGCAACAACTCTGTCGTATGCTCAACCGCATGGGGGCGCAGATAGAAGGCGTAGGCTCTAACCTGCTGACTATCCACGGTGTAAAGACCCTGCACAGCACGCAGCATACCTTGCTGCCCGATATGATTGAGGTGGGCTCTTTCATCGGTATGGCGGCGCTCACGGGTAGCGAACTGACCATCCGCAATGTGTCGTATCGTGATTTGGGTATCATCCCTGAATCTTTCCGCCGCTTGGGTATCACGGTGATACAACAGGGCGACGATATCTACATCCCCGCGCAAGAGCATTACCAGATAGAATCGTTTATCGATGGCTCTATCCTCACCGCGGCGGATGCGCCGTGGCCCGGACTGACGCCCGACTTGCTCTCGGTAATCCTTGTTGTGGCGACGCAGGCACGCGGCTCGGTGTTGATACACCAAAAGATGTTCGAAAGCCGACTCTTCTTCGTGGATAAACTGATAGACATGGGTGCGCAGATTATCCTTTGCGACCCCCACCGCGCCGTGGTGATAGGGCACGACAGGCAGATGCGCTTGAAGCATAACAACATGACTTCGCCCGATATCCGTGCGGGTATTGCCATGCTGATTGCCGCGATGGCGGCAGACGGTATCAGCCGCATTGACCACATCGACCAAATAGACCGCGGCTACGAAGACATAGAAGCCCGCCTAAACGCCATCGGCGCACATATACACCGGGAGAACTAAAAGCCCTTCGGGCTGTAAGAAAGCGCTATGCGCTGAAAGAAAGTAAATGTAAGAAAGCGCTATGCGCTGTACAAAAGCCCCTGCGGGGCTGTACACGAAGTTAATTACACGAAGTTCCTTACACGGAGCGAAGCGAAGTTAAATACACAAAGTTAATATACACGAAGTTCATTTATGAAAAAACTCTTTTTGTTGATTAGTTGTGCCGTGATGGCACTTTGTGCAAACGCACAGATGGTAAACCCCGTGCATTGGACGGGAGAGACGCGTGGCGACAGTATCTGTCTCACCGCCACGATAGATGAAGGTTGGCACCTGAACATCATTGATATTCCTACCGATGGCGACTTCGATGAGGAGTATGCCGGCACCTTCTCGGTAACCATACCCAACACAGGCGAAGTAGAAGTGCGCTACAACGCCTGCGATGACAAGCAATGTATCGCCCCCGAGACCTTCGCCTATACGCCAACCACTGGGGATGCCCCGACTGCGTCGCCTGCGGAATTGGCAGCATTGGAAACAACAGTAGACGAGACAGAAGAAGCCGATAGCAGCCTCTGGATGGTCTTCCTGATGGGATTGCTCGGCGGACTGATGGCTATCTTCACACCTTGCGTATGGCCTATCATCCCGATGACGGTATCGTTCTTCATCAAACGCAACGGCGCCGCTCGCGGTACCACCAACGCAAGTGCTATCCGCGATGCTTTGTTCTACGGACTGAGTATCATATTGATATACGTGGGGTTAGGTCTGCTCATCACGCTTATCTTCGGCGCGTCGGCGTTGAATGCCTTGAGCACCAATGCCGTGGTGAACATCATCTTCTTCTTGATATTGATTGTGTTCGCCGCTTCGTTCTTCGGCGCGTTTGAGATTACGCTGCCCAGTTCGTGGTCCACAGCGCTGAATGCCAAGTCAAGCAAGACATCGGGCTTCCTGAGTATCATGCTTATGGCGTTTACTTTGGTTATCGTCTCCTTCTCCTGCACGGGTCCTATCATCGGCACCTTGCTCGTAGAGGCAGCAGGCAAGTCCTTGCTGGCACCCACCATCGGCATGTTGGGCTTCGCCATTGCGCTGGCATTGCCTTTCTCGCTCTTTGCGATGTTCCCCTCGGTGTTGAAGAAGATGCCGAAGTCGGGCGGATGGATGAACACCTTCAAGGTAACCTTGGCGTTCTTGGAGTTGGCGCTCTCGCTCAAGTTCCTCTCGGTGGCAGACTTGGCTTACGGATGGCATATCCTCGACAGAGAGGTGTTTGTGGCTCTGTGGATAGTTATCTTCGCCCTGCTGGGTTTGTATCTGCTGGGCTTGATTTCCTTCCCGCATGACGATGAAGACCACAAGAAGACAAGCGTAACGCGCTTCTTCCTCGCTACCATCTCGCTCTCGTTTGCCATGTATATGGTGCCGGGCTTGTGGGGTGCACCCCTGCGTGCCATCTCGGCTTTCGCACCGCCTATGTCCACCCAAGACTGGGTATGCACAGGCAATGGTAGTGCAACGGGGACACATAGTGTGAATGGGCAAATCACTTTCACCGACTACGATGAAGGTATGGCGTATGCCCGTGAGCACAACATGCCTGTCTTCCTCGATTTCAACGGCTACGGTTGTGTCAACTGCCGCAAGATGGAGGCGGCTGTGCTCACCAAACCCGAGGTGGAGGAGCACATGCACAAGTACGTGCTTATCTCGCTTATCGTGGACGACAAAACCAAACTGGCGGAGCCGATTGTCTTGGAAGAGAACGGCAGAAAGGTAACTTTAAAGACCGTAGGCGACAAGTGGAGTTACATGCAGCGCACGGAGTATGGCGCAAATGCACAGCCCTACTATGTGCAACTCAATCCCGACGGCTCCCGCTTAGTAGAGTCCACCTACTCCTACGATGAGGACATCGACAAATTCCTCAAATGGCTGAAATACTAAATAGTTAATAGGGAATAGTTTATAGTGAATATCTCGTTGTGGTTAACAATGCAATATTAACTATTCCCTAGTAACTACAACGGAGATATTAACTATTAACTGATAACTATTAACTAACATAATGCGTTACGAAACTCGTCGCCCGCCTGAGAAAGAGATGATATTCGGCATCCGTGCCGTGATAGAAGCCATCGATGCGGGCAAAGAAATAGACAAGATACTCATCCGCCGTGATATGAGTAGTGCCATCGGCAGAGAACTGCTCCAACGCTTGGAGGGGACTGCCACCCCCGTGCAGAAAGTGCCTATTGAGAAACTCAATCAGTACACCGACAAGAACCACCAAGGGGTGATTGCGTTCCTCTCGCCGATTGCTTTCCACCGCGTGGAGGACATCGTACAGAACCTCTTTGAAGAAGGCAAGACGCCGTTGCTCATGGTGCTGGATGCAGTTACCGATGTGCGTAACTTCGGCGCTATCGCCCGTACCTGTGTCTGCGCGGGCGTGCATGCGCTCATCATCAACAACCGCGGCAGTGTGGCTATCAACGGCGATGCCGTCAAGACCTCCGCGGGGGCACTGCATACGCTCCCCGTCTGCAAAGTGGAGAACCTGCAAAACACGCTGGACTATCTCCGAGACAGCGGCTTGCGTATCGTGGCTGCCACCGAACATACCGACACTTGCTACACCCATGTCGATATGACCGTACCCACCGCCATCGTGATGGGCTCGGAGGATAAAGGTATCTACGAAGAGAACTTAAAGCGCTGCACCGACAAGGTGCGCATACCGATGACCGACACCATCGAGAGCCTGAACGTCTCCGTTGCCGCCGGCATTTTGATTTATGAGGCTCTCCGACAAAGGCAAACTAAATAATCTCGTCATTTATTTTTGATGTCCCCGTAGGAAATTTCGGGCAAAATAGTTCTTGCTCTTTGAAAATAAATTGAATAAAAAAGGCTGTCAGACAGAATGTCGGGCAGCCTTTTTAATAAAAGAAAATACTTGTTATGCCTTAATCGGTTTGTAGTGAGGAACCAATAGTTTCATGATGCCCCATGCGATGATGTATGCCAAACCGCAGAAGCAGAACATGATAAAGTAGCCTGCGGGCTTGCCCTCGAAGCCGAGGAAGGTGAATGCAGCACCGGCATTCTCTGCATAAGTGAACAACGCACCGGCACTCTTTTGGATAATCATCGAGCCGATACCGCCCGCCATAGCACCGATACCCGTGATGGTAGCGATGGTCGATTTGGGGAACATATCTCCGATGGTGGAGAACAGGTTAGCCGACCATGCTTGGTGTCCGGCACCTGCCAAACCAATCAATACCGCAGGCCACCATGCACTTTGCGCGCCGAGAGGCTGTGCCAGCAATGCCACCATGGGGAAGAACGCAAAGAGCAACATCGACAGCATACGACCGCTATACGGCTCCATACCTCTCTTCTCTACAAACAGTTTAGGCAGATAGCCGCCGCCGATAGAGATGATGGTAACGATAGCATAGAGGGTGAAGATAAGTGCTTGTCCCATCGGGTCGGAAGCCTTATAACCGAACTGGTTTTGGAAGTACGAAGGAGCCCAGAAGAGGAAGAACCACCAAACGCCGTCGGTGAAGAACTTACCCACGATGAACGCCCAAGTCTGACGGTAGCCGAAGCACTTAATCATCGGGATAGCCTTCTCTTCGGTTTGTGCATTGGCTTTGGCAGCCTCTGCCTCTGCCTCATCGTCTTGGTGGATATATGCCAACTCAGCCTCGTTCACGTGTTTGGACTTCTCGGGTTTGTCGTACATAAACTGCCAGAAGAACATCCAGATGAAGCCCAGCGCACCGATGATGATAAACGCCATCTCCCATCCGAGGTGCTTAGCCAAAGGCGGAATGCAGAGCGGAGCCGCCAAAGCGCCCACGGATGCACCGGCATTGAAGAGCGAGGTGGCAAACGCACGGTCTTTCTTCGGGAAGTACTCTGCGGTTACCTTGATAGCTGCGGGGAAGTTGCCCGCCTCACCGAGCGCGAGGATACCGCGGCAGAGGAGGAAGAGATAGACCGAGGTGGTGGCGACAGCCAATGCCACATTCGAGCCTGCTTCCACGGCACGCATAGCCGCTACGCTCTCCAGTCCTTCGATTTGAGCAGTCGCCCAGCCGCAAGCCGCGTGCATACATGCACCTGCCGACCATACGCCGATAGCCCAGAGGTAGCCTTTCTTCGTGCCCATCCAATCCACGAACTTACCTGCGAACAAGCAAGCGATGGCATAGAAGATAGAGAAGAGACTGGTGATGGTTCCGTAGTCGGAGTCCGTCCAGTGGAACTCGGGTTTAATAAACTCCTCGTAGGTGAGGGATAACACTTGGCGGTCGAGGTAGTTGACGGTCGTTGCCACAAAGAGCAACGAGCAGAGCCACCAGCGCCAGTTGGTCATAAGTTTCTTTTGTGTACTCATGATATTCAATTATTACTTTTTTAATGGGGTTGAATAGCGGCTATAGACACTATAGATGCTATAGCCGCTATAGATTAGCCTTTTTATCTTACTGCCTTGATAGCCTCGAAGCACTCTTGGCACTTGGTGGTGATAGCCGTCCAGTCTTGCGCGGCAACGACCTCTTTCGGGAAGAGTTTGCTGCCCATGCCTACGCAGTACACGCCTGCCTTGAACCACTTCTCCAAGTTCTCTTTCTCGGGAGCGACACCGCCGGTAACCATGATTTTCGACCACGGCATCGGAGCCATCAAGCCCTTGATGAGGTTGGGTCCTACCACGTCGCCGGGGAAGACCTTGGTGAAGTCGCAGCCCACCTCCTGCGCTGCACCAATCTCCGATGGAGTGAGGCAGCCCGGGCAGTAGGTTACGCAACGGCGGTTGCAGACCACTGCTATATCCTTATTAAAGAGCGGACCTACCACGAAGTTCGCACCCAGTTGCAGATAGAGCGCAGCCGTAGGTGCATCCACCACGGAGCCGATACCGAGCGCCAACTCGGGGCACTCCACAGCAGCCCACTTGCTCAACTCGCCAAACACTTCGTGTGCGAAGTCGCCGCGGTTAGTAAACTCAAAGGCACGAACGCCACCTTCGTAGCATGCCTTTATCACGTTCTTGCAAACCTCCACATCTTTGTGGTAAAACACAGGAACCATAGGTGCCTGTGCTATTTTTGCCATGACGGCAAATTTATCAAAACGAGCCATATAAAAATTAATAATTAACAATTAACATGCCGTTGCCTATCAAGTTTGGCTTTGTTGATTGTTAGTTGTTTTGTTTATTATTGCTATTAGTAATTTAATTAACTCTTTACAATCAATAATCATACTATCATACAAATCCGTTGACAAAATCTCTGACTCATGCAGGACTTCCAACCAAAATTCCGTCTCGTTGGCTTCTTTCAAGGAAATCCTCAATTTATGTACAAAATCTTCCTGACTTTCTGCATATTGTGATTCCTTAATGTTTGCACCTACACTTGTGCCGGATTTCAGTATCTGTTGTAGCATTGGACGATAGGTATAGGATAAAGAATTTTCATAAAAAGCCACCATCTTCACAATTCTTACTGCAAAGTTACGACTTTTTATGTGTATCACATTATCTTTACCTATCATCAACAATGCATGTTAATTATTAATTGTTAATTGTTAATTGTTTAACGTTGTACTCGTCCGTTTGCGTTACCTTTTGCCAATGCTTCTACCTCTTCTACACTTACCAAGTTGAAGTCGCCGTTGATAGTGTGCTTCAGTGCGCTGGCTGCCACTGCGAACTCCAAAGCCTCGCCTTGGGTCGGTTTGGTGAGCAAGCCGTGAATCAAGCCGCCGGAGAACGAGTCGCCACCGCCCACGCGGTCGATAATCGGGTTAATCTCGTAGCGCTTCGATTGGTAGAACTCCTTGCCGTCGTAAATCATCGCCTTCCAGCCGTTGAAGGTAGCCGAGAAACTCTCGCGCAGGGTGGAAACCACGTACTTGAAGCCAAACTCCTTCATCATCTGCTCGAAGATGCCCTTGTAGCCTTCTGCGTTGGTCTCGCCGCCCTCTACGTCAGCATCGGGCTTGAAGCCGAGACAGAGTTCAGCGTCCTCCTCGTTGCCGATACATACGTCCACGTACTGCATCAGCGGGCGCATGATAGAGATAGCCTTCTCGCTGGTCCACAGTTTTTTACGGAAGTTGAGGTCAACGGATACGGTTACGCCGTGGCGCTTTGCCGCCTCGCAAGCCAACTTGGTGATTTCTGCTGCCTTGTCGGAGATAGCGGGGGTGATACCGCTCCAGTGGAACCACTGTGCGCCTTCCATGATAGCATCGAAATCGAAGTCCGAGGGGTCAGCCTCTGCGATAGCGGAGTGCGCACGGTCGTAGATGACTTTTGAGGGACGCATCGAAGCGCCGGTCTCGCAGTAGTACAAGCCTACGCGGTCGCCGCCACGAGCCACGAAATCGGTGTTCACACCATAGCGACGCAGTGCGTTCACGGCAATCTGTCCGATCTCGTGTTTCGGCAGTTTGCTTACGAAGATAGCCTCGTGCCCGTAGTTGGCGCACGATACAGCCACGTTAGCCTCACCACCGCCAGGGATGATACGGAAGTTCTCACTCTGAATGAATCGGTCGTTGCCCGCAGGCGACAGGCGAAGCATAATCTCGCCTAATGTTACAATCTT
>JBJECI010000068.1:0-11396 GCA_051870915.1 Paludibacteraceae bacterium
ACCTGTTGCCTCCACTGTCAGCGTGGTCTTTCCGCTTAACCATATTGTGGCACCAGTGGGTTGTGTGGTGATTTGCGTAGCGGGAAGGATAGAGATAGGCACAAGGTCGGAACTTACATCGCAAGTCTTATTGGCGACCACATAATAGTTTGCGGTTGCGCTGACCGATACTGCTGCAAAGGTTACAGAGGTCTCGGTGGTGGTATTCACGGTCTGCAAGGGTGCATCATCACCCTCTTTATAGAGTGCAAGCGTTGCGCCTTCGGTGAAGTTCTTGGCAGTAAAGACCACGTTTTCCGTACCACACAAAGCGTCTTTATCCGCGGTAAGGGTCGGCTTAGTCTCAAGACACTCTATACCGCAGTTCGATAGTTCTATGATTTTGAGATAAGCAGTACCATCCACACGAGTTATGTAAAAGACATTCTCCGACATACTGGAGGTAATTGTGAATGTCTCCGTGTAAGTACCTTTCACTTTGCTGAACGAGCATACCTCGGTTTCCTTATCTGATTGTAATATCTTGATACCCCTATTATCAGAGATAATAGTATAAGTTACTTTTATTTGAGTCCCTTGTGCCAAGACGACACCCTCCGAGAGAGTAACTTTCAGATAGTCACTATTGGAGTTGAATTTAATACCATCACTTGAAAACTCCATTGATTCTTTGGCTTCTCTATCGTACAGCACCGTACCCCCCGTAATACTGGCATGGGAGGAAGTAAGTTGCGTCTGTCCGCTGATAGAGCCGCTGGTGGCGGTGATTGCCATAGAGAAGCAAGGTCCGTCGGTGGCGGTGATGGAGACCACGTCGGAGGTGGCGGTGCCGCAAGTGCCGGTTACTATTACCTTATAATATATAGTACCAAGGGCATCGGGGGTAACGGTGAGTGTGTTGTTGGTCTCGCCGCTTATCGCGCTGGGGTTGTCGCCGTTGCTGTTGTCGCAGGTGTACCACTGGTAAGCGGTGGCATCGGTTGCCACGACGGTCAGCGTAGCGGGGTTGTTGACGGTTACCGATACCGAAGCAGGCTGGGTAGTGATAGCAGGGGCGGGATTGATGGTGATAACCGCCTCATTGGAGGTAACGCTTGCGGGGGTGTGGTCGGCAAGGGTGTTGGTAACCACGCAAGCGTATGTCCCCGCCTCCGTGGGAGTGTAAGTTTCTGCTGTCGCGCCGCTGATGTCCGCACCGTCTTTCTGCCATTGATAAGAGAGCGTACCAGCATCGCTAACGCTTGCCTCTATCGAAAGGGTAATCACATCGCCTGCGCAGTAAGTGCCGCCAACGGGCTGCGCGGAGATATTGGGTGTCTCGCAAGCGGAGGACTTACACTCCTGCAAACCTAACATAGCGAGATACCAAGACTTTGCATCTGTAGTTCCAAGCTTTTCAATACATGTTACCGTCCAAGTACCGGCGGTAAGATTACTCAATTTGAATGTTTTGTATGAGTCATCAGAATTTTTAGTATTACTGATTTCTACAGAAAGCGTATCTTTACCACATACAGCCTGCATCACACGCGAATTACCGCCACCACAGACGCACATATACAATGTTGCTTCTTTACCATCGGGGATAGTAAACGAGAATGTGGAACTTGTGGAAGAAGAGCGAGAAGCACAGGTATAATTCACACCGTCAATGGTCATTGTGTTTGCAAGAGAGTTATCACCGCTTGGGGTTGAACTGAACGTGAATCTTGTACTTTGTGTTTTTCCAGTGGGGACAGTGTTATAGTACACATCTGTAATACAAGTCGGCTCTGCTATCACTTCCCACTGTGCATAAAGGGTAATGTCGGCGGTGGGGGTGTATTCCGTGGCTGTTGCTTCGGCGAGGAGGTTGCCACCGATAGCGGCATCGTACCAGCCCTTGAAGGTGTAGCCCGTGCGGGTGGGAGTGGGGAGGGTGACTGTGCTGCCTTCGTAGCAACTTTCGGAAGTAGAGGCAGTAGCCCCCTCATCGTTGTAGTCAAAAGTAACAATGAAAGTAGTAGAGGAGACAGGTGCCCACTGTGCATAGAGGGTGATGTTGGCAGTGGGGGTGTAGGTGTCGCCTGCTCCGCCGATGCGGTTGCCATCGGTAGCAGCATCGTACCAACCTTTGAAGGTGTAGCCGTCTTGTGTAGCCGTGGGCAGGGTGAGGGGAGTGCCGCTGTAGGTGTCGGAGGTCGTGGAGCACGTGCCCCCATTGGCATCGTAGGTTACGGTGTAGGAGGAGGAAGAAGAAGTTTCCCAAAGATAGACAAAGACATAATATTCTTTTGATGCAGAAGTCATTGATATATTTGTGAAACCCGAGGCATTCTCGTATGTTTTTACAAACATATCCTGTGCGGAAGTTGCTATCGTTTCTAAAATATTTTCTCCATTCTTTATTGTTAAGGAAGCAGAAGAAGTTCTTCCACATCTACCCACTATCACTACTTTGCTGATTGTTTTGTTCAATGTTAATGTTACCGTAGCATTACTGCTTACTTTCAAGCCCTGCATTGTTACATTGTTCCCCGAAGAGGTAACATAATTTCCGGTATTTAACAAATCTGCTTCAGCAACTGATGTTGAGTTATAAAAAAAGGAAGATGTGGCACTGTTACTACTTGATACTATCTCATTTCCTGTAATAGCCGATGTTGCACCTCCTTCACATTTAAGAATCTGATAGTTCGATTGCGACATCCCTGCCGTGAGCGTCTCATTACATTTACCACTCACTATGTAGAACACGCTCGTGCTGCTCGCCCTTTGAATATCGCGGGGTTGATAATCGGTTGTTACTTCGGCAGATACAGCACTGCTCATAGCCACATCCTCTCCCCAAGCAGATTGGGTAGCGGCGAAGAGGGAAACAAAGGTTACAGCAAAGAGAATGAGAAAACGGGAGAAAATGTTTTTCATAACAGTGGATATGTTTGCGCAGCAAGCCGGCTTGCCGACTGCTGCAAGTGATTTTAAGGTTGCATAATTTATCGAGTGCAAAATTACTACCTTTTTGCTATACATTTGTGCAAAAATCGTCTTATATTTTAGAAAGATTGACAGCAGATTTAGCAGCAGGGGGAAATTTTGACGGAGAAAGTGGGGTAAACAATTTAACGTGTAATTATTATTTGGTTGTTGAACATATAATTAACGTGTAATTATTCATTAATTTTTTGTAGGAGTGTCCGGGTGCGCAGGCGTCCCCGCCTGCTGACCGCTTCCTCCTTTTCAGCAGGCGGGGATGCCCGCGGATATTTGACAATTTGACAATTTACAATTTGACCATTATAGCAGGCGGGGACGCCTGCGCACCCGGACATTTCCCCGCCCCCTACCCCCTCCCCGAAGGGGCGGGGGAGTTGCGTAACAAATTCTCCCCTCGCGGCATGATGCTCGCGAGGGGAGAAGGAGGGGATAGAAACTACAGAGACTATAGAAACTATAGTGGCTATAGCAACTATAGAAACTATAGCAACTACTTCGTCAGATAGAGAAGAGGTATTCGAGGGCGGCGGCGATGTCCTGTGGCGAGGGAGTGGCATCAGTGATGGGGTCGCCAATCTGCCGCAAGAGAGTGAATCGGATGCCCGCGGCGGTGTTCTTCTTGTCCTGCTGCATAAGCGAGAGGAGTTGAGACTGGTCTTGGCAGTTGCAGACGGGGCGCCCGTAGTAGCGGAGCATGACCTGCTCCAGTTGGCGGAGGACGGTGCGGAGAGAGGGGGACTCATGGAGGTGCGGTCTCCAGGCCGCACCCTGTAGATTATCCATATTCGTTGCCGTTTCGCTTATGGTGCGGCCTGGAGACCGCACCTCCTTTGAGCAAGCGGAGCGGGAGAGTTCACCTGCGTCCTCGGTATGCAGGATACTGAGGTAGAGGGCGGCGACCATGCCCCAGACGACGCAATAGCCGTGGGGCTGGGGTTGTCCGTTGGCGAGCATCTGCGCCTCGAGGGCGTGTCCGACGGTATGCCCGAGGTTGAGTGCACGGCGCAGTCCGTGCTCGCGGGGGTCGGCAGCTACGATACGCTCTTTCACCGCGCGCGAGCGGGCGATGAGCGGCATGAGGGCTTGCACGCCCTGCTCCGTCTCGAGGTCGAGTCGGAGCAGTTGGTGCCAGTGGTCGGGGGTGTCGAGCAGGGCATGCTTGAGCATCTCGCCGTAGCCGCTGAGCAGTTCGCGCGGGGGAAGCGTGGCGATGAGGGAGGGGAGGACGAGGGTGTCGAGGGGCTGCGCGTAGGTGCCGATGGCGTTCTTGATGCCGGCGTAGTCGAAGCCCGTCTTGCCGCCAGAGGCAGCATCGACCATAGCGAGGAGCGTGGTGGGGACGTTGATATGGGGCATGCCGCGTTTGTAGGTGGAAGCAGCAAAGCCGCCGAGGTCGCAGATGACGCCGCCGCCCGCGCAGACGAGGACATCATCGCGCGTGGCACGGTGGTCAAGCAGGAACTGCCAGATACGCTCCACGGCGGCGAGGGTCTTGTGCTGCTCGCCGTCGGGTATCTCCAGACGCGGGCTCTCCGCCCACGGTTGGTCGGCGAACGATTGATGACAGAAGTGCCATATCGATGAGGTGGTTAGGACGAAATACATGGTGCTGCGCTAAATCATTCAACGCAGCAAAGGTACGAAGAATAATTGGGATACGCAAGCAAAATGTACATTTTTGAGAGAAATAACGCTTATTTTATGCCGTTATGTTGCTCAATTCATTTTTTTTGCGTACCTTTGCCGCCAAATTAAATTCTTTTCACCATGAGAGTAATCAACTTGTCGGAGCGGAACTCGCTCTTGAATCAGTATCTGAAAGAGATACGCAGTGTGGATATTCAGCACGATAGTCTTCGTTTTCGCCGCAACATCGAGCGTATCGGCGAGGTGATGGCAGTGGAGGTGAGCCGCGAACTGACCTACGCGCCGGAGCAGGTGCAGACGCCGCTGGGCGTAGCGGAAGTGCAGGTGCCGACCGATAAGGTGGTGCTGGCGACGGTGCTCCGCGCAGGCTTGCCCCTGCACCAAGGGTTCCTCAACATGTTCGACCGCGCGGAGAACGCCTTTCTGAGCGCTTACCGCCGCTGGGGACGCAACCGCTACGGCGAGGAGGAGATAGAGATTGTGGCGGAGTATCTGGCGGCTCCGCAGTTGGAGGGGAAGACGCTGATGTTGGTGGACCCAATGCTGGCAACGGGCATGTCGATGGAGGTGGCATACCGCGCGCTGCTGAGCCACGGCACCCCCGCAGCGACGCACCTATGCTGCACCATCGGAACGACGCAAGCCGTTCAGTATCTGCAAGATACGCTGGGCAACCAGCCGAACATCACGCTCTGGTGCGCCGCCATCGACCCCACGCTCAACGAGCACAAATACATCGTGCCCGGCTTGGGCGACGCGGGAGACCTGTGCTTCGGGGAGAAACTGTGATAGTGGGCAGTGGTTAGTGGGCAGTGGTTAGTGGTCAGTGGTTAGTGGTTAGTGGTTAGTTGGCAGAGATATGTATGGTATGTGCCTGCGGCAGTGGTCGCAGTGGCTATCGCGTTGCTCTCGCTTTGGGAGCACCCTACCCTGCCGCCGTTAGTGTTGCGGTGGAGCGATAAGACCTGGCACACGCTGATGTACGTGGTGCAGGCGGTGGCGCTGCTGTTGCCTGTGGCGGCTCCGGGAGGCGCAAAGCAGAAAGGAATATGGGTGCGCTATGCGGGGGCGTGGGTGCTGACGGTGGGCTACGGCGGACTGATGGAGGTGCTCCAAGCCACGTGTACCCGCACACGGACAGGCGACTGGATAGACTTTGTGGCAGATATCATCGGGGCGAGCGTCGGACTGGTTTTGGTGGCGATATATCGCGCCTTGAGGGTGCATTCTTCTTCTTGTAGGTAGTTTCTATGTTGCTGTATCAGATTGCTTTTAGTTTGCTGTTTGAGAAACGGAATCGTGTGGCGCTTCAGTGCTTGGAGCAATACGGTTCTGCGGAAGAGGCGTGGAAACACCTGACGGAGAAAGGGATGGGCGAAGCGTTGCAGCGGGCAGAGAGAGAGTTGGCGTTTGTGGAGAAGCACCGTATCAGCACCTATTGGTGTCAGGACGAGGGCTATCCTTTTCGCCTGCGGCAGTGTCCCGACCGACCGTTGTTGCTCTTCGGAAAAGGCAACCTGCGGGTGAACGAGGGGAAGATGGTGTCGGTGGTGGGCACGCGCAACGCGACCGACCGCGGGAAAGAACTGACGCGGCAGTTGGTGCTTGACTTGGCGCAGCGGGTGCCTAACCTGACCATCGTGAGCGGATTAGCCTACGGCATCGATGTGGCGGCGCACCGCGCGGCTATCGAGGCGGGGATTCCGACGCTGGTGGTGCTCGGACACGGACTTGACCGAATTTATCCCGCACTGCACCGCAACGTGGCGGTGGCGACATTGGAGCACGGCGGGCTGCTGACGGAGTACGTGAGCGGGACGAGACCCGACCCGTGGCATTTCGTAGCGCGCGACAGGGTGATAGCGGGACTGGCAGACGCGGTAGTCGTGGTGGAGTCGAAAGCCAAAGGCGGGGCACTCATCACGGCGCAGATGGCGTCGGACTACGACCGCGAGGTGTTCGCCTGCCCGGGGAGACCTTCGGACGAGCAGTCGCAGGGCTGCAACAGCCTGATTCGCAAGCAGAAAGCGCAACTCATCACCTGCGCGGACGACCTGATAGAAGCCATGAATTGGGCAGCAGCCGCAGCGCCCGTGCAGACCGAGATAGTAGATTTCACAACGCCGCTGACGGGCGTGCAACGCACGCTGCTCGACAAACTACACGAGCAAGAGGACGGACTGCATGTCAACATGATAGTGATGGAGACGGGGCTGGACTACGCGCAGGTGTCTAACGAACTGATGATGATGGAGATGGAGGGGCTGGTCAGGTCGCTACCGGGCGGGATGGTGAGGGCGATGAAATAATTAAGAATTATGAATTAAGAATTAAGAGGCAGCGCCAAATCACCGAACGGAATACCGCCAAATCACCGAACAGATTACCGCCAAATCACCGAATAGAATACCGCCAAATCACCGAACGAAGTAGCGCCAAATCACCGAACGAAGTAGCGCCAAATCACCGAACGGAATACCGCCAAATCACCGAACGGAATACCGCCAAATCACCGAACGGAATCGAGAAAATCAGCATAAAAGTGCTGATTTTTAATTATTTATTTGGTGGTATCATTATTTTTTTGTACCTTTGCACTCGGAATTAAAAAACGAGCAAGAATTACAATTAGAAACAGAGGATAAAATGGAGCAGAAAGCAGAAGAGAAAGCAGCGATAAAAGTAGCCTACAAGAAGCGTATTGCCGATGCGTTGTTGCAAGACTTGTTAGAGTCGTGCGGTGCAGTGTTGGTGAGAGGTAGCAAATGGTGCGGAAAGACCACCACTGCGGAGCAGGCGGCGGGCAGCGTGGTGTATATGGCTGACCCCGAGGAGGGTCTGCGCAATGTGCAGTATGCGCAGTCGAGCCCTAAATTCTTTTTGCAGGGTGCCACTCCGAGGCTGATAGACGAGTGGCAGGTGGTGCCGAGGTTGTGGGATGCGGTGCGGTTTGAGGTGGACCACCGCCGTGATGTTGGGCAGTTTATCCTGACGGGGTCGGCGGTGCCGGTGAACAGCGACCAGATTATCCACTCGGGTATCGGTCGTATAGCCCCGATGACCATGCGTCCGATGTCGCTGTTCGAGTCGGAGGACAGCAGCGGCGAGGTCAGCATAACGCAACTCTTCGATGCGCCGGAGCAGATAGCGGGTAGCGCGAAGATAGATATCGACCGACTGGCGTTCCTGATATGCCGCGGCGGTTGGCCCTTTGCGTTGGGCAGACCCACGGAGCGGACTGCGCTCAATCAGGCGAAACTCTACTACAACGGCGTGGTGGGTTACGGCAACGGCGAGGAGTCGGATATCAGCCGAGCGGACAACGTGCGGCGCGACCCCGAGCGCGTGGCGCGACTGATGCGGAGTCTGAGCCGTCATCAAGGTTCGCAAGCCACTCTATCGACCATACGGCAGGATATGCTGGCAAACGACAGCGACTCGCTGGACGAAGACACCGTGGCATCGTATATCAGTGCGCTGAAGAAGATATTTGTGGTGGAGGACATGCCTGCGTGGAATCCGAATCTACGGAGCAAGACCGCTATCCGCACCGCCGACACCCGCTATTTTGTGGATGCGAGCATTGCCACTGCGGCGCTGGGCTTAGGTCCGAAAGACCTGCTGCGCGACCTGAACACCTTCGGGCTGCTGTTCGAGACCATGGCGGTGCGCGACCTGCGGGTGTATGCCGAGGCGCAGGAGGGACAGGTATATCACTACCGCGACAAGAACAACTTGGAGTGCGACGCGGTGATTCACCTGAGGAACGGACACTACGGATTAGTAGAGATAAAGTTAGGCGGCGATGACAATATCGAAAGCGGCGTGAAGACCCTGCTTTCGTTAGCAAGCAAGATAGACACCGACCGCATGGCTGCACCGTCGTTTATGATGGTGTTGGTGGGTTTGGGCAGGTATGCCTATCGGCGCACCGATGGTGTGTATGTGGTGCCTATCGGGTGCTTGAAGCATTAGAGATATTTAACGCGAAGTCGAAATAAAACTTATATACAAAAACGCTCAATAATACTTGACAAAAACAAACAAAAACTTTTTTTATTCAACAAATATTGGCAAATATTGTTCAAATATTTCTTTTACAACGTATAATTAACGTGTAATTAACCATTAATTCATTACCAAAAACCAAATTAGTTTTTGACTGCTGAAATAGCCTGCTTATTCCCATTTAATCGGAATGCAAGCAACATCTTCACAACAAAAGAGAGCGCGTCTCACGACGGGCTCTCTCAACAATAATTTACAAACAATCTAAAATTTTTACATTATCTTCAACCGCCCACTCGCTCCCGCGACCGCAACGGCTGGAAACCCACCTAATGTACGATTTACGAATTACAATTTACGATTTGCCATTCGGATACCGTAGCATAGGGGATTATGGTTGGTATGTATTACATCACTTGGGAAAATATTCTATAGTTTAACCCAATAGAACTTCTTGCCTAGGCTTTAGTGGACGCTCTGTATCAGGCAAATAAGGTTTCTGCTGAGGTACTTTTTCTACATCAGGTTTCTTTTCGTTGTTCATGTTGTTTTTAGTTTTAATTGTTTGACAAAAAGTTTAATAAGTTATCCCTAAAATGGACACCTTGTAATGAAGAAATAGGCTCTTAGTGCTCAATCATAGTGATTATTGCAACCGTACACCCATAGCGTTGTACTTCACGCCATCGCGGAGGATAACGAGTTGTCCGTTCTCAATTGTCTTAACAACAGAGGTTTCTAAAGCTGCATTGTCCACTGCGGTAGAAACACCCTCGCAGTTGGTGCGGAAGTCTTTCAATGTAACTGCGTTCTTCACTACAACATCATCCAAGAAGAAGCGTGCGTTATTTGTTTGTGCACCATGGAACGTAATTGTCGCTCCTTCCGTAGCATTGGTGATATTGATGGTGTAGGTGCTGAACGCTGCATTAGACAATGTTACCGAATATTCAGAAGGGGTAGCGGTTTCCGGGGTAATAGAGAGATTCAGAGTTGTGGCATCTCCATCCCATGCGCCGGCACGAAAAGTGAGGACGGCATTGCCTGTCAAACCTGTCAGCGCAGGTGTTGTAGCACTACCTTGTGCTTTACTTTTCCCTATTCTTATACATGCACTTGCCGCATAACCATTCTCAAATGCCCAACCTAAACTATCTGATGTTATGTCATCTGTAACGGTTATACCCTTCCAAACGTTATCATTTCCACCAGTACTCTTATTACTGTTAAATGTCTCCTTGAAGTACTCTTTTGCCTCTCCATCAGCCGTTGCAAAGACAGCATGGTAGGTGGTATTCTCTGTAACTGCAGGGGCATTCTCTGCAAGCGCAAAGAGGTCTTCAGGTTGAGTTTGTCCAGCGGTAGAACCTATGTTACTGGGACTCCAACCTACAAAAATATTTGAGCAAGAGAGTGTATTATCTGCAGGAGCAATGGGTAATGTGGTTACTGTCTCATCCTCAATCACGATGGTAGTAGGTCCGCCCATAGTATATGTTTCACCGTTAACCACCCACGATACCGTATATGCCCGTTTGATTGTGGCACTCAACGCAACTTCCACAGAAGTCTCGCCGCTGGTGAGGGTAAGAGTGGCGGTGTTCTCGCCTACGGTCAGCATAGGAGTGATAACCAATGTGCCACCTTCTGCAGGAAGTGTGGTTGTGCTCAACGTAAATGCAGCGTTTTCAGAAAGTGTAACGGCAATATCTTCTGTCAGATTCTTTGCTGTAACTTTTAGCGAATCAGTCGGAATTGGATTAGCAATATTGGCTACAACACCAAAGTCTATTGTTTTATCACAAATAATTGATGCCTCTGTGTCTGAATACTCATAAGTTACGATAATCTCACTCAAATAGATGCGAGCCTTGCTACCGCTTCCCAAGCATGCCAAAGTAATTACATTACAATTAAGACTATCAGCCGTATAATAACTATTTGCGGTAATAGTTGCACTCTTACCATTTGCTGTATATTCTGTTGCCAAGGTTGTAGAAACTGTATCACTAACCCCCTCACGATAACCTACCGTTGTCGCCATAGAAGATTTAATTTGCACTTTTACAATCGGATATGTAGTAGAGGTAAGAATCAAGCGACCTCCTGTAACATCTTTAGTACCTACTTGATATAATCGTATTTGGTTACTATTCACTGCCGGTGCCGTTCCTGCACCACCTTGTGCTGCTTCATAAGAGATTCCTACACTTCCTTCTCCAATAGAACCACTCAGTGCAGAAAAAGATGAGATTTTGACCTCTGCGGTCGCTGCCCACAGATTTGTCGCCCATGCCAACAGCATGGCGGACAATAAAAGAGTTAATTTTTTCATGATGTTTTGAAAGTTAGTTATTAATTGTTATTGAATCAGAATCGCTATTTATATATAACAACAAACCTGTTGGAAGAAGCAATATGCGCTGGTTTAATTCCACCAACGGACCTATTTCTTTAATAGGTAATTAACGTGTTCTTTACCAATTCAAATATTTTTGATAAAGAGACTTATTGGATTTAAAATCCTTTGGCAGTATTTTCTTCTTGATTCCATAATTTATTACATGTAGGAAGGGGCAATCTGTTTTGTTTTTTTGAGAAAAATGATATAAATTCCACAAGTAAGCCCTTGCCGAATCGGTAAGGCAAACTCTATGTACATCGTATCGGAAAACATTAAATTCTTTACAAGATATATTGCCGGTCTTTTTTAACAATAGTTCGTGAATATTTGTTTAATAAGTTTATTTTGTGATAGTTAGGTA
>JBJECI010000069.1:0-11346 GCA_051870915.1 Paludibacteraceae bacterium
ATCCTCGTTGCGGCCGGATGCCGAGTCCTTCTCCCGCCCCCTTGCCCCCTCCCCCCTCTTAGAGAGAGGCGGGGGAGTTGGCTGCGCTGCCGGGCTATAGTTGCTATAGTTGGTATAGATGCTATAGTTGGTATAGTTGCTATAGATGCTATAGTTGGTTTCATATATCATTATTTCAAAGAACGTTCTTTAGGCGAGTTTCCGCGAGGGAAATGAGCTGAATGAGTTGAATGAGTTGAAAGAGCTGCTTTTTGCCTGTATCCATCGGGGAAATGGAGCTTATGCGGGTGGGTAAATCAAAAGGGACGTTTAAATTTACCCACTTTCCCTTCTTTCGTCCGAATGAACACAGATATGCCTTGCATATCATAAGGTTCCTCTTTTTACACCCAAGCAGATGCTTCGGTGCTGCTCGTCATGCCTTTTGCAATGGGACATGGCGCGATTCCCTTATCTTATCATCCCAAACAATCATGGGAGTGTCGCTTTACATAACGCAACACTACTAAACAAGTTCTGCCAATGTGCCCAAACGGGTAAATTAAATCGTCCGTTTTGATTTACCCAATTGCGCTTGCAAAGGTACGACTTTTCTTTAAGATATGCAAATAAAATCGTAAAAATATGTGCAATTTAACAAAAACTTAATGAGTGGGGAGACAATAATATGTAACAAAATATGTAACAAAAACGAACAAAAACCCATTTATTCAACTTGTCGCAAATTCAAATAAACAAAAAGAGATACGTGTTTTGGACAATTGTTATCGGGAGGTTACAGACTCGTTACAGACTCGTTTATGTTACGATAATGTTACGATAATGTTCCGATGAAATCTGCTGTTGATGAGTTGGGTATATCGGGTATAGTTATGCGAAAAATGGACAACTGTTTCAAATTGCATTATTCAAATTTTACAATTAAATTACGCAGGAACGAACAAGAACTCTTTTATTCAACAAACATTGTTATTCGACAATTTGACAATTTACCATTTTACAATTAACAAATCTTGTCAAAAACACACAAAAACTCTTTTATTCAACAAACATTTTCAAATATTTTTTTAGCAATGATATACATGCTGACCCAGCGATGCAAAATAGAGTTATGTCGCCCCGTTGGGGCTTGTATCTAATACAGGATTTAGGTTAACTCGTATATTATTACCAAAATCGTAGCTGTTATCGTCGTGCAAACTCCATACTCCCTCCACGGTTTTATAACCTATAAAATTTAGAAAAACCACAAAAAACCTTCTTTTTGTTGCATATCTCAAAAAAAAGCAGTAACTTTGCGCACAAAAGGGTAGGTCTGTATCTCTCATCCTACGCAACATCGGAAAAATGAAACGCTTTTTGTACATATTGTCCGTCTTTTTTGTGAGCCTGCTGCTGGTGGGCGGTATGTGCATAGCGGTGTTGCAGAGCGAGCGTGTGGAGCATGCGGTGTTGCGCTTGGCAACGGCGGAGCTGAGCCGTGGCTTGGGTGCGAAAGCAAGCATCGGGAACATCAGTTATCGTTTCCCCGCCCGCGTGCAGATAGACAGTATCTTTTTAGCCGACCAGCAGGGCGATACGCTGGCTTATCTCAATCGCATATATGCCCATTTTCGTCCGTTGCCGCTGCTGCGCAACGAGATACGTTTCTCGCGCGTGGATATAGAAGGCGGAGTGGCGAACATCTACCACTTGGACTCCACGCGGCTCAACTGTACTTTCCTCGGCGAGGTTTTCCATTCGGACACGCCTCCTGCGGAGTTTCGTTCTTTCCTTTCCGTTCGGGATATTCGTATCGACAGCGTACGGGCGCGGTTTGACAACTATGAGGGTATGCTGGGGCATGCCTCGCTTGACCTCTACCATTTCACCCGCGACTCGCTGGATGCCGCCGTCAACCACCTGAGTGCCACGCTGCACAAGCACGATGGGACGGAGGTTGCGCCCTTCGTACTGAGCGATATGCAGGTGCGGTTTGTGTATCAAGACACGCTGGTGGCGTTGCAGACGCTACGCATACAGTTGCCAAAGAGCGAACTGAACGCACGAGGGGAAGTGCTGTTTAACGGGCAAGTTTCAAGTTTCAAGTCTCAAGCGGGCGAGGACGCCCGCGCACCCGGACATTCCGCGGACAACGCCCCGCCCCCTGACCCCCTCCCCGCAAGCGGGGCGGGGGAGTTAGCTTGCGCACCCGGACATTCTTTCACCTCTGTGCGGCCTGGAGACCGCACCTCCTTTAACCCATCAACCCTCAAGCTCTCTTTGAGCATAGACAACGCGGAGTTGTGTCCGAAAGATATTGCTTTCTTTGTGCCTGCATTGGCGAAGATGGACAAGCCGGTGCGTGTGGTTACCGCATTGGACGGCAGGGACGATAGCCTGTCGCTGCGCACGTTGAGTCTGTGGTACGACACGAAGCCCATCTTTCGGGGCAATGCGCAATGCCGAAAGCAGAGCGATACGTGGCAGGATGCCTACGTGCACTTGGAATGTGAGGACTTGTCTATCCTTCCCGCTACGATACAAGACCTCGTGGCAGACCTGACCGATAAGCCTTTCCACCTGCCCAAAGAGGTGCACCGCTTGGGCAACATACACTACCGCGGGGAGATAGCGGGTGTGCCGCACGACCTGAGTCTGCATGGTGCTTTCCGCACGGCACTCGGCGTAATCACCACCGATGCCTCGTTGCAAGCCGACTCCGCCTTCCAAGACCTGCACTACAATGCGCGGGTAGCGACCAACAAGTTCCGATTGGGCAAGATGCTGGCGCATGCTCCGCTGGGTCCCGTATCGCTGGATGTGCGCGCCAACGGCGACTTACGCCACGGCGTACCGAGCGGCAAGGTGCGCGGCAAGATACGCGACATCACCTACAACAACTACACTTATCAGGCACTTGCCATTGACGGCACTTTCCGCCCCAATCATTTCGACGGCACGGTGTCTATTGACGATGAGAACCTGCAGTTGCAGTTCGCCGGCTTGGTCAATCTCTCGGAGCAAGCCCCCGACATCAACTTCGACCTTCGTCTGCAACGTTTCTGCCCGGAGATACTGGGGCTGTCAGAGGAGTGGCGAGATACGGAGGTGGGGCTGTCGCTTGCTGCCAACCTAAGCGGTATCAACCCCGACAAGATGAACGGTTACCTCGTGGTGGACTCGCTGCGACTGAGGCGCGAGACGGACTCCGTCATGCTGCAACAGGTGAAACTCACCGTGCTGGCAGAGGAGAACGACCGAAAGCATATCCGCCTGACCTCCGACATCATGACGGGCAGTCTGTCGGGTGCGTTCCGCTACGCGGAGTTGCCGTATGCCTTCCTGCGGCTGGCATACCAATACCTGCCCGATGCCTTCCCCGCTACCACGGCAAAGCGTATCCTTGCGCACCAAGCCGCACAGCCGCAGACGCTGGATTTCTACCTCTACGGGCATCGTCTGAAACCCCTGCAACGAGTACTGCGCCTGCCCTTCACCCTCGGCGACCAGCCCGTACTCAAAGGCTTCTACCACGAGGCGGACGGGCTCTTCGGCGTGCAGGCATATGCCACCAGCGTGCGTGTGAACGGTACGCCCATCGAGGACATCACCCTCGCTTTCAACAACTTCGACGGTCCGGCAGCGCTCTCTTTGTCTGCCAAAGCAAAGAGCATGAACGCCATGACCCATATCGCCGCGCTGGACAACCATGTGAATGTAGATATTGCCTTGCATCAGTTAGACTCTATGGAGCATGTCTATTCGGGCGATGTGCACCTGCATACCCATTTCTCGCAATACGCAGGAAAGCCGCTCATCGACCTGCACCTGTTGCCCTCCGAAGTGGTACTCAAAGACTCGCTCTACACCATCAACGAGAGCCATATCAACTACTGCGTGGCGGACACCACGCTGAGTATTGAGAACTTCCAAGTGGAGGCAACGCACCAGTATATCCGCGCCAACGGCGTGGCTTCCAAGCGGGCGGAAGACTCGCTGCGCGTGGAACTCGGGCATATCGACGCGGGATTCATACTGCCGTTTGTGCTGGCAGAAAGAGACTTTAAGTTAGGCGGCTATGCCACGGGCTGGGCTACGCTCTACAACCTGTTCAGCCAGCCTGTCTTCGAGGCAGATGTACGACTGGATTCCACGTGCATGAACGACATGCCACTCGGTACTGCCTATGCGCAGGTGGCGCTCGACAAAGAGACGAAGAACATCCTCATTAACGGCGATGTCTATACCCCCACGGAGCGGCTGGTGGCGCATGTGGACGGCGAGGTGATTACTGCCACGGGGCACTGGGGAATCACCATCTACCCCGACTCTATCCCGCTTTCGTTCATCAACCACTGGACAGACGGTATCATCGCCGACATCAGTGGCTATGGCAGCGGCGTGGTGGATGTGTTCGGCGAGAACCATAAGACATGGGTTACTGCCAAGGTGAAAGCCGAAGACGGCGCACTGACCATCCCCTTCACGGGTTGCCGCTACTACCTGAGCGACTCCGTAACGATGGACTCCACCTCTATTCAATTCCGCAACATCACGCTCCGCGATGAGGAGCAGCATACGCTGCACCTTGACGGCGCACTCTACCACGATTGCTTCAAGAACTTCCGCTACGGGTTCGATGTGCAGGTGGACGATGCGCTGGCGCTCAACCTGCCCGATAAAGCCGGCGAGATGCTGCAAGGGCGCGTGTATGCCAACGGCAAAGTGAGCATACAGGGCAACGAGGCAGAGGTGAATATCCAAGCCAATGCACGGACGGTGGGCAAGTCGCGTTTCCGCTTCTCGATAGACTACGCCTCTACCGCCTCGGAGAGCAACTTCATTCAGTTTGTTGACCACAACACGGTGAGCATCTACTCCTCTGGCGAGGAAGAGGAGGAAGAGCCCGACCTGCCGTTGAGTTGGGCACGCCCGAGCACTACCCGTATCCTGCTTGCGATGAACATCGACATAGACCAGCACCTGCTGGCGCAACTCGTGCTCGGCGAGCGCAATGGTGATATCCTGCAAGGGCGAGGCGACGGCTCCCTGCGCTTCACCTACGACTCGCAGAACGAGGATATCAAACTCATGGGC
The DNA here is from genome assembly GCA_051870915.1 of Paludibacteraceae bacterium. Classification (GTDB taxonomy): domain Bacteria; phylum Bacteroidota; class Bacteroidia; order Bacteroidales; family Paludibacteraceae; genus Colicola. Next base: position 5,080 of record JBJECI010000069.1, read on the forward strand.
AACTACGTTTTGCAGCAAGGGACACTGGACTTCACCGTGGGGAATGTCATCCGCCGCCAGTTCGTTATCTCGGAGGGGAGCAGCGTATCATGGTCGGGCTCGCCGGAGCAGCCGCAGTTAGATGTTACGGCAAAGTACAAGGTTACCGCCAGCCTGAAAGACCTGTTCGGCAGCGAGATAAGCCAACTCGCCACCACGCGCACGAGCGTGCCGGTGAACACCTGTCTGACCCTGCGCGGGACGCTGGATAACCCGATTCTGCAATTCGGTATCGAGTTGCCCAACTCGGACGAAAACATCCAGTCGCAGGTGAAAGCCATCATCAACACGGATGAGATGCTGATGCGGCAGGTGGTCTATCTGCTGGTATTCGGCAAGTTCTTCATGCCGGAGTACATGACCAGCACGCAGTATATCGGTGTCAATGAGTCGTACTCCTTACTCTCCTCCACCATCACGGGACAAATCAACGCATGGCTCAGCAAGTTGACCAACGTCTTCACCATGGGGGTGAACATCCGCACGGACGGCGAGGGAGCCGATGCCAGCCAGGAATACGAGGCGCAGTTCCAACTGCAACCCGTGGACAGACTGCTGATAAACGGCAACGTGGGCTACCGATACAACGACATCGCCAACCAGCCTTTCTTCGGCGACTTGGATGTGGAGGTGCTTCTGACGGAGGACGGCAGGCTGCGCCTGAAAGGCTATACCCACACCGTGGATAAGTACTCGCTGCGCCAAGCCAGCACCATACAAGGTATAGGCTTCGTGTGGAAGCAGGATTTCAACACCCCCACCAAGGAGGAGCGCGCCCAACGCAAAGCGGAGAGGAAAGCGAAGAAAGACCGCGCTTCGCGCTGAAAGACCGTCTTACGACTGTCAGACCGCTGACGCTGACAGACCGCGCTTTCGCGCTGTCAGATAATCAGTCGGACAGCGTAGCGGTCAGACAGTGAAACGGTCGTATAGTCGTTCAGCGAAGCGGTCAAAAAGTCAAATTGTAAATTGTCAAATCGTAAATCCCAAGATGCTCATCAAGACTTTTGGCGCTGCCACCGTAGGCATAGACGCCACACTGATTACCATAGAAGTCCATGCCACCGGCGGCAATAATTTTGTATTGGTGGGTTTGCCCGACAGTTCCGTCAGGGAATCGCGCGAGCGTATCTACTCCGCCATGCAGGTCAACGGCTTCCGTTTCCCGTCTCACAGTTACACCATCAACATGGCACCCGCCGATGTCAAGAAGGAGGGTGCTTCCTACGATTTGCCGCTCGCCATAGGTATCTTGGCGGGCGATGAGCAGGTGAAGAGCGAGCGGCTCGGCGACTTCCTGATTATGGGCGAACTGAGTTTAGACGGCTCGCTGCAACCTATTCGCGGAGCACTACCCATCACTCTGGCAGCGCGCCGCGAAGGTTTTAAGGGCATTATCCTGCCGATGCAGAACGCCGCAGAGGCGGCGGTTGCGGATGGTATTGAGGTCTATGGCATGGAGCACCTGCTGGACGTGGTGCGTTTTCTGAACGGCATGCAGCAGGTGGAGCCTTACCGAGTGGACGTGGCGCAACTGTTTGCGGAGAGCGACCATGCGGGCGAGTTGGATTTTTCCGATGTGCGCGGACAGGAGAACGTGCGCCGCGCGATGGAGGTAGCGGCTGCCGGCGGACACAACATGCTGATGGTGGGTCCCCCGGGTGCAGGCAAATCGATGATGGCAAAACGCTTGCCGTCCATCCTGCCGCCGCTGAGCCTTGACGAGGCGTTGGAGACCACGAAGATACACTCGGTAGCAGGACTGATGCAACAGAACGGCGAGAAGCATTCCCTGATTGTGCAGCGACCGTTCCGCAGTCCGCACCATACGATTACAGACGTGGCGCTGGTGGGTGGCGGCACCAATCCCCACCCGGGGGAGATTAGTCTGGCGCACAACGGGGTGCTGTTCTTGGACGAGTTGCCGGAGTACAAGCGCAGTGCATTGGAAGTGATGCGGCAGCCGCTGGAAGACCGCAAGATTACCATCGCGCGGACGAAGATGTCGGTGGAGTTTCCTGCCTCATTCATGCTGGTAGCGGCGATGAACCCGTGCCCCTGCGGGCACTATGGCGACCCTACGCATGCCTGCACCTGTACGCCTTTGCAAGTACACCGCTATAAAGACCGTATCTCGGGTCCGCTGCTCGACCGTATTGATATACAAGTGCCTATCCAAGCCGTACCCTATTCGGAGTTGCGCAAGCGCGAAGGCGGCGAGCCCTCGGCGGCGATACGCGAGCGCGTGGTTCGCGCGAGGAAGATACAGCAGGAGCGTTTCCAAGGCACGGGTATCCACTGCAACGCGCAGATGACTTCGAAGATGCTCAACCGGTATTGCGTCATTGACGAAGCGGGCGACCGATTGTTGCAGCAGGCGCTCACCAAACTCGGACTCTCCGCCCGCGCCTACGACCGTATTCGCAAGGTAGCCCGCACTATCGCCGACCTCGCCGGCGAACCGAACATCCTCCCGCCCCACCTGATGGAAGCCATCTCCTACCGCTCCCTCGATAGGGAAGACTACGGGGAATAGGATGGGTGCGAGGAAGTGGTATAGGGATGGTTAAGGACTGACGATGTACCAAGCAAAGAACGAATAAGGAGAAGTAGAAGTAGCGTAGAAACGTAGTTATATACGCCTTGCCCAAAATAGGGTGGGCTTGTCTGCTGCTCGGGCGGCGATGATAGTGCGGGTGGCGCTGTCTTTGAGTTTGAGTTTCTTTCGCAGTTGGTCGGCAGAGAGGGGATAGTTGCGGGTGAGAATAGAGGCTCCCTGCTCTCGGATGTCTTCGGGCAAGTGCTTGAGCATGCTGCTTGTGAGTGGCGAGAGCATCTCCCACACGCGCCCGGGGAAGTCGGGCAGCAGGTGGTCAGCGGCATAGAGATGGGTGTTAGGAGCGAGTTTGGCAAGGCGGAAGTGCTCGCTCACAAAACGGAAGGCAGCGGCTTTGAGGATAGCGGCGTTAGGCTCGTAGAGATAGCGCGGAGTATCTTGCGGATTCCAATAACTGACTTGCGCATTTTGCTCCTGTTGGGGCGTGAAGGTCAGCGTCTGCCAATGGTCGTGGGTGTAGTTGGCGGAGGTGATAGAAGAGGGTTGATAGCCCCGCCCCCTGCCCCCCTCCCCGTAAACGGGGCGGAGGAGTTCGTTTAGTGTTGAGAGTTGAGAGTAGTGCACAAACAGCAGTTCTTTCACCTCGTTGCGGACGGCAACCACATGCACCTGCCAGCCTTCGCCCAAGGAGCGCAGCGCGGCGGTGATGTCAAGCATCGGACTGAGTTTAATCATCAGGACGGTGCTTTTTTGTTGCAGCAGCGGCAAGAGGTCTATGACGTTGGGTGTGCAGTCTTCTATGCGGAAGACCTTGCCGCCGTGGGTGTCGCGGCGGGCGGGGTCAAGGTAGATAAGGACGTTGCTTTCGTTATTTGCGTCCGGGAGGGTGCATAGAAACTCCTCGGCGGTGGTGGTGTGCACCTGCAGGTGCGGGCGTGTGCGGGCGAAGTTATGCGCCGCGATACGGCATAGTTCGGGGTCTTGCTCCACGTAGTGCGCTTCGTTAGCGAACGCGGAGAGGTAGAAACTGTCGATACCGTAGCCACCCGTGAGGTCGATAAAGGTTGAGAGTTGAGGGTTGATGGTTGAGAGCGGTCTGTCTGCATTTGTGGTCGGACAGCCCCGACGGGTCGGGGCGCACCCGGTCAGCGGTCTAATCAATTCGGCTTTGTAGTCGGCGGTTCGTTCGCTGCTGCATTGCTCGCAGGCAAGACGGGGCGGAAACCACCAATCGGTTTGCTCCACCAGCGTGGGCAGTTTGTCGCGCAAGCGTTCTCTGCCTTCTTCCTGCTGCACCATAAAACGGAACTCCTCATCCGTGAGATGAGGGAACTTCTTGCGTTGAAAAGCCAAATCGGGCATGGTGTGGGTAGTGGTTTATTGTGTCCGGATGCGCAGGCGTCCCCGCCTGCTATAACTTGAAACTTGAGAACTTGAAACTAAGCAGGCGGGGACGCCTGCGCACCCGGACACCTCGGTCTATTTCAAGTACTTCTTCACAATCTCTAATGCCTGTTCGCCGTAGAGCGCATATTTCTTTGCACCCATGCCTTTCACGGCGAGCATCTCTTTCTTCGTTTGGGGCAGGCGGTTGGCGATTTCCACCAGCGTCTTGGTAGCAGCCACGCGAAACACTTGGTCTGCCACGCCCTGCTCCTCTGCCACTCTGCGTCGCAGTGCTTGCAGTTGTTTGAGCAGTTGGGGGTGTTCTGTCTCCACTTTCGGCAGTTCCTTCTCCGCCTTGGTAGTCAGTTTGATTTTCGGCGGCACGAAGCGGGCACGGGCTTGGAAAAGCGTGTTTATCCAATGCTCCATACAGGCAAACTTCCCTTCCGTCTCCGCTATCTGCTGCATGAGCCGGCGCTTGCGGGCAAGGTCGGTGTGTAGTTCGGTCATGCGCTCTTCATACTCCTTGCCGTCCTGCTTGTTGTCGGTGTAGGCGGGCGATGCCTTGATGATGTCGCAGAGTTGCTGAATACGCGGCGCGAAATAGCCGCATGCCGCCGTCATTCGTTGTTGCAGCCGCTCCCAATCCCTACGGACAATGAGGGCGCGTATCTGCTTCTGAAATGTCTCCGCCACCTGCTGCTCTGCCTGCAAGGCTTGGCGCAATCGCGTGAGGTATGCGCGCGTCTCCTCGAGGTTGAAAGAGGTGGTGCCCTCTACGCCGCGCTGCACCACCTCAAGCGCAAAGAGCAGGTCGCCGAAGTCGTAGAGGTCAGACAGCAGGAGCAGGAGGTATTCCTGCTGCGAGTGCTGCAGCCCGTCGGCAACGGCTTCGAGCGTCGGCTGCGCGGCGGTGAACTGCAAGACCTCGCGGGCGTTGGAGAGTGCGCTCTCGGGGATTCGGCTCAGCAAGACGATACCCTCCAGCGAGCGGCAACGCGACAGCGCCACATACACTTGCCCTGCGGCGAAAGCGTCCGCCGCGTCTATCACCACGTGCTCGAAGGTCAGCCCCTGTGCCTTGTGGATGGTAACCGCCCACGCGAGACGCAAAGGGATATGCGTGAACGTGCCCGCTATCTCCGACTTCACCTCGTCGGAGTTGGGCACCGCGGTGTAGCGGATGTTCTCCCACGTCTCGGTATGCACCGCTATCTCTTCGCCCTCGTCGCTCTGCACGAGGATATGCTCCTCATCACATTCTGTCACTATCCCCAACTTGCCGTTGTAGTACTGCTTCTCGGGCGAGGAGTCGTTGCGTGTGAACATCACCCGCGCGCCGACTTTCAGCCGCAAGACGGGGTCAAGCGGGTACATCGACTCGGGGAAAGTGCCCTTGATGGTGGCATGATACTCCTCCACGGGCGCGGTGAGTTTGTCAAACTCCACGGCGTTGAGTTCGTCCACCTTGTGGTTGTGCGTGGAGAGCGTGATATGGAACGGTTCGCCCTCGTGCGGCTGCCAATCGGGTTGATAACGGCTGTTGAGCATCTTCAGCGACTGCGGGCTGAGGCGGTTGTTGCGCACCTCGTTGAGCAGGTCGATGAACTGCATGTCGTGCTGGCGATAGACGTGGTCGAGTTCGATATAGACGGGCTGTATCTCGCGGAAGACGCGGGCTTGGAAGAAATAGGGACCATCGTAGTACTCGCGCAGCATCTGCCATTCCTGCTCGCGCGCAACGGGCGACAGTTGGTAGAGGTCGCCGATGAAGAGCACCTGCACGCCTCCGAAAGGCAGGCTACGGCGGTGGCGCACATGACGCAAGACGGCATCGATGGTGTCCAGCAGGTCGGCGCGCACCATGCTCACCTCATCTATCACCAGCAACTCCATGTTGCGCAGCAACCGCAGTTTGGCTTGCCGCAGTTGCATCTCGGCGAAGAGTTGCTTGCGGGCGGCGGGCGTAGGCAGGAAGAGTTGCGGCGGCAGTTGAAAGAGCGAGTGGATGGTTACCCCCTCAGCGTTGATGGCGGCGACTCCCGTGGGTGCCACCACCACCGTCTGTTTCGGGCACTCCGCCTGCAAGCGCCTGAGCAGTGTGGTCTTGCCCGTGCCCGCCTTTCCCGTGAGGAAGATACAGCGGTTGGTGCGCAACACATAATCGTATGCTAATTCGTAGGGGGACATCATGGGAATTAAGAATTATGAATTATGAATTAAGAATTATGAATTAGTACTGGTGCGTTAACTTTTCGCACATTAATCAAATAAAGTTAGTTGGT
>JBJECI010000070.1:0-11115 GCA_051870915.1 Paludibacteraceae bacterium
CCATCACGTAGTAACACACCACATCCGGCTTCGTCGTCATCGCGCACGAGCCGAAACCGCCGTGCTCCTCGCCGATATGCGCCGCAAACAAACTTAGCTCCGAGCTAACCAGTCCGTCCGCCTCCAAGCTATAGGCAAACTGATACACGCGCCAAGACCCACGCCCAACAAACACCACCTTGTTCTCAGCCACCAGGGCAGGGGACGAGCCGCATCCCGAATCACTCAAATGCACCCGCAGCGCGTTCGCCGGAGTCAGGAACGTTTTAGCAGGATTCGTCAACGCACAAATCTCCGCAGACGTCCCGCAAACCAACTGATGATTCTGTTCCGCCATCCAATAAATAGGGTCTTGCGAGCATGTGCTGAACGTCGCCCAAATCGACGACGAATCCAGCGTTCCCGTCATGAAATTATCCAAATCATCCGTGCAGCTCAACCACAGCGTCTGCGGCTGCTCCGGCGTCGCCGCAAACACCAAACGCGAGTTGAACAAATACACCAATGCCGGATACCCATAGCGCTCAGAAAACGCCGCCCAGCTCCAATCATACACCTGCTTAGAAAAAGGCTGCAACAGAGGCACAGGGCTCGCATCCTCCCACACCAGCATCTCACTAGCCCGCGTGCAGCGCAACAGCACATTGTGCTTATACGTGTTCACAATCAGCCGATTGCAGCATGAATCAGCAGGGAACCCCGCCGCCAAATCCGCCGAAAGCGTCCCGTCCTCCTTCTCCGTCGGGTCAGCCATGCAGCGCGTCTTGCACAAGCGTAAGCGCAAATAGCACTCCTCCTCCTTCTCCTCGCCGCTCACCTGAAGATTCTGCGTCGCGAAGTTACGCGAGAACGACACCCCGCGCGGCTCCCAATCACCATTCACCGCCGCTGTATCATAATTCCGCAGCACCTCATACTTCGCATACCAAACACCCGAGCAGAAAAAACTCCAGCCACTCATGCACGTGGCAGCATCCCCAACAGGGAGCCCAGCCCAAAAGAAATCAGGATAATCAGCAAACGAAGCAGAACCATCAACCGGTCGCTCAAAATCGCGGAAGCAATAAAAATAATTCCAATACGCCGACCGAATCGCCACCTTCGTCCCCTTCGCAATCGACCCGCCGGAAGCCGCCTGACGTATCGTATACACCGGCGTCACATCATCCCAATCACCATCACCCAGCGTCTCCAAAAAGTTTTGCGTGTAATTCGCGGGCGACTCCAATCCCGCCACATACTGCGACGTCGACCACGCCGCCGTGCATATATAAAACTTCGTCTCATCCGCATCCTCCCACACAGCAAACTTATCACCAGCCTTGCACGAGTCAGGCACACCACGTACCACCTGCACCCCATCACGCAGTGACTTGCTGCTCGCCGTCATCTCCTGCTGCTCCAAGTAAAACGCCGCCTGCAACACATCACGCTTCACGATAGCCTCTGGGCGCTCCGCCTCATCCGTCACCTCCGAAAAATCCACCTCAATCTCATCCGCACCCACACGCAGAGAAATCGGGTAATCCCGCGCCTCATGATTGTAGCGGAACGGCGCGTGCTTGAACTTCCACGCATTAAGCTCCCACTTCTCCCCATCGTACTTCAGCACCATCGGGCGACACTCCTGCGACGTGATAAAGAGCAACTTGTTAATCTGGAAATAGCGGCAAGCGCGCGGATTCTGATACTCAAAATCCAGCACCTCCGACTCATCCTCCGCCACATTCCCGCTCTCAAAACGCGCCACAATCAACCCCGTTTCCGGATTCAACACACGAATCAGCGACCTGCCTACCTCAACCAAAAAACGCACATCCGCCACCGCCGCAAACGAGTAGATATACGGCATCAAATGCACCTCTCGGTTATCCGCCTTCGCAAACAAGCGCATGCCACGGCGGCGTCTCACACCACCTGTCTGCAATACCTGCCAATTCTCCAGCCTGCTGCACCCCCTTGCATAATAATCCAAGTCCGTTCGACAAGCCAAATCCGGCGAAAACTCCCCGGCATTAAAAGCAACACGCGTCTGCATCAGTACTTAATAATCAGGTTAAAATTGATATTCTTCGGGCGCACCTCGGTCAAGCCGTCTTGGTAGACTGCGGAGCTTTGCGATGCGTCAAAGTCAAAGCTTACATTTGATGGGTTGCCGCCACCGCCGCCGCGTGTTGCCCACCCCTCGCGAGTTTTGTTGCAGAAAGCTCCACTGAGTTCCCACGAGCCATAACCATAGTACGCATATCGCACACTACCCGTGATATTCGGCGCTCCGCTGTCCTGCGTGGTGCCGAGCTTGCGCGTGTCTGTTACACCATCATGGCGCCGATACACCCGCAAGAAATAATCCTCCGCACTCGGCACATTAAAGGTCGTCGACCCGTCACCATCACCATATACCGTACCAATCGCCGCAAACAGATTCGCATACGTCGCGCGACTCACCTCCTGCCCGTGGCACCACAGATAGCCGGCAGGCGGGGCAACCGCTTTCCAGTTACCAAAACTGTCCTTCAGCTCACATACCCCAGCGTAGAACGAAATCTGCCCCGCAGGAACACCCGAAATGCTCGCCAGCGCCGCATCCACCGCATCCTTGACTTTCTGCTCAACGATAGTAGCAACAGCCTCAGTGCTCACTTTCTCATCCAGCGCACCTTTCACCAGCGCCGCCGTCGGCACCTTATCCGCATCCGCCATGCTTCCGGCCAAGATAACCCCGCCGCGCGTACTCGTCGTCGCAGCCTTAAGCTTCAATTCACCATCCTTGATAAAGCTATCATCATCTACATTGAGCTGCAATCCCTTATTAGTCGACTGCGTGAAAACCCTCTCAGTCAACAAGCCCAAATACTGATTTTTATCAGAAAAATACACTTTGTTCTTCTCAAGCCACGGCATTGCAGACACCATCGCATCCGACAACCACCCACCACGATTCTCAACCATCTCCGTAGAGCTTCGATATTGTAGGGCACCCTCAATCAACACATTGAACCCAATCGTCCCCTTGCTGATTTGCCCGTCCTTGCTATCCGACACAGCCTTGCCCAAACCAACAAACATCAAGCTCGCGTTCGGAACCAAATTGCCTGTTCTTGGGTCAAACTTCACCAACCCTAACGCGGTCGTACTCGCCTCAGGGACATATACACACATCCTCCCATTCACATCATTACCCACAGGCAAACCCGACGAAATCCTCACATCCGTCCCCAACTTCACTTTGCCATGCAAATCCATCGTAGCCACCTGCTGCACATTATCCATACGAGCCCACTCACCACCACCGTCAGAATGCTCAACCCAAGCATACGCCTCATTCCCGCTCTCCGTCGGCACAATATAGAGCACACCATACCGCTCCGCAACACTCTCCAGCTCATCAACAGAGCCCAGCATCACATAACGGAACTTATCACCGTCCACACCATCCCTTCCAATCGCCTTAGTCTCCGTCCGCACATACCCCTGTTGCCCATCATCCCACTGATACCAATACCCATCCGTACCGATAACAGGCGCCTTACCCGACTCACCCTTCATCACAAATCCAGTATCAATACCGCCAATAACAAGCGTCCACCTATCACTCAGACCAATAGACCCGGAAATACTTTCATTGAGCCTATCCGCCGCCTCTATCAGCTCTCGCCTCTCTTCCTCAGCTCGCTCAATCGTCGCAACCGCTTCACCATACGCATTCTCAGCCCTATCCGCAGCATCTTCCGCCACACTAGACCGCCCGAACATCACACGGCGCAATTCCCCCGCTACCATCACGTTCAACGTGCGGTCTACCTCCACCTCATCGTCCCCGAAACTCACGCTCTCCTGCTGCCCGTAGCTCACATAGCCGTCCAACAGCCGCACGCTGTCACCACCATCGCTCGCAGCATCTACCACAAACACATACCGCCCTAAACTTAGCGCCGGAAATACCAAAATCAGCCGATTTCCCGTCTCCCACGACACAGAAATCGCCCCCAGCGCTTCACCCGTCACCAAATCCCGCACCTCGCCGTCAAATGTCAGCCCCTCCCCACTCCACTCTTCATCCTTCGTCCACATCTTCATCCGAAAACGTGTCTCTCGCCCCTCTTCCAAGGTCAAATTAACATTCTTCCCGCTTGTAGTCATGCTCATGCTTACACATTAGCACCCATTAACCACCTTTTCATCATCTCTTCATGCATAAATGCAAAAACGCTCAGAATGCTCCTTAAACGCGCTTTGCTGCCAAAGACGATAACTTACCCATTTTTTCTTTTCAAACGCGAAATAGACCCCATACAAGCCCAAATAACACCAATTCCGCTCATTCACAAAAACCCCACCCCCTATTCCAGTTTTTTTCTAACGCAGAGCTGGGTGTCCCCGCAGCCGCCGCGAGCGAGAACGCGACACCGAGAGGCCACCACCCCGCTTAAACCCCGCCCCCCTCATCGGAAAGTTATCCGAGCCAAACATAACTGTGTGACTACTTCAGCAGCGTAGAGCGAGCGAGGAAAATCATCCGAGGCAAAACCGTGTTAATGGTACACCGACAAGGTACACCTCGCCCCGCACCCCGCGCCACTACTGCAACCGCTCACCTATATGCGCTATGACTCCCAGCACGATCCGCCAAGCTCATCACGCAAACACTACCAACCCTACTAAACCTCGCCAAACATTCCGCGCCCTCGCCCGCCTCGGCAACCCTCCGCAGCCCTCCCCCATCGCAAGGGGGGTCGCGATAGATGGATATTGGCTTTTGGTGATGGTGGTCGCGCGTATAGACAGATGGATAGACAAACACACATGACACACACAAAAGAGAGAGAATACAGAATAGAGATAAAATATATATGATATTGCGCATATGCGCATGCGCGTATGGGGGCATGTGTGCGTGTAGAGTGTGAGCGAGCGAGCAAGGCGCGCATGCACGCATGGCAAGCGGCGCAGTAATACAGAGCATGAGAGAATACATGGGGCGATGTTGGTGGATTGATGCTTGTCGCCTTGTCGGGCGATTGCGGCGCGCCCTGGCAATTTTGGTGCTCGTAAGTAGCTCATTTGCAACGTTTTGCGAAAATGTTGCAAAGTTTTTGAGAAAAAAAACAAAAAAAGTGTTGACATGACTACTAGTAGTGTTAAAATGACCTCGTCAACCGCATGGGAGGCTTACGAGCCCCGGCGAGTTGCCACCCGAGCCCGCAACGTGCGCGGGGTGAAAGTAGATTAACAGTCCCAGCACCCGATGACGGCGAGCAATCGCCGCCGGGATAGATGATGACCAATCTTTGCAGGTAGACGCGTAGAGCGCACCAGCTCCGCGCTACGCAAGATGACGAGACCATCTAAGCACCGTCACCTCCGCGTAGGTTGCAGGCGCGCTAAAAGCGCCTACCGCGTGTGACTGGGACACATAGGACAGACAGCAGATTGACAGACGTTCCGACCCATCTCGGCGACAAGATGGGCATCACATGCGGCACCCAGCGTGCAATCCGCCAAGACGATGTCGCATGTGTTACAATAAATTCAAGCGCGCCCCTGACGGGATAGGTGAGCCCAACACTCACCCGCGCTCTACCCTTGCAACCGTGCATGGGATTAACTCAACACCAACACCAAAAATCCATGAAGACATGTACTAAAGAGATTTATGAGCGCATGCGAGATTACGCGCAGAAATTCAACAGCAATCAAGAGTTGCGCTATCCGTTTCTATCTGTAATGCCAGTCAATGATTACGGGAAATGTGAATTCTGTAAAGCTGACAGGGTCGTTATTGAAGTTTATGAATTCCCTAGTGAAAATGATTGTGCTTCAATCGTAGACGATATGCAGCGCGAGCTGAATCTCAATTTGAACCTGATGACGGCACCACTTTTATAGGCACAGGATGCGACAGCAAGAGCACTGGCTGGGAGCTCGATATAGACGCCTATACCGCTCCGGAAGAGTAAACACCCCAAAATTAACACCCCGCGCCCGGTGGGTAAACCGGGCACACATACCATGCAAAACAGATATGTTCCTGAAAGAAGACAGCTTGCTGTTTGGATAAAAAAGGAGATTTACGAAATGCTTGAAAAAATAACAATAAAAAAGAATGAATCTAAAACTAAAGTTTTAGAAAACGTAATAAAAAAAGAATATGAAGAAATAAAAGAAAAATAATTGTAATAATTACGCATTGCCCGAGGGTATGAAAAATTCGTGCAAAATCCAAACAACAAGCGCGATTCAATTTTAAGTTTTTCTTTAGCACAATTAACCAAAAAAATAAAACAGATATGGACACAGACAAGCTCGACTCCATCATATATGCGGCATCATCCACCTATTGCCGCAACGACTCAGAATCCGCCCGTCAGGAGCGCTACGACATAGCGATTAGCGCACTAAGCGAAGAGCTAACCCTCCCGATCTCAGTTGACGACGCCATGGGCATCCTTAATCGCCTGGTCAATGAGATTTGGTACACCGAACCGCTCAATATCGTATTAGGGGAGGACGACGAACCAGACTCCATCGAATGTGCCGAGTGGAAACACGGCTACGCGCAAGGCTACGCCCTGCAACGCTCCGAAGATTTCGGTTGCGAAGTGCTCAGCGACCTGCTAGACCTCATCGGCAAGACCGCAGAGATACAATACGATGAAGGCGCCTGGTACATCTCCGGTGTCTACAACCTGTAACCCCTAACCCCGCGCCCGGTGGGCAAATCGTGCACAAACACCATGAAACAAGAAGCGCCTATATCGCAGGCACAACGAAAGTTCATTGTCATCTGCGACTAACACTTAACCTCCTTAACGATTAAATAAGCCCATACACGGCGCAGGGCTCATCCCCTGCGCCGACATGAGCTCATTTATCAGCGCCATCATCTGCCGAGCACTCTATCGCCCCATTCTGCCAAGGCTGCACCTGCTCGTCGCCGAGCATATTCAAGCGCGCAAAATAATCAGACACATTCTTATCTTCCGTTTCAACTTTCAGCTTCTCCCAGCCCATCAGGCGCTGCAACATCATCGCCGCACTCGTTCTCTCCCCATAAGTCGCCGTCGGGTCGCGCATCACGGAAGAATAATAAGCGGCAACCTCATCCTTATCAGCAATCTTTGCCAACTCTCGGTAAGGGCTTGACTTGCGCGCGCGGTCAATCTCCCGCTGCTCAAACAGCGCTGCCTTCTTCGCCTTTTTCGTCCGCTTCGCCAACTCGGCATTGTGCGCCTCGTGCCAAGCCTTCTTTTGCTCCTCGTTCATCGTCAAACAGAATATACATTCTAAGACATCAAGTCAACCCAATGCCGCGCAGGGCATTTTCACCCTCGGCACGCAGGCGTTCGAGCGCCTTTTGCGCCATCGCCTGCACCACATGCTCGCGCTCCTCGGCAGTTAGCCCCTCCATGGAGGACTCCATCGCCCTGCAGCACTCGGCGGGCAACTCCAAGGTAAACACAAAAGTGACACTGCGAGGCTTGAGCACCTCGCGCGCCTGCGCCTGCTCCGCCTCCAGCTTGTCAAGCAAGAGCTCAATGTGCGCGGCGGTGGAATCCTTAAGCGGGCGCATAGCCGTCAGAATCATCGACAAAGAATTGTAATTCATGCACAGCATGTCGGCAAGCACAGAGAGAAAAAATTACTATCGCACGGTATTTTTCGCTTTACCTTTTACGCAAAACGTGTAAAATAAAAACGTCAAAAGCGATGCAACTTATCATCAAAACATCGCCAGCCACCATCGCCGCCGCCGCCGCTGGCGCTACCAAGCAAGGCAAAACCCTGCTTGAAGCCATCACCGAATCCATCGCCGAGCAACTGCGCGATTACAAAAACACACACAAATGAAAACCCGCAAAGATTTTTCCATCCCCGAGCTGCACACCGAGCTCGCCGCGCGCTACCCGGACGTAGACCCGCAAGTTATCAAAGTCTGTGCCTACATCTGGCATGACCTCAAGACGTCCCTGCGCGTCAAGAACAATCGTGTCATCGGAGCCGTCGCACTCGCCAAAATGACGGGGCTCTCGTACAACACCGTGCGCGCCCGCCTGCTGGAAGCAGGAGTGCCAAGCGTGCTGACGCCCAAGGGACATCGCCACTACGACTCACGCACAGCACTCGCGGCTCTGTCAAAATACGGCGCGTGAACGGAACAAAAAACTTCCGCTGAAAGGCAAGGGGGACACCAAAGCAAGAACGGGAAATGAGATGCAATGCGCGCGCCTGCTCCGCGTCTCGATAGTCTGCGAGACAACAGGTTGACACGCTGGAAAGACAGCACAGGGGCTGCGAGAAGCCGCAACCACGAAAGGGCGCAACTCCCTTTAGCCCCATCTATCAGCCGCCACGGCTGACGGGTAAAACGCAAGCGCACCCGCCGAAAAATTGACATCCACATGCCGAATCCGAGCTCGGAAAAAAGCTCGGAAAAACATAGCTCAGTAGTTTAATCGGTAGAACAAGTCACCAAAGGGGCACATGCTCCCGCTAAGTGTCAAAAGTTCGGGTTCGACTCCCGCCTGAGCTATCAGTTATCGCTGAACATCACCACGCCCGTGCGGGCAAACGCGGGCAACATCGGCACAGTAGCCAAGCGGAAAGGCAGCGGTTTGCAAAACCACGAAGCGCTGGTTCGACTCCAGCCTGTGCATTTTGCTCACGCCGCGAGGCGTTGGCAGAAAGAAAACGGAGAGAAGTGTATTTCATGGATAACCCCGCCCGTGGGGGTCATACGCGGGCATCCATAGTCCGCCCAAACAGAATAAGAGCGGCATCCAACCACCCATAATCCTAGAAACACGACTTTTTTGGAATAAATATCTGTAATTCAAATACAGTTTCTTAAGATATGAACAACAACCTACTATCAATCATCACCCCCGAAAACGCCGGCGCCCTCTGCAAGCACGTCGCCAACAGCAAGTTCTTCCCCGCCGCTCTGCGAGGCGACGCCGGGAGCGCATTCTGCATCATGGACATGGCAGCCCGCCTCGGCGTCAGCATGCTAACGATTGCAAACAACGTATACGAAGTCCACGGCAACATGGGCTTTTCCGGCAAGTTTGCCATCGCCATGCTCATGCGCTGCCCGAAATACACCCGAGTAAAGTACGACTACATCAACGGCACCGACTACCGCGCCGGAGTGCGCGTCATCGGCTACAGAGCCGACGCCCCCGATGACCCCGACATCGGCCCCGCCGTCACACCCGAAATGGTACGCGCCGAAGGCTGGAACAAAAACCCCAAATGGACAACAATGCCAGACCTCATGTTCCGTTACCGCGCAGCCGCCTTTTTCCTGCGCCTCTACGCACCCGACATGCTCATGGGCATGCAAACAGCCGAGGAGCTGGACGACATCAACACGCAAAATCAGCAGACGCAAGCCTCCGCCCCGCAGCTCATCCGAGCCAAAGGGCGTGACATCAGCGCCGAGACCACGCCAGCCCTTGCGGAGCACATCGAGCAAGAGCATCAGCTAACGCTGGGCGACATCGCAGCCGAAGCCGCCACCATCTCCGCCACAATCAGCCCCGAAACCCGTTCCGAGCACTAATGAACCGCCCACCGTACACCCTCGCGCCGTCCCCATTGCGGCGAATCCCGCTGCCCGAGCTGCCCACCACCGCACTTGCGGAAAAGCCCTCGGGATTCGGCTCTTTGGCAGACCGAGCCTACCACGCCACACCAGCGCTGCACTACAGCCTGCTTAAACACTACCGCTACAGCGCCGACGCGGGGCTCTTCACCTCATGGCAGGAGGACACCATCACCCCCGCCATGAAGTTCGGTAGCCTCGTACACGTCCTCGCCCTCAATCCCGAAAATCTGGGAGAGCGCCACCGCATCGAAGACAAGCGCATCGCCGTCAAAAAAGACGGCACACCCTACGCCAACGGGCAGCAAGACAAAGAGCAAGCAGCCGAGTGGGAGCAGGCAGAGCAGAGCGGCACCTACATCATCTCCACCGCCGACGCCGCCGTGGCAGAATCCATAGCCTCAAGCGCAACCCGCTGCATCAACGAAATCTATCCCGATTTTTCTTGGTACACCGAAGCCGCCGCATGGGCAACCATCGGCGAAGAAAAATATAAATGCAAATTCGACGCGCTTGCCGAGCATCTAGGCAGCGAATTCGCCGTAGACATCAAGACCACCGCCGCCAACGTCACCAACGAGCGCGCCGTTGTGCGCGAGTTCTACGCCTACGGCTACCACATCCAAGCCGCGCTCTACAACCACATCCTGCGCACCGTCACTGGGCGCAGCCTTGCGGAGTTTGCATTCATCTTCGTCAGCAAATCGGCTCCATACATCGCCCGCCCGCTCATCCTGCAAGAGCAACACATCGCCCGCTTTACGGATAGCGACCTCACGGAAGCGATTGCCAACTACCGCCGCACCCTCGTGCCGGACTACAGCCCCACCTACACACTCCCCCCAATCACACTTAACCCCGAAACAATCTAATGGCCTACCTCAACAAAACATACGTCATAGGGCGCGTCGTCGCGCAGCCCGAGCTACAACAAACAGCGGGCGGCAACGCCGCCTGCAACCTCACCATCGCCTGCACCCGCCAAGCCAAAAACGGCAACGTGAAACAAGAATACACCTCATTCTTAGACGTCACCGCCTACTACGGCACCGCCGAGCTCCTCGCCAAGTACGCCACCAAGGGGCGAAGCGTCCTCATCGAGGGCAGCCTCGTCCAAAACAAATGGCAAGACAAAAACGGCAATACGCGAAGCCGATTGTACATCTACTGCGAGCGCGTCCATTTCCTTGACCAGCCAGCAAGCACGAGGCAGCCAGAAAATGCCACCCAGCAGCCCGCACATCGCGTCGCAACGCCTCGTGCGGGCACATACCGCGGCGGCACCACAAACGCCACGCAGAGCCAATTCTGGAGCCCCAGCGAGGAGCCCGAGGACATCCCGTTCTGATTCAACCACACCGAGAGCGGAAATAGGGCAGGGCGGAGTGAGTCAAAAAACGTCTCACTCCCCCTGCGAGTGAGTCAAAAAACGTCCCGCCCCTCCCTCTCTCCCCCGAGGTTCCCCTCTCCCTTCCTTCTCCTTTCTTTCCCCCCCTGCACCCCCCTTA
>JBJECI010000071.1:0-6976 GCA_051870915.1 Paludibacteraceae bacterium
ACTAATTTTCAATAAATCAAAGAACCATTTCAAAAGTTTTAGTGGACACTAGTGAAATAATTCCTTTATTCGGTTAAATGTAGGCTCAAATTTTTTTGCAGTAAGACCTTTAACATTTTCGAGTAAAACATATTTAGGACGTTTCTCTTTTAAGATACGAAAAATATCGTAAAATAAAGTTCCACGACCATAAGTATCATCTTCACCATTTTGTAATCCTGCTGATGAAAAGGGTTGACATGGAAATCCACCTGTAAAAAAATCAAAATCAGGTAATTTTTCAGGTTTAATCTTTGTAATATCACCCCAATTTTTTACACGAGGGAAATTGACATGCAATAATTCACTTGCAAAGTCATCAAATTCCGACATCCCAATGACTTTGAAATTTAAGCCGGAACGTCTTAAACCAAATGAAGCACCACCATAACCAGCAAAACCCTCAAACACCTTTATTTTGTTATGTTTTGGGAGTTTTTGTAAAAAAGGATATTTAACTAATAGTTTCATAAAACTGTATATATTCTTCTTTCCGAAAAAAAGTAAGTCCACAGAAAAATCGTGCAAAGATAATAAAATCGTAGGACAAAAACAAATTTTTTGCATATAAAAGTTTAATTTCCTAAACTTTTACACCTACTCATGAAAGAAAATAACCCTATGACTTCGAGATTGTTTGAGGACAAGATAGGGCTATTACAGTACCCCGCTGACGGAGATGGGGGTGGTGGATTGTTGGGGGAACTTGGCACAGCCTCGCGTTCGGCAACAAGGTCGAACCGACTGAAGGCATGCCGTCAGTAAAGCGACTTGTGCCTCCGCTCTCAACGGTACAAACACTTCGTTGGTTTGTGCCGTTGGAATGGGGCTTATACCACGCCCGTAAAGTTTAAGCGGAAATTGGTGTTTTGAGGGAATTTGGAGCAGCCGATGTAGAGGGTATCGAAAGCGTCTGTGCCATCGGTGCGGTGCTGGAGGAGGTCCTCTTCTGTTTCGGCGAGTTTCTCGCCGCCCTTGTCCTTACGAAAGCCGTTCCTGCCACGGCTGACCCCTGCGGTCTGCAAGGCGAGGATTAGGTCTTCGTTGTTCTGCCGATTGAGAAACGGCATGAGTTTGCGGCGACCGGCGAAAGCCTCGTTAATCTCAAGGTACTTCTCGTGGTGTTTCATTGGGTTGCCGATATAGACATCGTGCACCCGCCAGCCGTGTCGCTCGAACTCGTGGATGACCACCCAGCGGAAGTCCTGCTCATTGACGGCGTAGTTAGAGCCGAGGGCGGTGGTGTCGTAGTAGAAAATGACCGTCTTGTTCTGATGGTCTTGGTAGTAGGAGCAGAAGTCGTTAATCAAGGCGGGGATTTTGCGTTCGAACTTGGTGTAGAAAGACTTGATTATGTTGAGGCGTTTTCCGATGGGTTGCCCGGCTTGTCGCCCAGTTGCAGGCCAAGGTCCGTTGTACACTTGCCCTGCGACAATCCAGTTGATGTTGGCGTTGTAGTCCATGCCGATACAGATAGGCGCGTTGGGGACGACATCTGCGTCCTGTGCGGCGGTATTGAGGGGCTCTTGCGGTGCGGTCGGGTCGGCTGCGAGTTCCGCCCACATCTTGTCAAGGTAGGCGAAGTTGGAAGCGTCGTAGAAATGGGCTTCGCGCATGGAGGAGTAGAAACCGTCCTTGGCAATGCCGATACGTTGGCAGAGGATGGAGGTCTGAAAAGTGAGGGGCGTGAGGTCGCGCTTCATCTGCTTGATATAGGTCTCGCCGAGGAGTTGGAGGTTCTCGATGGAGGAGTATTCCTTGTAATAGACGGCGACCGAGCGCATTTGGTTGAGTTGTCGGTCGAGGTGGCGGAGGTGCTTGCGTAGATAGTCCGGGGGCGTGGTGCCGGCTTCGCGGTCGGACTTGATACGCTGCTTGATACGCCAAATCTCGCAGACCGTGGCTTCGATGGCGGCGATGAGTTCCTTATCCATCTTGTCCTCGTAATGCAAGAACCAAGAGCCTTTCTTGGTTTGCGGCATATCGGACAAGATGAGGATAGAGTGATTGAAAGAGTGCTTGCCGAAATAGGACTTGATACCGCCGTTGGCGGGGAGTGTCTCGTCTTTCAACCGCTCGTAGTCGATGAACTTGGCTTCATCAATAAGCAGCCACGACAGCGTGAGTGAGTTGGACGAGCCCGGGCGGTCTTGCGAGATGATGATGGCGCGGCTGCCGTTGTAGAACGAGATGACATGCTCGTAGTCGGTGGGCTCGATGATGGCGGAGTGGAAACCCTTGGGCGGTTTCCTGCCGACTACGTAATGCACGCCGTTGAGAAAGCCCCACCGTTTCCACGCGGCGAGCAGTCCGGGGATAGTGTTGGTCAAGCCGTGCTTGAACGTGGGGACGACAATGCCGCCCGTGCTGCCGGGCATACGCTGCATGTTGCGCAGGACAAAGGGCGAGGCTATGCTGTCCGTCTTGCCTGTGCGGCGACCCGCCACGATGACGGTGGGTATGTAAGGTGTTGGGCAGAATGAGGTAAACACTGAGAGAACACTGAGAGAACACTGAGAGAACACTGAGAGAAGTACGAGGGTGAATGGGCGGCAGTATATTACAATTTCGGGCGCGTTGGACGCGCCCGAAAAGGTTACTTCACTTTGTCGTACTCTTGGTTCCAGACGAAGCGGTAGAAGGTCTTGTACTTGGTCTGCTGCGAGAAAGCGAGCATGTCGTATGCGTTCTGCTCGGGGTCGTACATACGATTGCGGGTGGCTTTGCAGACCGTGGCGAAGATTTGTCGGTGGTTGCGCTCCGCCTCGGTGAGCGGCGTGGAACGCTCCGAACGCACTTGCGTGAACTTCAGTTCGCTACGCTTGCGGTAGCAGTAGGTGGTACGATAGTTCTTGCTGATTTTGCCCGAGAGGTGATGAATCGGGTCTTGATAGGTTACTTTTGCCATAGATTGATTTTACAATTTTACAATTTACTATTTGACAATTAACATTGCGGGGTGTTAAGCAGGCGGGGACGCCTGCGCACCCGGACTTGGTTAGGACTTTTTGAGTTCTTGTGCGAGGAGGTAGCCTCGGAGGGTTTTGTACTTGGACTGCTTGGTGAAAGCGTCCTTGGCGGTTTGGAGTTCCTGCTCGGAGAGGGCTGCAATCTTCGCCACGGCGGCGGTCATCTTGCCCTGCTGCGCGGATTGCGCGGTAGAGGGGGCGCCCGTGTAGGGGTTGCAGATTTGGGAGGTGAACTTGGTGCCGTACATCTCTTTGAAGATGATTTGCGAGTGCTTGCAGACCTTCCCGCGGAACTGCTGGAAAGGTGCTTCGAGTTTGATTTTTGACATGGGTTGATTTACGATTTACGAATTTACGATTTACGATTTTATATGCGCATAGTCTTTCGGACTTATCCCTTTTTGAGCCGTTGAAACTGAGGGTAAGGCGATAGACGCTCCGCGGGCTCATTATCCTATCTGTCCGAAAGACGGTGCAAAGGTACGGCTTTTTTGGATAGGCTGTTGGTAGCGGAGAGAACCAAAATGCAATTAGGCATCAGAATCCTTGGAGATTGGTGTGTTTAGTCGGGCAATAATTTTGCGGACTTGCTCGTCGGAGCGTTGGAAATGGTCGGCAGTGAGGGTGTATTTATCCATTTGTCCGAAAGGTTTGGCGAATTTGGTTTGTCGTCGGCGTGCCTCCTCGGAGAAATCAAGCGTATCGAAAAAACGGATAAGGTCGTACCACTCGAGCAAGTGGCGCGGCAGGAGGCGGTAGCGTGTGAGCGTTTGGATAGTGGAACGCGGGATGGCAAGGAATAGGTCTTTGAGTAACATGAAGGGATTTACGATTTACGATTTACGAATTACGATTTACGATTTAGCCCCGACCAGTCGGGACGTACCCGGACGATTTACGAATTACGAATTAGTTGGAGGTGTTTTATAGATAGGTTTTGGGGTTGGTTGTTCCTTGGTAGTTCCTTGGTAAATACTCGGGGGATTACAAGGGCGGATTATCGGTGTTAGTCTGCGAACGGCACGCCGGTCAGGTCTGCGAGGTGTGCCACTCGGGGAACAGGTCGCTCTTGCGTATGTAGTCCACAAGGGAAATAAGCGTCTTGTAGGGTAAGGGCTTACCCGCGAGCAGTTGGCACTCGATAGCCTGCAAGGGCTGGACGAGTGCGGCGAAGTCAGGGTTGGCGGTGTCGCTGCGCAGACGGGCATAGACCTCTCGGGAGATGAACTTATCCGCCAGTTCCTGCTCGGTGAGGATGAACTGTGCGTGGGTTTGCAAGAATACCTCCCACGCTTTTCCGCGGCGGAGTTCGAGGGGGAGCGCGAGCGGGGTTTGGAAAAGCGTAGAGAGGAAGAAACGCCCTTGCGGCGTGGTGCGCCACTCGGGCTGCGCAAGCAGTTCGTGGAGGAGTTGGTCAATGGCGAAATCACGGCTGTTCTCCAACGAAGTGAGAAGCCGCTCCACACGGTCTTTGGAAGCAGGGGCGATGGTGTTGTTGCTGACTACCCCGAAGCCGTTGGGCGTGAGGACAAGGTCGAGGGAGGGGACGGCACGGAGAAAAGCGTCGGTGGCGAGCACCTTGCAAGCAGTCGGCGTGCTTTCAACTACGCCGAAAGTGCGGACAAGCCACGCCTCCGACAGTTGCAGTTCCACCTGTAACTTATCGAACAGCGTCTGCTCGCCACTGACGGTTACAAGGGTATTGGGGATGTAACGGCGGAGGTCGGTATCGGTTTGGATAAACATGGGATTTACGATTTACGGATTTACGATTTACGATTTTTCTTCGCCATTGCTGACGACCTGTGCGTCAGTATGTTGGTCAAGGGTGGTGAGCATGACAAAGGGGCACTCGGGGTATGCGCCCTGCCAGCCGTTGATACGGATTATCAGGCGTTGCACGATAAAAAGCATATCGTGGTAGGGCTTTTGCAGGGCTTGGGCGATGGTGTAGAGTTCGCGCTTGTCGCTGCCGCTGTTGTTGGACTGTGCCTTGCCCGGGACGCTGCCGACAAGGTTGGAGTGCACGCGCATGGTGAAACAGACCATGTTGATTGCCTCTTGGATGTCCGTTTCCCAGTCGCCGCCCTCCTTGGAGTTTTCTATCTTGGTGATAAGCACGTCGTGCTGCTCCTGCCCATCGGGCGAGACATAAAACATGGAGAACCATACCTTGCCGCTGTTCTCCGCGCCGGTGAGAAAATCAATGATACGCCGTTTCTCGGTGTTCACGCGCTCTTGCATTTTCGTCTTGTCGGTGATACCCTCGGCGCGGAAGATAGTTTCCCAGTATTTGGCAGCCACCTCGATGTGGTATTTGATGGGAGCGGCGTTGCGCAACTTGGCTTCTTTGGCTACGGCAATGAGGCGTTTGATGTCGTACCACCTGCCTTTGAAAAGGGAGGCATAGTAGGGGATGGGATAGTAACAGTAATCGGGCGTGGGAATACGGGTAACGACGGCGAACTTGCGGTCTTTGGTGCGTTGTTGCAGACGCGTTTGGAGGTCGGCGAACGGCGCGGAGACGGATAGCAGGGGTATGCGTTCGTAACGCTCCGGCAGTGGCTCGTTGCGCCAGTCGGCAAACAGCACGAAAGGGATGTTGCCGCGCTTGTCTGCGGGGGCGAAACGGCAGTTGCACGCCTCCTTGCGGACGATACGCACGACCTTGCTGCCGTCCTTGTTGAGAATAAGGACGGAGACGGCGAAAGCGAAATACTTGAAGTCCTGACACACGCCGAGGAAATACGAGGCGAGGTCGTTCTGAAGCAGAAAGTCCTCGATGTCGTTCTGCACTTGGGCGGTGCAACGGTCGGTGTTGTACTGCAAGCCCGCGCCGTAGCACACTTCGGCGTTGAACTGCATGCAGGTGGCGAGGGTCTCATCGTCCTCCACCTTGGAAATGATGTCGTAGGGCATGGTGTTGTCCATCCCCCACGGCACAAACCGCTGTCCGCCGTTGAGGACGCGGGTATCGAGGCGCGTGTCTTCGCGAAAGACCGCGCCGCTGTCAGGGATGAACGCCACCGAAGCCTTGACGTTGGGGA
The DNA here is from genome assembly GCA_051870915.1 of Paludibacteraceae bacterium. Taxonomy (GTDB): domain Bacteria; phylum Bacteroidota; class Bacteroidia; order Bacteroidales; family Paludibacteraceae; genus Colicola. The sequence goes on from JBJECI010000071.1 coordinate 6,056, forward strand.
GTGGCTCTATACTCGAAAAAGAAAAGTCCATATCTCTGCGATTTTTTGCAAAGATATGGACGAATGGGGGAGCGGGAAAAGACGCAGGGGGTTACAAAAACACCTCCATACCGTTGATTTGGAAGATACAGACATCGCGGACTTGGCGTATTTGACCTGACGAAAGGAGTTTGATACGGCGTGTGCCGTTGCGAAAATCATAGCGAAGCGAGATACAGTTCTTGTAGTGCTGTATCTCTCCTTTGGCGGTGAAAAGCGAAATATCCACCGGCTCGGGGTGGGATAACATTTCGCGCAAGGTGCTGATGTGGATGGCTCTCATTTTACTTGTGCGTTGTAGAGTTCCGACAGGGGAACGGAGTGGTTGCGGATTAGGTCTTCTATCTGCTCATGGAGCGTATGGAAGATAGCGGGGTCAGTGGTTATGATGGCGGACTCGTGGCGATTACCGCGCGTGAGGTTCTGCGAGGTGATGATGGCAACCTCGCGTTCAGCCCCCGCCCACACAGAATGCCGCTCGGCGGCATTGGAGTGGTCGGGGCTTCCGCTCTCCCCGCCACAACAAGTTGTGTCGGGGTCCCCCACAGCACGAATCAAAATCACCTTGCTGTGGCTGTCGGCGAGGTAGGTGTGTTGGATGACCTGCGTGAGAAAAGCCCATAGGCGGAGGGTCTTCTGCGTGGCTTTGAAATCCAGCAATAGGTGGATAGTGTCCACATTGCCGGATTTCGAGATAAAGTAAAGCCTGCGCAGGAACTCCTCGGAGATAGAGAACGAGGTTTGCCAAATGGTGCTTTTGCCAATCTGCGAAAGCACCCACTCGACAATATCCGCCACTTGCAGCGTGTTGGTCAGGTAACACTGCGTCTGATTAGGCTGCAAGGGCTGCAAATAGTCCTCTATGGAAACGCCGCGTTTCAT
>JBJECI010000071.1:7076-10899 GCA_051870915.1 Paludibacteraceae bacterium
TCGCGTCCGTACTCATCGTAGGTCTGCCAGTTGCTGTGCAAGCGTTTATCCAATTCGATAAGTTCCTTGACGAACGGATAAATATCACAGTCTGCGCAAGGTTTGTCGGCGAGTGCTATCTTCCGCGCTTGGAGGTGGCACTCGCGCATACGGTGCAAGAGGGTGAGGTTCTCGGCATAGAGTGCTTGCACCTCCTCGGGCAGGCTGTCGTGGTCTTCACGCTTGCCTTTCTTCCATTCCTCCGGCAGTGTCTTGGCAGACTTGCGGATGGTGTCAAGGTGGTGCTCCTCGGCTATCTTGGCAGCCGTTTTCTTCATCTGCTCCACCTCCTCGTGCGTAACCTGTTGCAGGCGTTGCGGGAGGTACTTGCGAAGTTGATACTCCACCATCTTGTAGTCCTTGCGACCCAAGATGTTTTGGCACATAAAGCGGTTGCCTGTCAGTTTGAGAACTATCTCCGCGCCCTCCTCAATGGAGCGGTCGGCAGGAGAGGCTTCCAGCCAGTCCTGTATGCGTTGGGTGAGTTTAATATCCATTTGATAGGTGATTATTGATTCCGATAAAATAAACCGATGTCTTGCCCAAACTATCGAGCAGGTTCTTCATCGCGATGATGGTTGAGCCGGTGGTAACGAAGTCGTCAAAGACGATGATGTTCTGCTCCGCGGGGATGTTGTTGGCGGTGAACACGGCATTCACGCGCTCTCGGCTGTGGGCGTGCGCACAATCATCGTAGAACGGTATGCCTAACCGCTTGCCTATCTCCTCGGCTATGAGCGAGGCGAAGTTATGCGTCAGGTGGCGGCGTTTGGGGGTCGCCACGATAGCCCAAGTGCCGTTGCGGAGATTATCACCGATAGTGTCGGTGATGAGTTCCGAAACGTGCGTGGCGAAGAACGGTATCATCGCGTCGTCGCCCTTGATGTCCGTGAGGGTACGACCCTTGACGGACTTGTTCCATACGGAGATAAAATAGAAACCGGGGCGGTGCAAGATTTTCACCTGTTTCTGAAAATCGCACCGCGCCGGTTTCTCTTTCTCCCATGCCTTGCGCTTGTCCTTCTCCGCAAACAGATTCTTCTCTGCTTGCGAAGAAGTGGCGCTTTGGTTCAATATGGAGAGGTCTATCAGGCTCATCGGACTGTGCTGTTAGGAAGCGGGCTCGTTGATGGTCGTGCCGTCTTCGAGTTCTATCGTGCCGGTGTAGAACGGGGCAGGCACTACATCCGAGGCTTCGGCGTTGATGGTGGTGGAGGCGGTGCCGGTCGCACCCTGACCGAGGTCTTGCGCTACGGTGGACTTGGTGTCCCACCGTTCCGAACCGATGACGCGGTACTTGCCTTTCATATCCTCCACAAGGAACACGTTGTCCGTGTTGTTGATATAGGCGGCTGCCGCGCTGGCTTCCTCCCCCACGCCCGGGTGGACGGCGGTCAGTTTGTTTAACTGCGTCTGCGAGGGCAACTCCCCTTGCGCTTCCGAGGTTACCTGACACTTGTCCGGCAGCACATCGATGTAATGCCATTTTTGGTCTGCGAGCAGGGTGAAGTTCCCGTTGTAGATAGCCGAGGTGGGTCGTCCGAGGTCGTCCGTCGGCAATGTCGGCCACTTGGCAATGGCTGACTTGGCGATGTAGTAGATACGCCGCTTGATGCCCGGGTACTCGGGAGTACCCTGACACCATGAAAGCGACTTCTGAATAGAGGTGCAATTAGTCATATCTCAAGCGATTTAACGGTTCAACAATCAGGTTTAGACGGCAGCCAGTTCCACCACTTTCAGACAACTCTTGTCGATGGACTCAAACTGCACGCCGAAGAACATCGTTGCCACATAGGTCAGCACGAACGGTGCGAAACGCTCCACCTCGATACTCTCAATATCCGACATGTTGTCGTAACCATAGAGCATGTTCTTCTTGGTGGTGATGTGGATGAACTTGCTGTCCGTCTTGTTAGCCAGCGGCACGAGTTTCAGCCTGCCCTGCGAGCCCTCCATGGTGTTCTGCAAGTACTGGCTGTTATAGGAGAGCCCGCCGTGGGTCTTCTGATAACTCTCGCTGTACTTGTCGAAGAAGTCCTGCGAGCAGTACATGAGCAGGTCTTGTGCGCGGAGGTGCGGGTCGAGGTGGAACAGGATGTCCTTGGCGATGTCGCAAGCGTTCTCCGTGGTGATAGCGTCCGACAACTTCACATAGTTCTTCTTGTCCGCGGAGATATTGCCGGCGGTGATTTCGCTTTGGGTGATGGTGTCGAAGCCGTTGAATAACTCCGCGGTGGTCGTGCCGCTGTCGTTGCGTTTCGCCGACCAAATGGCGTTGTTCAGATGGTAGGAGAGCGACTTGCCAATCAGTCCCAGCACCTCGCGGGCGGTAGGCGTGGAGACTTGTCCGCTGCCTTTGGTCGCGCCCGAGTGCAGCAGGGTGCGGTACGCACTGTTAAGCTCAAACTCTTTGACCACAGAGCCGAGGAACGTCTCGAGTGTGCGGAAAGAGAGGTTGAGGTCCACCGCCGATTTAGCATCGGGCTTGTAGGGAGCGAACTGCGCGTCCAAACCGATTGTGCCGACCGACTCCTTATAACGAACGCCCGGACGACCGGTCATGTAATCCAGCGTTTCCTTGCAACCGAACAAGGGGAGCATGAGCAACTCCTTGCGGTACTTATGAGCGGCTTCACGCCACTCCTCGGGGGTAAATACTAATTTTCCGTATGCCATAGTTTGTCAAAGTTAATGGGTTGTTCGTTAAGGTAGTTGGTTGTACAACTCTTGCGCGTTGTGCAGGTTCATCGCGAACTCGGCTTCCGCGGTCAGTTCCGTAGGTTTGCGGGGCTGGTTGATGACCTGCGCCGTCTCGTCTGCCGGCTGCTGTGCCAACTGTTTCTCGAGGTCGGCGATACGGCTGTCTTTCTCGGCGAGTGCCTTGGTCTGCGCGGCGATTTGGTCGGTGAGCGTCTTGAGGTGTGCCTCCAATTGGTCGGCTTGTTCGGCGGTCAGAGAGAGACGCTCATCTGCCAGCGCGAACTCTTGCTGTTGCATAGCCAATGCAACGGCAAGCAGGGGGAGTAACTTGTTCATATCGTGGGTAATTTTAGGGTTGGTTGCAGCGTGGTCTTTGCGTTGGAAGAACGCGGAGAGCATATCCACTAACTTGTTAAAGCCCGACGGTGTCGGGGTGGCTTTAATCGCCATGTCGGGCAGGGGCATGCCGTAGGCTTGCATGGAGGCGGCGAGGTCTTCCGTGAGTACCGGCACAGCGTCTTCTTGGAGGTCGGTCAGACTATCCACGAAGCCCCATTGCTGTGCCTCCGCCGCCGTAAGCCAACCGCCCGTCTTCATCAACGCGAGCAGGTCTTCCACCTTTTTCTTGCACTTGCGGGCGTACATCTGCGCCACATTCAAGTCCATCTTCTCGAGGTCGGACTTCATCTGCGCGAGTTGGTCTATCTGCGCTTGCAGTTGGTCGGCGTTGAGGGAAGCCCATTGGAAGAACTCTGCCGAACACTTATGCACAAGGTACATCGCGCTGCCGTCCATGGTGATATGCTTTGCCCCCATCGAGGCAATGGTGGAAGCACTGGCGTTCATTCCGACAAAATGTGCGGTAACATTCCCGTGTTCACGGAAAGCGGCAGCGATGGAAAGCGCGGTAGCGAGTGAACCGCCCAACGAATCAATAAGCACCGTGACGGGCTGGTCTTTCTGCTTGGAGAGAACGCGAGAAACGAGGTCGGCATCGAAATCCGCGCCGCCCACGTACCCGCGTAAATAAAGGTCGTACTTCATGGCTGAATAGTTTTTCAGCACAAAAGTACGACCAAAC
>JBJECI010000072.1:0-2153 GCA_051870915.1 Paludibacteraceae bacterium
CTTGCTGGAAGCCGTTACGTTGCGCTCCAAAATAGCGAGTTGCACTTTCGGGGTCGCGGGGCTGATGTCCAGCACCTCAAACGTCTGCTCGTTCATGCCTTGGGTTACCGTGAAGCGACCGCCGCGCTTGGTGCTCAGCGCCTGCTCTGCGATGTTCTTCGGCAGTTCCTCAAAGGTGAACCAGCCGAGTTCTGCATCCTCTTGTCCCTCTTGGTTAGCGATACCTTTTAGTTCTACGGAGTCGGGCAGCGAGTAGCCTGCCTTCATGATACGCGCCATGGAGTAGGTGCCGTTGGCGAACTGCAAACCCGTGAAATCGCCGGTTTTTGCACCTTTGGCAAAAGCAAAATCCTTGTATGCAGCGGGCACGGTCTCCATGGAGTAGTCGCGACCATCGTAGGTGATGTCGGAGTTGGTGTTTACGACCAGCGCAACGTCCTCGGTGGTGCGGAACTCCTCCTCAAGGCTCTGCATCAGTTTCTCTGCCTCTGCAAAATCCTGCTCAGAGGGCACGATGGGGAAAGAGACATACGCGATAGCGCGGTTGGGGGTCTGCTTGTAGAGGGGTTTGTGTTGCTTGTAGAGTGCTTTTATATCGCTCTCGCTCACCTTCACAAGGCTGTCTGCCACGGCATAGTAGGGTTTCATCACGTATTGTGCGGAAACACTCTGCTGACGTGCATCGAACGCATATTTAGCATCCAGCGAGTTTGCTTGCACAAGGTTTTGCAGCAAGTTGGTATATTTCTCCTGCATATAGGTCAGACGCACGGCGTTCTCCCAGTACATCCAATAGGATTTTGCTTGGCGAAGGTTTGCGCTCTGCTCTGCGTCTTCGGGCTCTTGCTCAATGGCGTTGAGGAACTGCACGAGGGCGGTGCGGCTGAATTGACCCGTCTGGTCGAAGAATGTGCGACGAGTGCGGATGATTTGGTGAGGGTTCTGACCAATGCAGAGTTCGGAGAGCTCATCGGAGGTAATGTCCATTCCGATTTTCTCTGCCTGTGCGCGGAGGGTATAGTCCATAAGCATCATCTGCCATACTTGATTGCGCAGTTGTGCGGACAAATCCTCATCGAAATCGGTGCGACCTGTCTCAATCTTGTACACCTCGGTCAGTTGCTCACGCGCCGCCTCATACTCGGTGTAATGTACATCTTGACCTTCGATAGTAGCGATGTTCTCGCGTCCCTTGTTGAAGAGGGTGCTTCCGGAGTTGAGGAAGTCGCCGAGGATGAAAGCGAGCATCGCAACGCCCACAATGGTAATCAGCAGGGCGCCATGGTTACGAATTTTTTGTAAACTTGCCATAATTATTTTTAATTTACGATTTACGAATTTACGATTTACTATTTGTCCGCGAGGGAAATAGTTGCATTCCCGATTTGTTCTACTCTTTGGTGCAGCCAGGAGACCGCACCTCCTTGTAAGCAGGCGGGGACGCTTGCGTACCCGTATAGGCATTGCACCAAAAAGTGCGCAAAGGTACTAATAAATTTTGATATACGCAAATTTATTTGCAAATTTGTTATGAATTTTGCTGTTTGGAGGTATGTGTAAGAAAAAGAAGGGCTGCTTCCGCGTGGGAAACAGCCCTTGAATGGATAGAAAAAAGAATTAGAATTTGTAACGTACGCCGAGAGTGATGCCAGACCACAAGCCGTTGACGTTGAAATCAGCTCCTCCACCATGATGTCCAACAACACCCACATTAGGACGCCAATCCAGCGAGAGTTGGAAGGGGAACCAGAAATCATACTCAATTCCAAAATGTCCTACAGCACCAACGAACCAATCGGGAGCTTGGAAACCGTAGATACCTGCACCTGCACCGACACCCATATACCAATGCCATTCTCCTTTTTCGTTCCAAGGAACTGTTGCATTGAAGGGATCAATCCAATCGTAGGTACAAGTTGCACCGATACCATTGAAGAAGGGCACGTTCACAGACAAGTCAATCATGTTGGCTGCTCCAAGACTGTGTTGGTACGAAACATCAACACCATAGCCAAGGTTTACACCGACAGCACGGGGTTGTGCTACTGCAAGCGAGATGCTTGCTACTGCCATCACGGCAGCAAGAAGAAGTTTCTTCATCACTACTGTCCACTAAAAGATTGACGATAAGATATTAAGACTAAAATTATATA
>JBJECI010000073.1:0-27276 GCA_051870915.1 Paludibacteraceae bacterium
TTGCCGAGAAACTCTGCACCCAAGAGATGGTAACCCCCTCCTCCGTGCTCACCACGGGCGGCTCTATCACATTGATATGCGCACAATCGCGCCATCCGACGGCTTTACAATATGAGGAATAAGAAGCACGCGGCACAAAGAGGTTGATTTTGCTTGCTATGTGTAGTGTTTGTTGCCCAAATACTGTCGGAGGTGTCTTTGCATAACAAACCATATTCAGGGTATCATTATTAGTTAGGAAATGGGAATGTACGCTTTTTAGTCCACTTCCTAACACTACTTTTTCCAATATCCAGCCACGCAATGCCAAAGAATCAATCTGTTCTACACTATCCTTAATGATGACTTGTTGAAGTTTGCTTTGTATATTGTGCAAGCACCGAAGCCCTATCTCTTTGAGCGTCAAAGGAAACTCCAATGTTTCTATATCTTTCATATTGCGCATAGAATAGGGGGCTAAAACTTTTACACCCTCAGGGATAACTACATTCTTATCCGTTTTGTTAGGATAATTATGGAGTGTAGTAGTATCTTTTGAATACAAAGCCCCATCTACTGAGCAGAAATACGGGTTACTTTCGTTCACATAGATATTTTGCAAACTCTTTGTGCAAAAGGGATTCGCATCCGTTATAATGATTGTAGATATAGAACTTGGCAAAGTCAAACTGCTAATTGGATAATCAGCAAACGCATATTCATCTATAGTGGTTACTCGATAAGTCGTATTGTTGTATTGTACTGTTTCCGGAATAACTAATGAATCACAAGTAAGAGGATATGCGTTTTCTTTCACAATAGCAGAATCTCCGCCCAAAAGGCCAAAACGAAGAGAATCTGTTTCGGAAATATGCACATAAAATGTAATGTCCGTAGGGGTTTCTCCAACCATTCTACTGCTGGTTACCAACATAACCAGCAGTAGGAAAGGAAATAGGAATAATTGTTCTATTTTCATCACAAATTATTGTTTTATTATTTCTTTTGTTAGAATTTGACCATCTATAGACAGATGCATAAAATATACTCCCTTGGGTAAATCTGAAATATTGATTGTTTCCCCCATACGATATGAATAAATACTTTTTACTTTGGTTCCTTCCATATCGTATATTCTGACATTCATTTTTTTTGCTTCTTGATTCTGCATTGCTATAGTTAACTCGGATGAGGTCGGATTTGGATAAACATCCAATTTGTTGGTGGTAGATAATGCCTTTTTCATTTGTCGTTCTTGATAAAACTCCAAATTATCGGTATTCATAGGAGCACCATACACTAATCTAACTTTACATCCAGAGTTCATAGTAATATCAGCAACGATGGTATAGTGAATACTATTTGCAATATCTCCTAGCACGTACTCTTCTATGAAATCCAACTCTCTTTTTGAGGCATCATCAAGATAGAGTGCAGGGTCAACCTCTATCCCATCTTCAAATAATCTCCATGCGGTTTCAGATATATTAAACTTATCTCCGCCTGTTATTTTGTAAATCGTTACATAATCTTCTTCATATTCAAGATTGAGTCTATGTGAAGGGATACTTATCGTATCAGTATAAATGGGTGAATCTTCACATTCTCCCATACTTTTGGCATAAACTGAAACAGGGTATCTACCAGAGATTCCTAAGGTTGAGATAGCAATTTGTGTGCCATGCGCTGTGGTCGTATTTGAGAGACTATCAGAAATCGTCCAATAATATGTTTGTACGGAAAGGGGATTGACAACAGATAGCATTATTGTGTCCGGCATTCCGGCTGCAATACAGGTCTTATCCACAACAATTCCCGTGGGTGCAATAGGGACAAAGGAAAGCGTGTCTGTATAGGTATCTCCTGCGCATACCTCTCCCATGGGCTGTATGCTGACTGTGGTAGTTGCGGAAGTGGGCGCAAAGATAACGCTATCGCCGGTGAACATATCCAAATTGATACCGTCTGAAGTGCTCCAATGATAACGGACAGGTGCAACACCGTTATTCCCAAGCACGGCGCGGAACATCACCGAGTCTCCTGCACTGACGCAAGCGGGATGCTCTATGGAAACTACCGAAGCGGGCTTCACATACACTTGCAAAGTCTTTACTACAACGTTCTCATCATTGCAAGCATCGCCCCATACGCGCAATGTATCCATCGCCAAAGCAGAAGCCGTCGGATAGATATGAATCACTTGCCCCTCACTGTAATTAGAATCGTACTCCCACCCTGTAGGTAATTGCCAATATACAGTTGAATTTTGCGGTATATCTCCGCTAACTGCAAAAGTATGTGAGCCGCCACCTATCTCTGCACAACAGTTTTCTTGGGGAGCATCTTGGTAAACCAAAGATACGTTGCTGCCCCATGTGCGTACTACGTGGATTGTGGTCTCGCTGCTACCACATGCCTCTTCACCTATGTAGTTTGCACGAATCTTTATGTCGTTTGCGCTGACGGAATCAAACGTTATTTCAAACTCATGACCAAGGGCATCTATTTTGCGTGCTGTGTATTGAGAGGGTACTTCGCAAGCATATTCCACGCTATCTATGGGATTCAGCACCGTAATGGTTTCAATAGGGGCACCTCCATAGGGCACACATAGCGTGGCATTGGCTACTTGCGGAGCAGGAGGCAATTTGCCTAATTGTTTACTGATAGTTTTTGCAGTGTCTCTATTGCATTGTCCGAAATTAACTCGCACCTCATCTCCTGCGTGCACCGTACCTGCCACGAATGTAACCGAACTGCCATCGCCTGCCGCATACACAATTCTATCCACGAAGGAGGGCTTGTTGATACCTGTATCGGTCAGGTTCCAGTAGTAACTGTCCACGCCGATATAGGCATTTAGGTTTCGCGTTAGTACAGGGCGAACAGAGAATACCACCGTCTCCCCGGGGGTGAGGCAGGTAGGACCTTCTATCTCCAAATTATGTATATCAGGAGCAAACTCCTTGTAGATATGCAAGTCCACAGCAGAGCCGCAATATCCTGAGTTATAGTACAATCGCGCTACGCCTTTACCTAAATTGGTAGAACGGAATGTGGCAGTAGAGTCAGTTTCCGACACCAACTCAAGATCTCCGATTGCTCCCCAATGGGCAGAGAAATCAGCAGCATTGTCCCTTATCAATGCAGATTTTAGATAGGTTACGCTTATCAAGTCTCCGTTATCGTGGTTCATGCAGATAGCATCTCCATGCTCATAAGGTACATCATTAACCGTAAACACCGCCTCCGCATAGATGGGAGAGCCTAATGCACCGCATAGCAGTGCAATAGCACATAGTAAAGAAATCTTTTTCATAAATGTATATCAAATAGGATTGGTTTATTCCACTTCAAACTCTCCTGCAACCATAGTGTTGCCGGATTGAATATATAAGGTGTAACTACCTGCGGCAGAAATGGAGGCAACGGTAGTGGCAGTGAATGACTTGTCTTCTACCACCTCGCCGGTTGTGTTGTTCTCCACCTGCATACGTGCGATTATTCCCGTATTGGCAACCACTTGCAGAGTATTCCCGCTAATGGTTGCTTGGAAACGAGTAGGAATTGTTGGAAGATCAGATTGTTCTTGATTATCATCCAAGGGGGATGGTAACTCTACAATCACTAAAGGAATTTCTTGTATGCAATTCAAATTTGCATACACACTCATTATGCACATCGTACATAGGCATAATGTAGATACTAAAAAAACTTTTCTTTGCCATAAAAGTTTGATTTTTTGGTTAGTAATTCGACCGCAAAATTACTATATTTCTTTGATATAGCAAAAGAAAAGGGGTGGAAAAATTTAATGCTAACTAACTGATAATCAGTATTGTGGTGTGGAAAAATGTAGAATAGAAAGGCGGAGTGTCAATTTTTACACATCATGAGGCTAAGAACTCTATGAGAAAACTGCGCAGATTGGTAGCGGTAATTCCCATCTTTTTGGCGGTGTTCGTCCGCAACTTCGGGATACTACTCTCAGAGCGGGATAATCGCGTAGCCATCTCCTTGCGAGACATATTGAGCAACGTCATCACGCAAATCTTGATGTCTTGCACCGACAAATGGTAGGATACTCGCATCGTGTCTGCCATATTCCAAAGGTATAGATTCGTAGTATTAAGGAAAGCGGCATCACCCGTCCACACCTCATCGTGTTGCTCCATATATTCCGCATAAATGTCTAATTGTTTCTCTAACTTTTCGATGGTCTTTATGTGATGTTGGTGAGTGCTTTCTTCTTGCGCTGTGTATAAAGTTTGCACTTTCTTCTTTTGTCGTATGATATACACCGCAATACATATCAACAATAGTGTCATCAGTAAACAGACTACAACTCCAATCACTTTCTTTTTATTTATAGTACTAATGGATTCTACATGATTCTCAAGTAAAACCATTGCCTCTTCCAAATCCTTAGTTTGATTTATACGCAAACGATATAAATCGGCTCGGTTGTGTGAATACTCGGCTAACTTCTCAATATCATTTACTTGCTCCGCATAGTGCATAAGTGTATAATAGGCATTACAACAATCTAAATAATTATGCGAGTATGCTATTACTAACTTAGCATTTTCAACGGCTAACTCTATTGAATCAATATCCAAATAGTAGCGCATAAGTTGTAATGCAACGAATGATTTGTCCGCATTAGGGAGACTTTCTCTATTGACTTGTTTGTAGTGATGGATAGCAGAGTCTAAATCATGTAAGCGATAGAAATAGTAACCTCTTTGAATATGCAAACGCGCCGTAAAAGCAGAATCTATATTGTATTGGTTTGACAAATGCCACAAACTATCTGCCTTTTCAAAATTACCTTGAATTTGCTCCAATGAACTCAAATAGAGTAAACAATTTGCGAAGTACCATTTATTATCAGTATGTTCAAATTCCTTAAGTGCACGTTCCGTATAAATAGTAGCCAAAGGAAAATTATTTTGTAACGCACAAAGATTTTCCATACACGAAATGACTCGCCCTCGCATGATGGGGTCGGACATGCGGCATTGGTCGCTGCGGGTGTAGCACTTGGCGGCGGAGAGGTAGCGTTGGTGGTAGTCCTCGTAGTTACGCCCGAGGTAGTAGTAAGCCTTGCCCAAGTCGCTGTGTTTCAGGCAGCGAACAACAGGTCGGTCGTAGGTGCGGATGACCGATTGAAAAGCGGCGGTGTCGTGGTAGATAACGCCCTGCGCGTCAAGGCTATCGGCGGTATGCAACACCTGCTCCGCCTGCTGCCAAGGACGACACGACATGCAGAGGACCGCAACGGCTATGACAAACAATGCTCTGAACATAACTTTCCACTTTTTCTCAACAGAAAATGCCTCTTCTTTTCAACAAAAATTTCCTCTTCTTTTATTTCAACAAAAATTTCCAAAAATTATTCAAATATTTTTTTCTTAAACATATAATTATCGTGTAATTAGTCATTAATTCATTACCAAAAACCAATTTGTTTTTATTTCAACAAAAATTTCCAAAAACGCCCCTCTAAATCTCCTTAAAGGGAGACTCGCTTTTCTTTAACATATAATTATCGTGTAATTAGTCATTAATTCATTACCAAAAACATGATATAGTTTATAGGGGTTGTAGGTTTCAGTGATGTTCTCTGATTCTCCTTTGCAGCAGGCGGGGACGCCTGCGCACCCGGTATTGCCCCGCCCCCTTACCCCCTCCCCGCAAGCGGGGCGGGGGAGTGCGCCTGCGTACCCGGTAGAGCCTTTGCCTGCTCTTTCTGATTGTTGGTGTCGCTATTTCTGTATCAGCAGGCGGAAGGCGTCTGCCACTTTGCCTACGGCGACCACCTCTATGCGGAAGCGTTTGGACAAGCCTTGTTGCTGCTGCTCGGGGATGATGATACGGCGGAAGCCTAACTTCTCCGCCTCTTGTATGCGTTGCTCTATGCGGTTCACGGGGCGAATCTCGCCTGCCAAGCCCACCTCCCCCGTCAGGCAGGTGTCGGCATCGAGCGCGATATCCATGTTCGACGACAACACCGCCGCCAGCACTGCCAAGTCTATCGCGGGGTCGTTCACCCGCAAGCCACCGGCGATATTCAAAAATACGTCTTTTTGCAGCAACTTAAAACCCACGCGCTTCTCCAACACGGCAAGCAGCATATTTAGCCTTCGGCTGTCGAAGCCCGTGCAGGAGCGTTGCGGGGTGCCGTAAGCCGCCGACGACACCAACGCCTGCACCTCTATCAGGAAGGGTCTCACTCCCTCCACCGCCGCCGCGATGGCAATGCCCGACAAGCCCTCGCGCGCCGTGGAGAGCAACATCTCGCTCGGGTTGGTAACCTCACGCAAGCCGTCTTGCCGCATCTCATAGATACCCAACTCCGACGTACTGCCGAAGCGGTTCTTTTGGCTGCGCAGCATGCGATACATATAGTGTTGGTCGCCCTCGAACTGCAACACCGTATCCACGATATGCTCCAGCACTTTCGGACCTGCCAGCGAGCCCTCTTTGTTGATATGCCCGATGATGAAGAAGGGGATGTTCTGCTCTTTGGCGAACTGCAAGATGCGCGTGGCGCACTCGCGCACTTGACTCAGACTGCCGATACTCGCCTCCACCGCCTCGCTGCCGATGGTCTGTATCGAGTCTATCACCACCACCTCCGGCTGCAACTCCTTCACGCTGCCCAGTATGCGTTCGAGGCTGGTCTCGCTCATGATATACAGGTTATCCGCGTTGCCCGCCAGCCGCTCTGCCCGCAGTTTCAGTTGCCGCTCGCTCTCCTCGCCGCTGGCATAGAAAGTCTTGCGCTCGCCCATCTGCAGCAGCACTTGCAGCGCCAGCGTCGATTTGCCTATCCCGGGCTCGCCGCCTAAGAGCACCAGCGACCCGGGCACCAATCCCCCGCCCAGCACGCGGTTCAGTTCGCCGTTGTGCATGTCTATCCGCATCTCCTCGGTGGCGACTATCTCTTGCAGCCGCTGCGGCAGGCTGTTGCCACGCGCGCGGATACCCTTGCCGCCGCCGTTGCCGAACAAACCGCTGCCTGCGCCGCTCGCGGTGTAAGCGTCTTCCACTTCCTCCTCGTATGTCCCCCACTCACCGCACACAGGGCAACGCCCTAACATCTGCGGCGCCTTCGCCCCGCAGTTCGAACAAACATATGTAACTTTCGGCTTCGCCATAGGCTAATTATGAATTTTGAATTATGAATTATGAATTATGAGTGCATTGCCTGCCTATTTTCAGAGCATGAGCACTCATAATTCATAATTCATAATTGAATCGTTTTCCGCTCTTCCGCCAAGATAGTGTTCTCGAAGATAGGCTTTGCCTCTTCGAGGAAGAGCGTTTGGTCGAGTACGCGGGCGGAGAAATGCCCGATTATCAGTTGCTTGACCTGCGCCTTCTGCGCTATCGTTGCCGCCTCGGCTGCCGTAGAGTGCATCACCACCTTGCAGCGGTCTGCCTGCTCTTGGAGGAATGTCGCCTCGTGGTAGAGCGTCTCCACGCCCTCAATGATGGGCACTATCTTCTCGCTGTACATCGTGTCGGAGCAGTAGGCATAGCGTTTCACGGGCTCGCTGTCGCGGTGGTGTTCGGTGAAGAGAAAGCCGCAGCAGGGCACAGAATGTTTGAGCGGAATCGTCTCCACCGTTACCGTCCGGTCTTCGAATATCACCTCATGCTTGCGCGGGTTGATGGCATGGAAAACCACCTCGTAGGGCAGGTCGCTGCAGTAGTAGTCTAACCACGGTCGGAGCAGACCTTCCAAGTCGGCATGCGCATAGATATGCATGGGCTGCGTCCGACGAAGCATGCCCAAGGTGGAGAGCAAGCCTATCAAGCCGAAGCAGTGGTCGCCGTGCAGGTGCGAGATGAAGATGTTATACAGCCGCGCCGTCCGCGTGCCGAGGCGCTGCATGGTAATCTGCACCCCCTCGCCGCAGTCTATCATGAACGACTTGTCGCACAAGTCGAGTATCTGCCCCGATGGCGAGTTGGTCATCGTCGGCTTGGCGCTCCCGCAGCCTAATATGGTCAGTTTACAGTCGGACATAGAGTGATATATCAATTTGAAAATTTGTAAATTTGAAAATTGCCATGCGGAACTAATTAACAGGCGGGGACGCCTGCGTACCCGGACAGCATTACCGCGGGCGAGACGCCCGCGTCCCCAGTGGATGCCAGCGCACACCGGACAGCCGCATGGCAATTTTCAAATTTACAAATTTTACATTTTCAAATTGCCAATAGTTTTTCCTTTACGCTTTCGCCGAGGGCGGTCTTGCGGTCGATATGCTCCAGTACGGCTTTCACGAAGGAGTTGCTCTCGAAGGAGCCGCGCACCGACTCGAAGTCGGCTTGCTGCTGCCTGCGGTCGCCGTCCACGCCGAAGCCCGTCTGGCTGTTGAGGTTGAACTCCTTGCGCGCATCGTCATACACCATCTTATCCAGCCGCACAACGGCGTCTTTCCATTCCTCCACCGTCTTGAGCACCTGCTCCACGCTCACTTCCGCCACCGAGCAGCCCCAAATCTGCTCCAACTTATCCACCGCCCAAGTCCACTCATAGGAGTAGTAGCGCTCGTGCATCTCGCGGAAGCGGTCTTGTATCTGCTCCGGCGTCATGCCGCCTTTCTCTATGTCGTCCATCAGGCGCGTTACCTCCGAGCGGGGGACTATCAAGCCAGCCAAGTCCACCCAGTCGCCTGTGCCCACGGCGCTGTCGGGTTGCAAAGCCGCCCGCAGGTCGGCAAGGCTATGAATCTCCGCCTTCTCGATACGCGAGATAAGCGAGTTGCCCAAGAACTTCGCGATACCGATACTATATAGTTCGCGCCCGTGCGTGAGCGAGGTGTTGCGAATCTTGCAGTTGTTGTAGCCATACACCTCCGTGTTCTCGCCGCTGAGTTGCTGCAACTCGTTGAGCACCTCCCTGCCCCGCCACATCTTCTGCACCGTGTAGGGCGAGAGGAGGTTGAAGTTGATGAAGTCCAACTTATCGGGGTCTTTGCGGTTGTCGCGCTTAGGCCATTTCTGCGCGTCGCGGATGGTGCCCACCGTGCGGAGGTTCGCCCCGGGCACCAGATACGACTCCGACTGGTTCTCAATCAGGTAGGAGAAAGGCAGGTCGGCGGTGTCTGCATGGTGCGTATGCCGCCCCATCACGAGTGAGAAAGCACCTATCTTCGACGGCCAGAGCAGATAACTGTCCGAGGTGGTCTTTGCGCCGCGCTCCGCCACGCCCTGATGGATGGGTCCTAACTTGTACATATGATTCGACTGGTTGCTGCCCGAGCCGGCGTTCAGGAAAGAGAACATACCCGCTATCAGCAGGGTCGATTTGTGGTGCGTTACCGTGTAAGGTCCGGCGAAGATAGCGCATGCCTCGCCGTGCATACCTTGACAGTTGCTGAAGAAGAGCGATTCGCCTGCCGAGTAGTGTTTGTCGAAGATACAGCCTTGCCCCACGAAGCACTTGTCCACCAGCGTCGAGTCGCCTATCTCCACGCCCGACGAGATGATGAAGTCGGTGCATTTCACGCCGCTGCCCAACTTCACCGGCGCGGCCGCATTGGAGTTGACGGAGCCGTTCTTCAGGCGCGACACGCCCACCAACTGTGCGTTGTCGCCGATACGCACGTTCTTGATACTGCCGCAGTTGAGTATGCAGACGTTGTTGCCTATCACGCCCATCGTGTCGGCTTGGGTCTCCGCGTAGTCGTCCACCATCTTCTCTAATGTCTCGATGAGCACAGGGCGGTGGCGGTAGAGCGTCATCACGTAGGCGAGGCTGGCGCTCAGACGGTCGAAGATAGGTATCTCGCGGCCGCCGCCTTCGTTCATCACAGGCACGCGCACACCGTTGCCGAAGGTGGTCTTGCCGTCCACGAGGATGGAGTTCACGTTCTCAATACAGGTGTCGTTGCCGATACGGTAGTTGGCGATGTAGTTGTGGATATTGTAGAGGTGCACGTTGTCGCCTATCTCGCAGTTGTGCAATATGGCATGCTGAATGCCGGCATGCACGCTCAGCCCGCCGGGGAGTTCAAACTCGCGGGCGAACACGCCCATCTTCACCGTGCCGGAGAACTGCACATCGCGCACGAAAGCAGCGTCAAAGCCGTCTTTCACCCATACCTCACGCCAGTTCTTTGCCGAGCAGCCTTGCGCTATCAGTTGCGCCTGCTCAATGTCTGTCAAGTTTCTATACATAATAGGAGAATTTAGAGGGAATTGGTAATTAACAAGAGTCTGATATAAACGATTATTTCAGCAGTCTAAGAGTAATTAGGTTTTTGGTAATAAATAAATTAATAAATTAATGAATAATTACACGATAATTATATGTTAAAGAAAAAAATATCTGAACAATTTTGGGCAATTTTTGTTGAAATAGAAAAGGTATCGGTATACAAGTTGCCCAAATTGCTTGTTAAACGCAAGCCCCGAAGGGGCGACATAAATCAGCGTAGGGTGAAACCCTACGTAAAAAGGAATCAACCGCAATGCAAGCCCCGAAGGGGCGACATAACTCAATTTTGAATCGATGGGTCAACATACCTGGCATTACCGTAAGAATTTAGAATTAGAAACATAGAATTGCGTTTTCAGAGCATGGGCACTCATAATTCATAATTCATAATTCATAATTAGTTATCATTTTGTTTTCATATATATCCGTGTGAACACCTGTCGGGTATAGGCGGGGAAGTCGCCCGCCATGAGCCAGCCGTAGTACCCCTTGTCGCGGCGATAGACATCCGCCACGCGCTGGTTCTTGTACTTCCCGAAGAGGAATATCTCTTGCCCCTCTTGGTCGTAGCCCACGCGCCCGGCGAAGTCGGCATACTTGGCAGGACCGGTGGTGTATTCCGCCAGCGCCTCGATGGTGTCGGGCAGGTCATAGCGCTCCAACTGGGCTTTCAGCACCTCGTAGGTTGCCATGGTGTCCGCGTTGGCGGAATGAGCGTTCTCCAACTCCTTGCCGCAGTAGAAACGATATGCCGAGGCGAGGTTGCGCTGCTCGTTCTTCACGAATATCTGGTAGGCGTCCACGCAGTGTTTCTGCTTCAGGTTCACCTTCACCCCCACGCGCAGGAACTCCTCCGCCAGCAGGGGGATGTCGAAATGGTTGCTGTTGTAGCCCGCGAGGTCGCTGTCTTCCAGCATGTCCGCCAAGTCCTGCCCTATCTCGCGGAAGGTCGGGCAGTCTGCCACGTCGGCGTCCGTGATACCATGTATCTGCGTGCTCTCCTCGGGGATATGCATCACCGTCTCCTCCACATACGGCTTGCCAAATTCGTCCGTCTTATGGCGCAAGACGGTAGGTTTTACGCGCAAGGTCTTTCCTTCCGAGTTGCCGTTGGGAAAGACCTTGTAATAACTTATCTCTACAATACGGTCCGTAGCGATATTCAGTCCCGTGGCTTCCAAATCAAAGAACACCAGCGGACGAGTCAAATGCAGTTTCAAAGTAGTAACAAAATTAGGTAATGATATACGAGTTGACTCAAAACTATCATCAGACGATAGCCCCGAAGGGGCGACATAGATTAGCGCAGGGTGAAACCCTGCGTAAAAGAGAATCACCCACACTCCCAAGCCCCGAAGGGGCGACATAACTCAATTTTGAATCGATGGGGCAACATATACATCATTGCCAAAAATTATGAATTAGTGTTGGGGACGCCCCTAATTATACCTCAGTCATTCAGCAGCATCGGCATGAGGAGCATCAGCAGTTCCTCGTTCTCCTCATTCTCCGTCGGCAGAATCAGTCCTGCGCGGGCAGAGTCAGCCAGTTGCAGTTTCACCTCCTGCGAGCCTATCACGCCCAATATATCAATCAGGAACGGTGCCTTGAAGCCGATGGACATAGGCGTACCCTCGTAAGCGCAGGCGATGGTCTCCTCCGCGCTGGTGGAGAAGTCGATGTCCTGTGCAGAGATGGTCAGACGGTTCTCGCTGAGCGACAGTTTCAAGAGCGAGGTGCTGGTGTTCGCGAACACTGCCACGCGCTTGCAGGCAGCGATAAGCGTCTGCTTGTCGATAACAGCCACGTTGGTGTTGTTCTGCGGAATGACGGCGTTGTAGTTGGGGAAACGCCCCTCTATCTGGCGGCAGACCAAGGTGGTCGTGCCGAATGCAAAGCGCGCGTTCTTCGCGCCGAAGGTAATCGTTACGTCGCCTTCCACCTTTGCCAGCACGTTCTTGAGCAGTCCGGCAGGTTTCTTCGGCAGGATGAAACTAACGGGCTCTGCGGCGCTCACGGAGGTGTTCACAAGGCGCACCAAACGGTGTGCATCGGTAGCCACCAGCGTCGTCTTGTCGGTAGCGATATCGAAGAAGATACCGTTCATCACGGGGCGCAACTCGTCATCCGCGGTGCAGAAGAGGGTCTTGTTGATGGAGTCGAGCAGCACCTTGGCAGGCATCGTGATGGTATGCGAACCGTCCTCCTCGGCGGGCATCTCAGGGTACTCGTTGCCGTTCACGCCCACAAACGAGTACGTACCGTTCTGGCTCACCATCGTTACTGCGAAGTTCTCCTCACCGATGGTGAAGGTCAGAGGCTGCTCGCTATACTCTTTCAGGGTCTCTATCAGCAGTTTGGCGCCTATCGCCACTTTGCCTGCGCCCTCTGCGTTCTCCACGTCCAGCGAAGTGCGGACAGTGGTCTCGCCGTCAGAGGCTGTCAAGGTAAGGACATTCCCGTTCAGGTCAAACAGCACGTCCTCCAATATCTGGAGGCTGTTCTTGCTTGCGATAACACGGCTCACTGCGGTCAACTGACCGAACAGTTGTGTACTGGATACATTAAATTTCATATCGGTTTGCTATTATCTGTTATTATCGGTTATAAATTCGCCGCAAAGATACGAAAAAAAAACGAAGTATGCAAATTATTTCCAAAAATTTTCCCTTACAGATTGTCTTTTCTCGACCGAATGGCTTTTTAACGAACATGGAGCCCGTCTGAGACTATTCGCCCTGATTCCCTTTTCTTCCCTTTTCTTCCCCGAGCCTGCCAGCCGCTCCTCAGCAGTCTTGCTCGGTTCCTGCTCGGTTTCTGCTCGGTTCCTGCTCGGTTCCAACACGATACTGTATCGAGACTTTACCGAGACTTGTACCTGTGCTGCCGCTCTTTTGACTCTAATCTGATGAAAACCCGACCGAGCGACATAACCTACTCGCAAACATAGGAATACAGGGTCCCCGATAAACATGCTTCGAACTATTTTCAGCAATGTTTGTCGGGTTTTGTCCGTTTTTGTAACCTAAAATGGACTATTCATTTGCATATTTCAGAAAAAAGCAGTACCTTTGTCGGCATGAAAATCGGTGTGTTCGATAGCGGGTACGGCGGTCTGACCATCTTGGAGCAGATTCGCAAGCAGTTGCCGGAGTATGATTACCTCTACTTGGGCGACAACGCACGTGCACCCTACGGCACCCACTCCTTCGAGGTGATTCACCAATACACATGGCAGGCGGTGCAGTATCTCTTCCGTGCCGACTGCTCGCTGGTCATCCTCGCCTGCAACACGGCGAGCGCCAAAGCCCTCCGCACCATCCAGCAGCAGGACCTCCCCCAATGGCTACAATCCACTGGGGACGCAGTCATCCCCGCTGGCTTAAAGGAGGTGCGGTCTCCAGGCCGCACCACAGACGACCAACAAGGTGCGCAGGCAAACTCCCCCGCCCCGCTTGCGGGGAGGGGGCTGGGGGCGGGGGAATGTCCAGGTGCGCAGGTGTCCCCGCCTGCTAAATTGTCAAATAGTAAATTGTCCAATGGTCAAATAAAGAATGTCCTCGGCGTCATCCGCCCCACGGCAGAGGAGGTCGCCCTTCGCACGCGCAACGGGCATATCGGCGTGCTCGGCACCCCCGGGACTATCCAGAGCAGCAGTTATGTCATCGAGTTGCAGAAACAACGCACTGACCTCCGTATCGTGCAGCAGGCATGCCCCATGTGGGTGCCGCTCATAGAGAACGGCGAACACCTGCAAGACGGAGCCGACTACTTCGTGGACAAGTACCTCCGCCTGCTCTTCGCCCAAGACCCGCAGATAGACACCCTCGTGCTCGGCTGCACCCACTATCCGCTCTTGATGCCGAAGATTCAAGCCGCCCTCCCTTCCATCGCCGCCCACGCGGTGGATGTGGTGGCGCAGGGCGAGATAGTGGCCTGCTCGCTGCAAGACTATCTCCGCCGACATACCGACCTCGCCGCCACGCTCTCCCGAGGCGCCACCTGCACCTACCTCACTACCGAGCAGGCAAACAAGTTCTCCGACTCAGCCTCCCTCTTCCTCCGCACCCCCGTGGATGCCCGACACGTGGTGTTATAACATATTCCCGAGAATGAACTTTTAACATATAATTATCGTGTAATTGACCATTCATTATACAAAAGAGGCTGTCTAACAAGTTTGTTGGGCAGCTTTTTTGAAACTAACTTCAGCTCCCCCGCCTCCCTCGCAGAGGGGGGAGGGGGCAGGGGGGGGGGGAGGTGTCCGGGTGCGCCCGCGACCTGTCGGGGCTTTTTTTCAGCCGCAAAGAGCACATTCAGAAAACGAAAGCAACATCCCTTCATCCCATCGCGGCCGGATGCCGAGTGTACCTTCCCGCCCCCATACCCCCCTCCCCTCCTTGCAGGAGAGGCGGAGGAACTGTATAAAAGAGGCTGCCTAACTTGACTTGTTAGACAGTCTCTTATCGCTTTTTTAGACATATTTACACCTCAATACTTGCACATATCAAGAAAAAAGTGTAATTTTGCGGCATAAATCAACGAATTAGTATGAAGAAACATACGAGTTTTTTCCCTATATTATCTGTATTGTTTATTGTTCTGAGCAGTTGTCAGCAATCATCAATGCCCAAACCTTACGGTTATATGCGGCTGACGATGCCCGATACCTGCTATGCGGACGCTGTGCCCGCGGGGTATCCGTATCGGTTTGATGTGTCGTGCAACGCAGAGGTATTGCCTGTTCGCGGCGAGCATGGGGAGCGGTATTGGATAGACCTGCATTATCCCGCGCTGAACGCTACGGTGCATTGTTCTTACCAGCCTGTGCGGGGGAACTTGCGCGAGCTGACGGACGATGCGATTCGCTTTGTGTATCGGCATGCGTCGCACGCTTCGTCTATCCCTGAGCGGGGGTATGCGAATCCCGAGGCGCGGGTGTATGGGGTGCTGTTTGACTTGGAGGGGAATACGGCGTCTTCGATGCAGTTTTTCGTAACTGACAGCGTGCGGCATTTCTTCCGCGCGGCGGCGTATTGCGACTGCGTGCCCAATGCTGATTCGCTGGCGCCTGTATATGAGTATCTGCACGAGGATGTCGTGCGTATCGTGGAGAGTTTCGAATGGAGGTAATGCGCTACATATCAGCGGCGAAGGCGGACGGACGGAAGTTGTTCGCATGGCTGGTGGACCCGGAGAAGAGTCCGACCGCTACGCTGAACGACCGCTTCGCTGAACGACCGCTTCGCTGTCCGACCGCTTCGCTGTCCGACCGTTACGCTGAACGACCGCTGCGCTGTCAGACTGATATACTATCTCCGCTAAAACAGTCGGATAGCGAAGCGGTCGAACTGCCAAATATGCTGATTTTTGTGGGGGGGAGCAGTGGCGGCGAGCAGACAGAGAAAGTGGTCAGGCAGTTGAAAGCGCGTTTTGATGTGCCGGTGGTGCTGTTTCCGGGCAATGTCAGCCAAGTAACGGCGGAGGCGGATGCGTTGCTCTTCCTGTCGCTGTTGTCGGGGCGCAATGCGGAGATGTTGGTGGGGCAGCAGGTGCGCGCGGCGGAGGCGGTCAGGCAGGCGGCGATAGAGACGATACCGATGGGTTATATCCTTGTGGACGGGGGGAGAGAGACGGCTGTGGCGCGTGTGTCGGGCACCCGACCGATAGCGCAAGAGGCGGTGGACGAGATAGTGCGTACCGCGATGGCGGCGGAGATGATGGGCAAGCAGTTGGTGTATCTGGAAGCCGGCAGCGGCGCGTTGGAGCCTGTGCGCGAGGAGGTGATTCGAGCCGTGAGGGCGGCTATCAAGTGCCCGCTGATTGTGGGCGGCGGGATTCGCTCGACGGAGGCGATGCAACGGGCTTACGACGCGGGGGCGGACATCGTGGTGGTGGGGAATTGGCTCGAAGAGCACCCCGAGGAAGTGGAAGAATTTTACCATTTGACAATTGACAATTTGACAATTGGCAAGACGCTCAACACTCAGACCTCTCCGATAAACACTATGGTGCGGCCTGGAGACCGCACCTCCTTTCAACTTGCTTCTATGGTGCGGCTCCCGACTTATTGGGATAACACTTCTGACCGCACCTCCTTGTGGAGCCCCGCCCCCTTACCCCCTCCCCGCAAGCGGGGCGGGGGAGTTGCCGGAGACCGAACCTCCTTTCAACCCTCGGCGGATGATGCGCGATATATGGGGATGGCGTTGCATGAGGCGGAGAAAGCCTTTGAGGCGGGGGAGGTGCCCGTGGGCTGTGTGGTGGTGTCGCAGGGGCAGGTGATAGGCAGAGGGCACAACCTGACGGAGACCTTGCAGGACGTAACCGCGCATGCCGAGATGCAGGCGCTGACCGCTGCGGCGCAGACCCTCGGCGGCAAGTATTTGCCGGACGCAACGCTGTATGTTACGGTGGAACCCTGCGTGATGTGCGCGGGCGCGATAGGATGGGCGCAGGTGAAGCGGGTAGTGTACGGATGTGGGGATGAGAAACGGGGATTTACGCGCTTTGCGCCGCGCGCGCTACATGCCAAAGCCACGGTGGTGAGCGGCGTGCGCGAAGACGAATGTCGAGCGCTCATGCAAGCGTTCTTTAAGGGAAGACGATAATAGAAAGACTAGAAATCCTAGAAAAACTAGCAATTCTAGAAATTCTAGAAAAACAAAACTACAAACAATAACAACTACTAAACAAAACTTAAACGATATGTCCCTTTTTTCTTCCAACAAGGCCATCTCCAATGTGCTGCGCAAGGCGGGGCTTGTGTTGCCTTTCATCGCGCTGGCGGTGCTGTCTGCGGTGCTTTTCCCGCGCTATACGACGTCGTTTCGCTACCATTGCGAGGTAGGCAAGCCGTGGGCATACGACCTTGTAACGGCGGAGTTTGACTTCCCCATCTACAAGACCTCGGCGCAGTTGGCGGCGGAAGAGCGGCAGTTGCTGGAGACTTTTGCCCCGTGTTTTATGCCCGTTGGCGGCGGGCAATGGGCTGCGGACAAAGAGGTGTTGCCGATAATCAGTTACGAAGACCAAGCGTGGATGGAGCAAGAGGGCTACAGCCGGCTGGCGGTCATCAGCAATCATGTCTCCACGACCTACCTGCTGGAGGAGGTGCTGACGGAGAAGTCCGCCTACGAGCGTTTCGGCGTGCAGACACCTGCGAACATCGCGCTCGACACCGCCATGACTAACCGACTGAAAACGAAACTGTTAGCGTCTATCGCCCCCACGCAGGGCATTGTGCAGACGGGGGAGAAGATTATCGACCGCGGCGAGATAGTTACCGAGCGTGATTATCAAATCTTGCAGTCGCTGCGCCGTGCGTGCGAGGAAGACACCCTCACCCAGCACCAGCGTATATGGTCCATCATCGGCGAGGCGGTGTTGGTTACGCTGTTCCTGTTCCTCTTCATGCTCTATCTCTACGTGTTCCGACCCGCATATATCAACAATCTCAGGACGGTGCTGTTCTTCTGCCTGCTGTCGGGGATAGTCATCGTGTTGTCGTGCCTGACGCTGCGCTACACCGACCTGAGTATCTACCTGATTCCTTTTGCGTGGGTGCCTATTCTGACGCGCGTGTTCTTCGACGCGCGCACAGGTCTGTTCTTGCATTTCACCACAGTGCTCATCGTCTCGCTCATCGCGCCGCAGCCGGTGCAGTTCTTCTTCATACAGGTGGCGGTGGGTATGGTGGCAGTGTCGAGCCTGAGCGACATGACGCGCCGCGCGCAACTGGCGCAGACGGCAGCGTGGATATTCGTCACGCAGACCTTGGCTTACACCGCCTTCACTTTCGCTGCCACGGGCGACTACCGCACGCTGGAGCCCATGACCTACCTCTATTTCTTCGTGAACGCGCTGCTCATCATCGGCTCCTACGGCTTGATTTACCTCTTCGAGAAGATGTTCCGCTTCATCTCGTCTATCACACTTATCGAACTGACGGATATCAACTCCGACCTTCTGCATACGATGGCGGAGCAGGCACCGGGGACGTTCCAGCACTCGATGCAGGTGTCTAACCTCGCTACGGAGGCGGCGAAAGCCATTGGCGCGAACGCCTTGCTGGTGCGCACGGGAGCACTCTATCACGACATAGGCAAACTGCGTGCACCGCTCTACTTCACTGAGAATCAGCAGGGCGGACCTAACCCGTTGCTGACGATGTCGCCACAGGAAGCAGCGCAGGAGGTGATAAAACACGTAACCGAAGGCGAGGAGATGGCACGCAAACACCACCTGCCGGAGATGATTATCAACTTCATCACCACCCACCACGGCACGACGCTCACTCGCTATTTCTACAACACCTACGCCAATGCCCACCCGGGCGAGGAGGTGGACAAGACGCTGTTCCAATATCCCGGACCCAAGCCCACGACCAAAGAGGCGGCGATACTGATGATGGCTGACGCCGTGGAGGCGCGCAGCCGCAGCCTCACGGACTATAGCGAGGCGGCGATTGCCAAGGCGGTGGACCAGATGATTGACCAGCAAATAGCCGACGGGCAGTTCGCCGAGACGCCGCTGTCGTTCAAGGATGTGGAGGACATCCGCCGCGTCTTCAAAGAGCGTATCTCCACCATTAACCACCACCGCATAGCGTATCCCACGCTGAACACGACCGCTGCGCTGTCAGACCGCGCTTCGCGCTGAAAGACCGTTTCACTGAACGGCCGCTGCGCTGTCAGACCGAGATACCATCTTTACTAAATCAGTCGGACAACGAAGTGGTCGGACAGCGTGAAGCGCGGTCATAAAATCATAAAATCGTGAAAAGGATGTTGTATCTTGCCCCCATGGAGGATGTTACGGACCCTGCCTTTCGCCTGCTCTGCAAGCGGTTTGGCGCGGACAGGGTCTATACGGAGTTCGTCAATGCCGACGCGCTGGTGCGCGATGTGGCGTCCACCGTCCGCAAGTTGCAGATAAGCGATGCGGAGCGTCCCGTGGCGATACAGATTTACGGCAAAGACCCCGTGGCGATGGCGGATGCGGCGCAGATAGTGGAGCAGGCGAAGCCCGACTTCATCGACATCAACTTCGGTTGCCCCGTGAAGAAAGTGGCGGGCAAGGGAGCGGGTGCGGGCTTGCTGCAGACGCCCGACCGCCTGCTGGAAATCACCCGCGCCGTGGTCAACGCCGTGCATACGCCCGTTACCGTCAAGACCCGCCTCGGCTGGGACGAGCAGCACCTCATCATCGTCGATTTGGCGGAGGCGTTGCAGGACTGCGGTATCGCCGAACTGGCTATCCACGGGCGCACACGCAGCCAGATGTACCGCGGCGATGCCGACTGGACGCTCATCGGCGAGGTGAAGAACAACCCGCGCATGCACATCCCCATCATCGGCAACGGCGACGTAACCACGCCCGAGCGCGCGAGAGAGTGCTTCGACCGCTATGGCGTGGACGCCATCATGATTGGGCGTGCCACCTTCGGCTGCCCGTGGATTTTCGAGGATATTCGCCTTGGCTTGGAGGAGGAGGAGGAAGTGCCGCCGCGACCGATGGCATGGTGCGTGGAGATACTGAAAGAGCATGTGGAGCGGAGCATCGAGTGGATAGGCGATGAGCGCAAGGGCATTGTCCATTCCCGCCGCCATTTCGCCGCCTCGCCCGTCTTCAAAGGGCTGACGGACTTCAAGCAGACGCGTATCGCCCTCCTCCGCGCAGACACCAAAGCCGAAGTTTTCCAAATCATGGACGACATCGTGCGACAATGGGGATAGGAATTTACTCGCTACGTTCTTGTTTTATTGCTGATAAAGGTAAACACAAAAGAGGTTGTCTAACACGTTGAGTTAGACAACCTCTTTACTTTTGCTTCTTAGACTTATACTTAATGTCCTTCTATAAATTCCTCATTTGAATTGGATCAAACATATATGACACCTATAATAAATACTCTTTCAAAATTATCGAGTAGAAGTACTTTTATTATCCCAAATAGGTTTGGAGGATGTGGCTACGTTGTCCTGTATTGAGTTTGCGGACGGCCTTCTCCTTGATTTGTCGAACACGCTCGCGCGTCAGTCCTAACTCATCACCAATCTCTTCCAATGTTTTCTCGGGTGCTCCGATACCGAAGAATTTTCGCAGGATCGCCTCCTCACGCGGGGTGAGTGTTGCCAAAGCGCGGCTGATCTCCGTGGAGAGCGACTCGTTGATAAGTCCGCGGTCGGCGTTGGGGGAGTCTTCGTTGGGCATGACATCGATGAGACTATTCTCCTCACCCTCTACGAAAGGCGCATCCATGCTGACATGTCTGCCCGACATACGAAGCGTGTCGGCTATCTTATCCACAGGGATATCCAACTCCTCTGCGAGTTCTTCCGCAGACGGTCTGCGCTCGTGCTCTTGCTCAAAGCGCTGGAAAGCTTTATTAATCTTATTGAGAGAACCTACTTGGTTGAGCGGCAAGCGCACGATACGCGACTGCTCGGCGAGGGCTTGGAGGATAGACTGGCGAATCCACCACACGGCGTAGGAGATGAACTTGAAGCCACGCGTCTCATCGAACTTCTCTGCCGCTTTGATGAGCCCAAGGTTTCCCTCGTTAATAAGATCGGGGAGGCTAAGCCCCTGATTCTGGTACTGCTTGGCTACAGAAACCACAAAACGGAGGTTGGAGCGCACCAGTTTCTCGAGTGCTCTGCGGTCGCCATTGCGTATTCTGCCGGCTAACTCGACCTCCTCGTTTACATCAATAAGGGGCTCACGCCCAATCTCTTGCAGGTATTTATCTAGAGATTGGGACTCGCGATTAGTAATGGATCTTGTAATCTTAAGTTGACGCATGGTGGAATTTGACAATTTGACGATTTAGAATATGACAATTAGTCCTTTGGTTCTACTAATTATCCATTTTCAAATTGGCAGTGATCCGGTCGGGATTCGAACCCGAGACCCACAGCTTAGAAGGCTGTTGCTCTATCCAACTGAGCTACCAGACCATCGCTATTGGGGCATAGTACCACAAAAAGCGTGCAAAGGTACGAAAATAATTTGGATTAACCAAATATTTTCGTACTTTTTTGCGTTTTTCTACGGGAAAGTGCCAAAATGGCACTCTACGCTGCCTTATAGCAGTCCGTTGAGGAGTTCTTGGAGGTCTCCTTTGCGGCAGGCGCCGATGTGGCGGTTGACGAGTTCACCGTTCTTGAAAAAGAGCATAGTAGGGATATTCATGATACCATACTCCTCGCAGGTGTCGGGATTCTCGTCCACGTTGAGTTTGCCCATCAGTATTCGTCCGTCGAACTCTGCTGCCAACTCGTCCACGATGGGAAGCATCATCTTGCAGGGACCGCACCACGGAGCCCAAAAATCAACCACAAGGGGTTTACCCTCTGCCAACAAATCTTTGATGTTGGAATCTGTAATTTCTAATACCATAGTATGTTTAATTTGACAATTTGACAATTTACAATTTGACAATTAGCCCCGACCGATCGCGGGCGTATTCGGTGCTTTGAGGCGTTTGATGGTGATGCGCTTTTGGGTGGGACGGGCAAGGAGAACGTCGGTCAGTTGGTCTTCGACGTAGGTCTGTATTGCCCTCTTCACCGGTCTTGCGCCGTTCTGCGGATCGTAGGACTTCTCTATCAGTTCGTTGGTCGCCTCGGGGGTGAGCACCAATTGGTGTCCTGCTTTCTTCATCCGCTCTTGCAGCAGCGAGACCTCGATATTCACTATCTGCGCTAGTGCTTCGCGCGAGAGCGGGCGGAACGTGATGACATTGTCGATACGGTTCACAAACTCCGGCGGGAACGTCTTCTGCAAGGCTTTGAGCAGCGTTTGGTTCGTGGTCTTCTCATCCAACTCATGCACTCCGAATCCGATGCCTGCGCCGAAGTCCTTCATCTGGCGCGTACCCACGTTGGAAGTGAGGATGATGATGGTGTTGCGGAAGTCCACGGTGCGGCCCTGTCGGTCGGTGAGTCGCCCTTCGTCCAGCACCTGCAAGAGGATATTGAAGATGTCGGGGTGTGCTTTCTCAATCTCGTCGAAGAGGACGATAGAATACGGTTTGCGCAGCACGGCTTCGGTCAGTTTGCCGCCGTTCTCATGCGCCACGTAGCCCGGAGGGGCACCCACCAACAGCGAGACGGCATGTTTCTCCATATACTCCGACATGTCGAAACGGATGATGGCGTCGCGGTTGCCGAACATCTCCTCTGCCAAGCATTGCGCCAAATAGGTCTTGCCCACGCCGGTGGGACCGAGGAAGAAGAAGGTGCCGATAGGTCTGTGCGGGTCGCGCAAGCCTAATCGCGAACGCTGAATAGCGCGGACGATGGTGTTCACCGCCTCGTCTTGTCCGATGACCCGCTTGCGCAGGACGGTGTCCATCGTGCGGAGTCGCTCGTGCTCGGCTTTCTGCACCCTTTGCACAGGCACGCCGGACATCATCGAGACCACTGCCGCCACATCATCGGGGGTGATGGCATGTACCTCCGTCCCCTGCTTGCTCAATGCCAACTCGCGGGTGTGGGCTCTTGCGCCTGCCTCGTCCATCACGTCGATGGCTTTGTCGGGGAAGGCACGGTCGGTGAGGTAACGCTCCGCCAAGTCCACGGCGGCACGCAGGCTCTCGTCGGGATAGGTAACGTGGTGGTAATCTGCATAATGCTCGTTCAGCCGGCGCAGGATGGAGAGCGTCTCCTCCTTGGTCGTCGGACGGACGGACACTTTCTGGAAGCGGCGCTCCAATGCGCCGTCTTTCTCAATAGACGTGCGGTATTCGTTGGTCGTCGTTGCCCCTATGCACTGCACTTCGCCGCGTGCGAGCGCGGGCTTCAGGATGTTCGCCGCATCGAGCGAGCCTTGTGCGTTGCCCGCTCCGATGATAGTGTGTATCTCATCAATGAAGAGTATGACCTCGGGGTGCTTGCGCAGTTCGTCTATGACGGCTTTCATGCGCTCCTCAAACTGCCCGCGATAGGTAGTGCCTGCTACCATAGCGGCAATGTCGAGTGCCACTATGCGCTTGCCGTCTAGCACGCCTGCCTCGTTGCCCACTATCTTGAGCGCGATACCCTCCACGATAGCCGACTTGCCCACGCCGGGCTCGCCTATCAGGATGGGGTTGTTCTTCTTGCGGCGACTGAGAATCTGCACCACGCGCTCTATCTCCACTTCGCGCCCCACCACGGGGTCTAACTTGCCCTGCTGCGCTTGTTTGGTCAGGTCGTGTCCGTACTTATCGAGCGCCGTGGTAGTGCCTACGCGCTGCCCTTGTTGCGCAGTGCGCGTGTTATCGGACGGACGGCGGTTTTCGGTGTGTGCGTTCTGCCCGTTGTTCGCCGCAGCAGCGGAGGGAGCAGAAGCGATAGCCTGCGGCTTGGCGTATAGTTCGAGCATGCGCTCGTAGGTGATATTCCACTCGGTACCCAAGTAGAGCGATGCCTTGTTCGTGCGGTGGCGAAGGATGGCGAGCAGGAGGTGGACAGAGCCCACAGCGTCATCCTTATATTCGCGCGCGATGCCCTCGGCGATACGCAAGATACTCTCCATCTGGCTGCTGCGCTTGACGGGCTCTATCATGGCGACGGGCTCTTTGGGCAAGAGCGGGTCGTTGATGTTTTGGAAAGCGGTGTCGGTATCCACGCCTGCCTGCACCAGCAGGTCGTATGCCACGCCCTCTTTGAGGCGCAGGATAGCCAGCAGCAGGTGCTCGGAGGTTACAAGCGTGCTTTGTGTGCGCTCGGCTTCGTCGCGAGCGAACAACAAAATCTTATTTAATCGAACGGTTAACGGCATCTTGTGAAAAATAGTTTCAAGTTTCGGTTTCAGGTTTCTATCGCTTAAGCGAATTTGGCGGCAAAGGTACGACTTTTTTTTGATATGTGCAAGAGAGGTGTAACTTTTCATATCTAAAAAGATGATATACTCCCCGAATACTATCATATTCACCCCATATCCACATTGAATAAATAAAAAGTTACGTTGTTCTTTGCTCATCTCGAAAAAAAAGCGTACCTTTGTGCAAGAATCTTAAAAACACTAACCTTCCTTTTGATGCCCTATGAGTCTGGAAGAATTGAAAAACGATGAACGCTACCTGCGCCTGCTGAGCGAGAAGTTTCCCACGCGCAAGGCAGTTGTCACTGAACTAATCAACCTGAAAGCCATCATCTCGTTGCCTAAAGGTACGGAGCATATCGTGAGCGACCTGCATGGCGAGAGCGGTGCTTTTGTGCATATCATCAAGAACGCATCGGGTGTCATCCGCCGCAAGGTGGACGACATCTACGGGCTTACCCTCTCGGAGACGGAGAAACGCGCCCTCTGCGCCCTGACCTACTACCCCGAGGAGCGTATCGAACTGGTACGCAGGAGTTTGGAAGAGGACTCTCCCCTGCCCTCCCTACAAGGGCAGGAGTTGGACGAAGGCATGGGTACGTTCACGATGGATGAGTGGTACCGCAGGAGGCTGCACCAAGTGGTGCTCGTGGCGCGGGCGGTTACTATCAAATACAGCCGCTCGAAAGTGCGCAAACTGCTGCCGCAGGATTACGCCTACGTCATCGATGAGTTGCTTCACGAATCGAGCATAGAGCACGACCGCACGAACTACTACAACGCTATCATCGACGCCATTGTGGAGGTGGGCTGCGCCGAGCAACTCATCATCGCCATCTCCTATCTCATCCACAGCCTTACCATCGACACGCTGCATATCGTGGGCGACATCTTCGACCGCGGACCGGGAGCGAGCCAGATCATGGACACACTCTCGTGGGTGCGCGACTACGACATCCAGTGGGGCAACCACGACATCGAGTGGATGGGTGCTATGGCGGGCAACCTCGCCCTCATCGCAACCGTGCTGCGCGTCTCTATCCGCTATGCGAACATCGAGACGCTGGAGGAAGGCTACGGTATCAACCTCCTGCCGCTGGCGAACTTCGCCATGGAGACCTACGGCAACGACCCTTGCACCGTCTTCCAGACGAAAGACTTCGAGAACAACCCGCGCCTGACGCGCTCCGCACAACTCATGGCGAAGATGCACAAGGCGATGGCTATCATACAGTTTAAGTTGGAGGGGCAGACCATCCTCCGCCATCCCGAGTGGGAGATGGACGACCGTTTGCTGCTGGATAAGATAGACCTCGCCGCGGGCACCATCCGCATACAGGGCACCACCTACCCTCTCACCGACCGCAACCTGCCTACCGTCAATGCGAAGCACCCCTACTCTCTCTCGCCCGAGGAGGAGGAACTGATGGTGCAACTGGCGCGCTCGTTCCGCAAGTCGGAGAAGATGCAGCGCGACCTGAAGCGACTCTACCAGCACGGCTCGCTTTTCCTTGTCCGCAACGGCTTCCTGCTCTACCATGCCGCCATCCCACTGAACGCCGACGGGTCGTTCACCACGGTGGACGTCTGCGGCGAACAGGTGCGCGGACGGGCGCTGATGGAGCGCATAGACGAAGTGGTGCGCACCGCCTACTACGGTACGGGCACCGAGAAAGACAACGCGCTGGACTATATGCTTTACCTCTGGCAGGGAGCACACTCGCCGCTCTACAACAAAGACAAGATGACCACGTTCGAGCGCTATTTCATTGACGATGAAACGCTGTGGAAAGAGCAGAAGGGAGCCTACTACGAACTGGCAAACCGCCGCGATATATGCGAGCAGATACTGCGAGAGTTCGGGCTCGACCCCGAGACGGGGCGTATCATCAACGGGCATATCCCCGTGCGCACCATCAAGGGCGAGACCCCTATCCGTGCGGAGGGCAAGCGGTTTGTGATAGACGGCGGATTCAGCAAGCCCTACCAAGAGAAGACGGGTATCGCCGGCTACACGCTTATCTACAACAGCCACGGAATCCAACTCGTGGAGCATGAGTCGTTTGAGAGCCGCGAGCAGGCTATCCTGTCCGGCAGCGACATCCACAACCGCACCCTGCTCGAGGACTTCAGCCGCCACCGTATCCGTGTGCGCGACACCGACCGCGGAAAAGAACTCCAACAACAGATAACCAACCTCCAGCACCTCCTCACCGCCTACCAAGCCGGTATCATCAAAGAGAAGAGTTAAGCCGACGGCTTAACTCTTTTTCATTCGCGAAACTTTGAGGAAGAGGGGAAGAATACTAAATTTGATTGTAGCAAATGTAACATGTAACGCGTTACGTTTGTTACATTTGCTACACTGCATTTTAGTATGCCTACTTCATAAGGTCTTCGCCGAGACCTAATAAGGACCTAAGGGGTAACAAAATGACCTATACATCTAAAAATGCTGTTTTATTTCATTTTTTTGTGATTCTGCACATTTTTTTGATATAAAACAGCAAAATAACGGTTCCATAATATGCAATAAAAATCCCAAAACTTTGCAAATTATTTAGGAATTAGTAGTGGTGCGTTAACTTTTCTAACTTTCACTAACATGAACTCGAAAAAAGGCTCATATACAAAAACTATCAATAATGCTTGACATAAACAAAAAACCTTTTTATTCAACAAACATTGGCAAATATTGTTCAAATATTTTATTTGACTATTTACTATTACCCAAAACCAAATTACTACTTGACTGCGGAAAGGATATACTTATAAATTTAACACACAAAAAAGTAAAATTGTAATGGAAATAGCAAACTCGTCGTATAAAAGAAACGAATGCTATTTGCCTCTTCCCCTTATCGTGTTCGGAGATAAAGCAATAGGAAAAGACAAGTTAATCCAATACCGTCTGCATGATAGATAAATTAAGCGCGTTTTCTAATTTGCAGATGGTTTCCAAAGAAAGATTTTCCTCACCTTTCAGCAAGCGGGACACATACTGCGGGGAGCAGCCCATGCGTTCCGCCAGTTGGCGTTGCGAAAGGTCTTGCTCCTCTAATGCCATCGCGGTCTTGATGGCAATCTTGCGCGAGTAAGGAAGCCAATCACGGTTGGCTCTGCGCCATTCCGCTTTTTCACGCCATCTTGACGGCGTGGGAGACGAATGTTCGCGCAAAAAAGCGATTTGTTCTTGGGCGGTTTTCATAATCAGTCCTCCTTAATAAAATCAATAAAACTATCATCAT
>JBJECI010000073.1:27376-44521 GCA_051870915.1 Paludibacteraceae bacterium
TTGGGCGGTTTTCATAATCAGTCCTCCTTAATAAAATCAATAAAACTATCATCATCGACAACCTTGTTGGCAACAAGATACTGTCTGATTTTCTCCATCTTTTCCAATTCTTTCAGCGTATGCTCACGCTCTTGCATGGTGCGGGTCAGTTTGATAGCACCGCCTGTGATGACATATATCCCCGGATTGAGTTTGATAGCATAAATACGCAACCAACTGGCATGTTTGGGACGGTTCTTCAAACGTGCTTTTTCCTTGCTCAACATCATTTCCGATGTGCGGCTGTTTTCCAAAGGACGGAACAACTCATCAAGGTTGGCTTCCGGCTCAATGTCAAGTATCAAGCACTCCAAAGCGTCGCTGTCCTCCATCGTATCATAGATAGCATCCTCCAATTTGGTGATTTTGAAGTAGGAAACGAGGTCGTCAAAGTTTTTTCTGAAGAAGTCAAGTAGATAGCCGATATCGTTCCACTATGTAAAACGGTATCTAACGCGTTCATCTTAATGCACAGCCCAAAGGCGGCTTTCGGTTATCTCATCAAATGTCATAAGTAGGATGTATCTTTAATTCACGGTGCAAAGATACTGCTTTTTTTTGAAATAAACAACTTATAGGTTGATTTTTCAAAAAAAGTGTTTTTTCTTGATGATAGGCAAGTTTGATGTGATTATCTATTGTGCTTACAAAAACACTTCCATGCCGTTGATTTGGAAGATACAGACATCGCGGACTTTGGATAACCTTTTGGGAATGGCTATATACTTGAAAAAGAAAAGTCTATATCTCTGCTTCATGCGGCAAAGATATGGACGAATAGGGGGCAGAAAAAGACACACTTATTTTTTTACTTTCCAAACTCTATCATCAGGGGTAGCAAACCACAAGATACCCTCATTCTTTTTGATAATTGCAGCGTTTCTTTCATTTTGCGACAATGTACATTCATTGGTAAAATCCTTGAATATCTTTGCATTGTCATACGATTTCGCCCAAATGTCTTCATTTGAATAATCCACTCTGTATGCAGCATTTAACTCGTTTTGGTGATTGGATTGCAGAACGACCTCAAAAGTCGCTCTATCCATATTTTGATTTTTATACATAGCGAGGGACTAATCAGAAATGCAACGCCAGCCCTACTCCGTTGCCTGAGAGTAGGAAGTTTAGACTTACTTGCGCATCTGCCTGCGGCGCGGAGATATGCTGCTGCTCAAGGTAGCAGGCGTTATAGACCTCGTGGGAGTTCTGTCGGCGGTGCTGCCCGACGGAGAGCATGGGGATTGACGCCACGGTGAGTGCCGCCCCCGCCGCCATGAGGATGATACCCGCATACTCCATACCTATGCCGTAGTACGCCTGCGGCTGGTTCACCATCGACTTATTCTGCAACACGATACCCACGCCCCAAACGGGTGCACCGAGGACCAGTCCCGCCATACCGGAGCCGAAGAAACGCCAACCCAGCGACCAGAGATGGTCGGCTTTCTGATAACTCTGCCACGCCTCGGGGCAGTTGTGAGCAATGAAACGCAAATAGGCATCCTCACTCAGTTTGGTCGTAACGCCCGCAGCATTTAGGAAATAGTCGCCATCCTGCTTCGTGATAGCCCCCGGAAGAATAGGGTGCGCCTCCAAGACAGGGTCGGTCTCGGGCTGTACGCAAGGGTTGCCGAAGACCAGCACCTTGCCGTTCTCCATCAGTATGGTTACCACATCCTCTTTCGGGATAGTGAAGAGACGGCTGTCCTGCACATCATATAACCTGTAGGAGATTTCTTTCTCCCCCACTTCAATCACGGTGGCATTGATACGGTTCGCCCCCGTGGTGATAATCACATCCTGCGCCCGCAGCAGCGGCAGGCAAAGCAGGCATCCGACCAGCAAAACAAATAAACGCTTCATGTTTAATTAAGAATTATGAATTAAGAATTAAGAGGGCAATATGTACAAACATTAAGATTAAGCAGAAGAACGTGCAGATATTACGGGCGAGAATCCAGCGGAAGAGGAACCAGTCCATACCCGCTTCCACATACGCCTGCCAGTTGCCCATCGGTCCCATCCACCAGCGAGGTTCGTCTTGCCGCGGCAGGTTGTGCACGAAACGGTAGGTGGAATAAATCAGGAAGACAGACATCGGCAGCGTGAGCAACGTGAGCAGATACCACGGGCTCCACCACTGCAAAGCAATCCCGACACCCAAGAGCACGAAAGGCACTATCGCAAAGACCGCTATGAAGAACAACATCCAGAAGTTACCGCTCGGGCGGGCACACCCGTCTCGCCGCTCGTTGAGCAATCGGGCAAAGGTCATCTTGCCGAGCGTGGCATCGGCATTGACCTCCATCACGGAATGGACATAGACGATGTTGATAACCAGACATCCGACCGCCACTCCCGCCGCCAACATCTGCCACGAGAATAGTTGCCCCGTCATCGCCGCCTGCACGCCAAGCATGTTGAGCGGACCGAACAGCAAGCCAATGACCAGTTCTCCTAAGCCGTGGAAACCCAGTTCCAAGGGCTTGCCGGAGTATTCCAAACCGAAAAACAGCCCCAGCGCGGCGTAGAGCACGATGCCCATCGCCGCTTGCCAGCCGTGGAGCAACCACTGCGCCACCAGCGCCACCAAGCCCATGATTGACGCGAATCCCAAGAAACAGCATATTGCTATGCCCAACTGGTGCAGGGTGGCTTCGCCGGACAGCAGGTAGTGGCACTTCTCCATACGGGCACGGACACTGGTGCTGCATATCTCCGAGCGCACGCGCGAGTCGTGCTTGAAATCGAAATAATCGTCGGCGAGGTTCATGCCAAGGTGGGCAGCACACACGCCCAACAGCACGGGCAACGCCAACCACCATACGAACCCCTCCTGCCCTATGCAGAGCACTATCGCCGTCAAGCAAGGCAGCGCCGACTGAGGCAGCGCAATCTTCCGGCTGTTATCTAACCAAAAACGCAAACGCATAGTTAATGAACATGAATTATCTTTGACAAACGCGAAATTAAGTCTCTTTCTTTTGAACAAATATTCTCAAAAATTATCCAAATATATTGTATTATTTTCTAACGTGTAATTGCCGTGTAATTATTCGTTAATTCTTCCTACAGACGGTCGTCATCGTCATTGAGAAATTTCGCCTGCAAAGGTACAGATATTTTTTTGAATATGCAAGGGGGAAACGCATTTTAATAGCAAATTACTTCTTTTGCATAACGGATATACTTTGCATGCCATCATTGCTTTTGTACGTTGATACCATCATTGGTCGGCATTATCCCTTTGCATACAAAAACCGCCCTGAGTCTCCTCGGAGCGGCGGTTTGGGAAATCAGTAAAACTGATTACTCAGATTTTGCCCACTTGTAGTCAGCACCGCTGTAGTCAAGAGTGATGGTTGTCTCAGCACCAAGGGTAACGTTGTTGAGCGTTTGCCACTCTTCCTCACCGGTCTCTGCGTTGGTGCCGAGGTGAAGGATTTCGTTGTCCCAAGTGTCAGCATCACCTTTCAGTTTGAAGCCGTGGTTCTCAGCATCTTTGAACTGATACTTGTAGGAACCGTCTGCTTGCAACTCCATAGCCACACCTGTAGCCCAACCGTTGAAGTCGCCAATGATGTAGGGGTCGAAGCCTGCGGGCACCTTAGCAACGACGGTATAGTCATGCTCAACAGCCTGAACGCAAGGACTGTTGTTGTTCTTGAAGTAAGCGGACTTCAAAACAATAGGACCATTTGCCGGGTCATAGTTCTTCAAGTTCGACTCACCGGCATATCCCTCAGAAATTTCTACGGAACCGGAAATAAGCGTCCAAGAAGCCACATCGCCGGTCTGATAGTCCCAAGAGAAAGAACCATCGCTTGCCAGTTGAACGGGCTTACCTTCGTTGTTGAGAGTACCATCCTCGTTGAGCAAAGAAGGAACAGCTACTACATACCAGCCCTCAAAGCCATTGAGAGCCTCGAAATGAAGCATGTCAGCGGGAGTGGTAGCCCAGCTGTTGTACGAGCCGGCAAATACAAGATCGTTGCAAACGGTCTCTTCGAAACTTACAGCGACAACGAACTTACCTTCCTCAATGTAGTCTGCCAAATCCTCTGCAGTAGGAGCAGTTACTTTCGGCTCATCGGGAGTGTCAGGGGTGTCAGGGGTGTCAGGGGTGTTGTTTGGTTTGCAACCTACCATTGCGATGGTTGCTACGGCAAGAAATGCCATAAAAAACTTTTTCATAATGCTAAAAAATAATTTAGTTGGTTGTTAATAATTTTTTATAAAAAGACTTTTGTCTTTGTTTTCTGTTAATAGCCATCCCCTTGGGTGGTAGCATAGTTTTTGTTCGATGCCTTGTCATCGTTAGGAATAGGATACCAGTTCCATTTCTCATCGGTAGAGGCAAAGTTGTTTTCTCCGGAGTTCTTTCCTGCACGTCCTTCCCAGTTGTAGCGATTGTTGTCTGCTTTTGGACCTGCAAAACGGTTGAAACGCACCAAGTCGGAGCGGCGGTGTCCCTCGCAGTAGAACTCGCGGCAGTATTCATCGCAGAGCGTAGCTTCATCCAAGTCAGTCAGCGGCGCAGCGTTGGCACGCGAGCGGATGTCGTTGTTGATGATAGCCAAAGCACCGTTTTTGTCTCCCAAGCGGAATAGGGCTTCTGCCTTAATCATATAGGCTTCTGCGACGCGTAGCCAAGGCAGGTCTGTATCGGGCCAGTTGGGGTCAGTGGTAACCGCCTTGGAGGGGCGGTCGGCAGTGGAGGGCACGCCCGTGAACTTGAGCACAGCCCAGCAGTCGTAGAACTCAGCCGTCTGCGTACCCATCAGTTTCCACGACTTCTCCGCCAACGAATCGGTAGAGTTGGCGTCCACATAAGAGCACATGATTGCGCGGTCATCGCCCAAGAGAGCCGGCATCTGATACTCGTCTGCTTTGATTGTCGGGGCTGTCTCTTCATCTACAAACTTGTAGATAAACTCAGGGCTGGAGCGGAAACATTTCCATGTATCGGCAGAGCCAGCGGGTACCATACCCGCGTCGCGCACCATGTTCACCAGGAAACGGCTTCCTCCCCATGACTGGCAGTACACGCCATCTTGGTATGCGAGCAACATGATTTCCGACTGTGCGCCGTTCTTGTGGTTATCGCCCATAAACAACTGCTGATAAGCAGAGTATTTGATGCCCTCGGCGGAAGTAATGGTGGTCTTATGGAGGGCATAAGGACCGGACATCGCTTTATCAGCGGCATTCTTGGCTTCCTCCCACGCGGGCTTTCCTGTATAGACTTCAGCGTTGATATAGGTACGCGCGAGCAACATCCATGCGGCATACTTGTCAATACGGTAAACCGACAAGCGCTCTTCGGGCAGGATTTCGGTCAGTTCTTTGAGTTCGGTTACCAGCCATTCGTACAACGCCGGACGCTCTACAAACTCGGGCAACTCGCTGGACTCCGTGGTGCTGAAAGGAGCGACCTTGAACATATCCAAGAGATACCAATAATTGAAAGCGCGGATGAAACGCACCTCGGCGCGCTGTTGCAGGGTCTTCTCGTCGGTAGCACCTTCGGTGTTAAACAAGAAGTGGTTGCAAATCTTGATGTCGATATTGAGGCGGTAGTACAGACCTTTCACCAAGGCATTGTCGCCGTTCCAGTTCATCACGCGGATATCCGCCAAGCCGACATCGTTCCATATCCACCAACCTTCATCGGTGCCGAACTCATTGAGTTCCCACATCATACGGTAGAACGAAGACGTACCCTCGTCCAAGTCGTCGATATCGCAATCGCCGTCCGGTCCTTTCTGACCGGTGGTAGCCAAGGTGGCGTAGCACTTCGAAAAGACAGCATCTTGATTGAACGCAGTGGCGGAGTTCTTGTCAATAGGCTCGGTATTCAAGTCTTGCACGCAAGCCGAGAGACCAAACATCAGTCCGCAAGCAACCGCAACATATTTCAAATTATTTCTCATAGCGAATAAAAATCAATTGGGTTAAACAAATGGTTAGAATTGCAGGCTAAGTCCGAGCAGCGAGGTCATGGAGCGCGGGTAGATATTGTTGTCTATACCGCCGAACACCTCAGGGTCAAGACCGCTATACTTGGAAATTACGCAGGGGTTCTGCACGGTAACGTACACACGACCGGAAATTTTCGGTTTCTGGAAAGAGTAGCCCAGCGTGATGTTATCGATACGCATGAAGGAAGCGTTCTCCACGAAGTAGTCCAG
Organism: Paludibacteraceae bacterium; assembly: GCA_051870915.1. Classification (GTDB taxonomy): domain Bacteria; phylum Bacteroidota; class Bacteroidia; order Bacteroidales; family Paludibacteraceae; genus Colicola. The sequence continues at coordinate 33,610 of JBJECI010000073.1, forward strand.
ACGATACCACTCGGAGAATTTACCCATACCGCTTTCGTTGGCATATACTTGGTCGGACTTCATACCTACGTTATAATAGGTATCGTATGCATTGCGCAGCAGGTTGTGGTATCCGTTTCGATAGAGGTTGCTTGCTTCGCAGTACTGCAAGTTGGCAGCCAGCACATCGTTGTACACGTAGTTACCAATGTTAGCACGCAAGGAGATACCCAAGTCGAAACCGAAGAACTGGAACTTGGTTTGGAAACCCATGGTAACAGGCGCATTCGGACTATGGTAGTAGTACTGGTCATCTTCGGTAATCTTGCCGTCCCCGGAGCGGTCAACCACGTAATAGAAAGTCTCGCCTTTATCGTTGGTAGCCTTAGCCGTCTCATAGACGTAGAACGAGTTAGCCGCATAGCCTACCGCGTGGCGCTGTATGGTGTTACCCGTACCGCAAGAGATACCTCCTGTGGGGATAGGGGTCTGGTCTTCGCCCGTGTTCAGTTTGGTAATCTTGTTCTCGTTGTAGGTAACATTGTAGCCCAAGTCCCATTTGAAGTTCTTGGTATCAATAGCCACTGCGTTGATAGAGAACTCCACACCTTGGTTGGTTAGCGAGCCGACATTGGAAATGACCTTATTGCGGAAGTTGGTTCCCACAGCCACCGGAATGGTATTGAGCAGGTCATCTGTTTGGCGGAAATAGTAGTCAATAGCACCTGTTACACGTCCGTTGAGGAAGCCATAGTCGATACCGGCGTTGTAGGTAGTCGTTTTCTCCCAAGTCAAGTCTCTGTTGTATGCATTCGGGCGGTAGGAGGTATATACGTAGTTGCCTTCCGCGTCAGTTACAGGGTTTCCGAAGCCGTCAATTACATAGCAGGACTCACCGCCGATGGGATAGTAAGCATGTTCTTGTGCGATGGTATAGGTAGCCATGTAGGGATAATCACCTTGGTTGATTTCCTGCTGTCCGGTGATACCGTAGCCGAGACGCAGTTTCAGGTCGCTCACCACGTTGTTATCCTTCAAGAAGGTCTCTTTAATCTTCCAACCGAGTGCCACAGAGGGGAACACGCCCCAACGGTGGTCAGGCGCGAAGCGCGAGGAACCGTCGCCACGGACTGTGGCGGTAAGCATCAACTGGTTCCAACCGATATAGTTCAAACGACCGAAGAACGATACCAAGTAACTCTCGGTCTTGGAAGAAGAGTTGGACACAGGATATGCCACGCCGCGTTTCTCGGGGTCGTTGTTCGTATCGCGAATGAGACCATTGCCGGTGTTCACATAGTCGTTGTAGAAGTGTTGCCACTCATAACCCGCCATGATGTCGAAGTGTTGGGTCTCGGTGAAGTCTTTGTAGTACTGCACATAGCAGTTGAACTGCAAGTTGTACTTGTTCTTCTCGTCGTAGCCATTCCAGCCGTAATAGTGGTTAGCCGTACCGAAAGCACTATTCACATAGCGTTGCTTACCGTAGGAGTAGTCTGCACCGAAGTTGGCGTGCAGGCGCAGGTCTTCGAAACCGTGAATCTGGTAGTCAGCCTCCAAGTTGCCGACAAACGAACCGGAGTTGGCAATAGACGACTGTTGATTGAGCGAAGCCACAGGGTTAGCGGTTGATTGCTCATCGTTGGCGTATTGCCATGTGTCATCGTTGTAGTTGGCAGTAACGGTAGGTTGGTAGTAACCACCGAAGAAATCGTTAATCACTTGGTCGGAAATCAGTTCATCGCCAAAGGGGTTCTTCGCGCCGCCTCTCACGGGCATGGTCGGGTCCATCGCGATAGCCGCGCCTACGACACCTGCCTCATAACTGTTGCGGATATATAGTCCCTTCGCATTGAAGTTGATATTCAAGTGCTTATCGAAGAACGAGGGCGACAGGCTGACGCTGGCGGTAACACGCTGCATCTGCGATGTCTTGATGGTACCGTTGTTGAGCGTATAGCCGATAGAAGCACGATAAGGCATGTGTTTCGTACCACCGGTAACGGAGAAATTGTGGTCAGTAGAAATAGCCGTGCGATATACCTGGTCTTGCCAATCTGTGTTGGCGTCGCCGATACGTTGCAGTTTGGAAGCGTCCAGACCGATTGCGTTGGCATACGAGCGCATCTCATCGCCGGTGAACACCTCCATGCGGTTAGTCAGGTTGCTGATAGACACATTACCCTCGTAGGAGAACTTGGGCTTGCTGCCTGCTTTACCTTTTTTGGTCGTGATGATGATGACACCGTTGGACGCACGCGAACCGTAGATGGCGGTTGCGGAAGCGTCTTTGAGCACCGTGAAGGTCTCGATATCGTTCGGGTTGACCATCGAGAGGGGGTTCGCCGCACCCGGGATACCGTTGTTATCCATTGCCAGACCGTCGATGACCACCAGCGGGCTGTTGCTTGCCGAGAGAGACGAACCACCGCGGATACGAATCGTAGAGCCTGCGCCCGGGGTACCGCCGTCGGAGGTTACTACCACGCCGGCAATCTTACCCTGCATCATCTCTTGTGCGTTGGTATTCAGACCTTTGTTCATGTCATCGGGCTTGATGGCGGTTACGGAACCCGTGGCGTCGTTTTTCTTAACCACACCGTAGCCTACTACCACCACTTCGTCCAGCAACTCGGTATCCTCAGAGAGCATTACCCGCATGCCGTTCTTGGCGGGGAGAGTAACGGTCTTGTAACCCATGTAACTGATTTCGAGATTAGCACCTTCTGCAACCATCAGTGTGAAGTTTCCGTCGAAATCGGTGATTGTACCATTGGTAGTACCCACTGCGATGATGTTCGCGCCGATGACGGGCTCGCCTGTAGCGGCTTCCACCACCGTTCCGGTAACGGTACTCTGTGCGTATGCGCTCATGCCGGTCAACATCAAGACAAGGCAGACTACTGAGCGCCAAAAATTAGAATTTATCGTTTTCATGGTATGTTATTGCAATTTAAGTTTCTTTCCTTCCAGCATCAGTACCTTGTCTTTCTTCGCAAAGTCAGAGATTTCCAGCGTTACGGTGTCTGCAGCCAGCACACCTATCACGGTTGCTTTCTTAGCAGAGGTAACGGAAGCAAAGCCCCAATGGAAATCCACTACACTGCGCACACTGTCGTGCGTAACCACGCTATCGCGCGCGAATTCCTTATAATCGTAAGTATAAGAACCAATGTTGGCATTCGACTCTCGTTTCAGCGTCATGCGTATATCAAGGTTGGTTTTTGCGCCGATAGTATCGTATTCATTCCAACGGATAGTGTCCACCTTTAGCACCTTAGCAATAGAGTCGCCGCCGGCAGCATTCTTCAACACCTCGCCGGTAACGGGGTCTTTCACTTTTTGGTAAACCGAATCATATTTGAGAGAATCCATCGGGATGGTGTCAACCCATAAAGTTTTCTCATTGTACGCCCAATCGGTATTGGACAAATCGGTGTAAATGGTCTTGAAAGCGTCTGCCACTTTGGAAGAGGAATAGGCGTGTTCTTCATCGCTCAATACGCCGCCTTCCCATACTTTTTGTTCGGTAGTGCCGTCCGCAAAAGCAATGTCAATCAAGCGAGTAGCATAAGCGTTCTGATAATCGCCCAACGCATAGGTCAAGTTTTTCGTTTGGTCCATAGTCGTAACACCATCGCCAAACAAACGTTCCACACGAGTTCCGGTACCGTCTTTGGCAAACGTGTACTCAATCACCCGATACTTCAAGCCCTGCTCTGCCACGGCATAAGCATGCGCTTTCGAGAGAGTTGCTTGAGTAATGGTATCATTTGTGCCGAATACATCCACATCGGACTTGCAAGAGACAAGCCCGACAGCAAGGCACACAACGCACATTACGCAAAGGAATAAGTTCTTCATCATAAAAGATTTGTTAGTTAGTATTGATTGTTGATTGATTTTGTTTTTTGCAAATTATGTTTAGCCCGCATGCCCACAAACCTTATGGCACAATTCGGGTGGGTAAGTTTAAACGTTCGTTCAAATTTGCCCACAAAAGTACTACATTTTTTTCAAACCGACAAATTTTTCCACAAAAAAAAATAAATGGAATGCAGTTTTTATTTATGCAATAGTTAAATATATGTTTTATAACATAAAAATGAACTTCCTTGGTAGTCTTGTTTTACTAAATCGGACAAAATATGCTCCTACTTATTTTCTTTTGCGTCTATATTTCCCCCTCCTAAAAAGGGCGTATAAATGCGGATTTTTTCTTCTCCTTTGCTATATTACGACTATATTTTTCCACGCCGAATCACTACAGATGACAAATGCCCTCTACAATAACACATGACCATCCCTATACAACCTGCTAAAAAGAGTCTATAATGACTGTATATTCATTCCAAATTCTTACCGAGATTTGCCCTAATGAATATCATAACATTATCGAAACATTATCGTAACATTACCGTAACATTATCGTAACATAAACATGTGAATTACGAGAGTACATTGAATCTTCTTCGAATTATACTTATGCAATTAGAAATATGTATATACACAACAATATACAAAAAACATTATGCTTAAACCATGGCATTGCGGGTTTTCCTAGAGGACGCAAAAAAAGCAGAAAGTGTGTAAGTTTAGAGGAACGTTTAAACTTACCCACCCGAGTCATGCCGTAATGCTTGTGGGCATGGGGGTTGAACATAATTTGCAAATAACAAAATCAATCAACAATCAATACTAACTAACAAATCTTTTATGATGAGAAACAAGACATTTTTGCTCGGGCTGTTGTGCCTGCTGCTGGGCTCTGCCACAGCATTTGCACAGGTCTCGGGTACCGTTTTGGAAGCATCGACCGGTGAACCCGTCATAGGTGCCAGCGTATTGGAAGTGGGCACGACCAACGGTATCATCACCGATTTCGATGGTAATTTCACGCTCAATGTATCAGAAGGTGCGCAGTTGGAGTTCAGTTACATGGGCTTCCAGCCGCAGACGCTGCCTGCCAAGAACGGCATGGTAGTGCGTTTGTCGGAAGACACCTACGCCCTGCAAGAGGTAGTAGCCATCGGCTACGGCTCGCAGAAGAAGAAAGAGGTAACCGGCTCCGTGGCATCCGTCAAAGCCGAGGACTTCAACGCCGGCGTAAAGACCAACCCCGTGGGCTTGCTGCAAGGTAAAGTGGCAGGTCTGAACATCAGCCGCACCACCTCCGACCCTACTTCGACGGGATATAACATTCAGATTCGTGGTTTCTCCACACTCGGTCAGGGTACAGGCTCTTCTCCCTTATATATCGTGGACGGTGTGCCGACCAGCAATATCGATAACATCGCTCCTGACGAGATTGCCTCGATGGACGTGCTCAAAGACGGTTCGGCGGCTGCTATATATGGTACGCGCGGAACGAACGGTGTTATCCTCATCACCACCAAGCGCGGCGAGGCTTTCAGCGACAAGGTAGAGACGCAGTTGGAATACTCGGGCTATGTGAACGTGGCGTGGATTAACTCGCGCGTGGGCATGGCGAATGCCGAGCAATTCCGCGCCCTCGGCGAGGCTACCGGCGGCAAACTGACAGGGCTTGACCACGGGGCTACCACCGACTGGACGGCGGCACTCGCACGCCAAGCGGCAGTTACGCACAACCACAACGTGGCTATCTCCGGCGCACATCGTAACTTCAGTTACCGCGCTTCGCTCAACTACAAAGACGCGCAGGGTATCGCCAAGAACAACGGGCGCAAGGAGATTGTAGCGAAATTGGCTGCCGACCAGAAGTGCTTGAACGGCTGGCTGAAACTGCAATACGACTTCTCGTACATGCACTACCGCAACGACTACTCTGCTGCGGACTTCACCATTGCTTCGCAGTTGAACCCGACCATGCCTATCTACAACGAGGACGGCTCCTACTATATCCCGGGCAACTCGGGACAATACAACCCCGTGGAGTGGCTCAACGCACGCGAGAACTACCAAGACGGTAACTACTTCCGCGGGTCTATCAAGGCGACGGTGGATATCAAAGCCGTGCCGGGCTTGAAAGTGAATGCCTTTGCCGCTATCGAAGAGGGCGACAACCGCCAGTATTCTTACAACAACAACATTACCGACCCCAACAAAGCCGAAGCAAGCGACTGGGCATACCGTCAGTTCGATATGAATCTCAATCAGTTGTACGAGGCTACGATTGACTACGCCGGCAGTTGGAACAACCATAACCTCGTGCTCGTGGCAGGCTTCTCTTACCAGCACTTCATGGACGACGGTATGAACTCCTCCAACAAAGGTTTCATCATGCCCTCCATCAAATACTACTCCATCGGCGAGGGTGATGCGTCCAAAGATTATCTGTCGGTTAGTTCATGGCGCAACGCACACGCATTGGCAGCCGCTTTCGCGCGCGTGAACTATAATTATGATGACAAATACCTGCTCTCGGCTTCTATCCGTGCAGAGGGTTCCAGCCGCTTCGGCGCGAACAACAAATGGGGCTACTTCCCCGCTGTCAGCGCAGGTTGGCGCATCAAAGGCGAGGACTTCATGTCGGATGCTGATTGGTGCAACGAGTTGAAACTCCGTGCGGGCTTCGGTGTTACGGGTAACAACGTAGGACAGAGCCTGATGTCGGTGGCATTGCTCTCCAAGTCGGACGTGTTCGACTACGATGGCAAGCCGACCAACACCTACACCGTTACGCAGAACGTGAACCCCGACCTGCGTTGGGAGAAGAAATACGAGTACAACCTCGGTTTGGACTATGCGTTCCTCGACAACCGCTTGAACGGTAGTTTGGAAGGTTATGTCCGCAACACGAAAGACCTGCTTTGGTACTACGAGGTACCTACTCCGCCCTACCAATATACCACCCTGCTGGCAAACGCCGGCGAGATGTTGTCCTACGGCGTAGAGTTGGCTATCACGGGCGTGCCCGTACAGACCAAAGACTGGTCATGGACTACCAGCCTCACCTTGGCTTGGAACCAGAACAAGATTACCCGCCTCTCTGACCCCGACAAGGGCTTCAACTACACCGAGTCGCCGCAAGGTAACCTCTACGGCAACAAGTTCAACGGCTCCGACTCCTATACCCAAATCCTGATGGAAGGCGGTATCGTAGGTCAGTGGTATGGCTATAAGTTCTTGGGATTCAACGAGAAAGGCGAATGGATGTACGAAGACCAATACGGCGGTGCTACCTCCAAACCGACCACTGCCGACAAGCAGTTCTTGGGTTCGGCGCAACCTGCGGTAACCTACGGCTGGAACAACACCGTGCGTTGGCGCGACCTCGACATCACCATCTTCCTCCGCGGTGTGCTCGGCAACAAGATTCTGAACGCAAGTCGCTTCATGTACACCCCCGATGGTACCGACAAACAGACCAACTACAACTTCTTTGCGAAAGACGTGCTTTCCGGCGAAGGTCCTGCCAAGAACGGCGGCGCGGTGTTTGCTGACTACAACCACTTCTCCGATTACTGGCTCGAAGACGGCTCGTACCTGAAATGCGACAACATCACTATCGGCTACACCTTCCGCTTCAAGGAGAACAAGTATGCCCGCTCGCTCCGCTTGTACGCTACCGGACAGAACCTCTTCACCGCTACTTCCTACTCCGGTCTCGACCCCGAGGTGAACACCTCCTGCATCGACTACCCGGGCGTGGATATCAACAACTTCTATCCAAAGACCGCTTCTTTCCTCTTTGGTGTTAACCTGAATCTGTTCTAATCTGTTTTGAAATTAACAAGAATATGAAGACTATAGTGAAATATGCGCTGGTAAGCGCAATCGCAATGCCGATGCTGTTCGCCTCTTGCAACCTGCTGGAAGAGGAGAACTTCGGCAAGCCGACCACCGATGCGATGCTTCAGAACGAAGAGAACGTAGTGTCGCTGGTGGGACAAGCATACGCAGACCTTCGATTCATGCACGACCACTGGGGCTATTGGGGAGTGAACACCCTGACAGCCGATGAAGGACTTTGCCCTATCCGTAAAGGTGGCGACTGGAACGACGGCGGCTATTGGAAGTACCTCAATACCCACGAGTGGAACGCCTATGGCGAGGCATTCAAGAACATCTGGAACTGTACCGTAGCCGGCTCTGTGCTCTGCAACAACCTTCTTGAAACGCTCTACATGAACGAGGAGAATATGACCCCCGAGTCCTACGGCAAGTTCGTGGGCGAGTTGGAGACCCTGCGTTCCTACTACTATTACCTGCTCTTTGACTCCTTCGGGCGTATTCCTTATATGGAGGACTACTCCGACCGCAACGAGGCGTTGCTGGAGCCGCATGTCGTTTGGGCACACCTTGTCTCCACACTGGAGCGTAACGCGCCGAACATGGCAGTGGTGAACGATGCCAACCGCACACAGTATGCCGGTCGTTGCACGCAAGGTTTTGCATACGCCCTCTTGGCTCGCTTGTATCTCAACGCGGAGTCCTTTGGCTGCACGCCTGAGAACGTGATGGCGGCAGAGCGCACCTGCGATGTACACAACGGCAAGAAAGGTTCTAAGCCGTTGGAAGAGGTGGGCATCAAGATTCAGAGCACGCAAGACTTCTACACCAACGCTGTACGCTGCGCCAACAAAGTGATTGAGTCCGGCGCATATATCATCGAACCCAACTATTTCACCAACTACAAGATTGACAACGCAGGCAGCCGCGAGAACATCTTTACCATCGTGGAAGACGGACTCACCTCACAATATCCCGAGCGCGATATGTATGCTTGCAAGAACAAACTGCGTATCACCTTCCTCTCTCTCCACTACGGCTTCCAAAAGCGTTTCGGTATGCAACTCGACTGCTGGAACGGCTTCTGCGCACGCCCGAACTTCATGACTATCTTCAACGACCATGATGTGCGCGGTGCAGGCTACGAGGGCAAGGGCACGATGGACACCAAGCAATGGGGCTGGTATTTAGGTCCGCTCTGCGATGCCGATGGCAATGTCATGCTGGACACCGACAACGAGCCGATTGATATTCACGTGGAGATTGAGTCGCTGGACGCAGCAGACCGCCGCGATGGTGCCCGTATGTACAAGTACGAATTGGACAAAGAAGGCAAGTATAAATATATGGAGAACGACTTCGTGCTCTTCCGCTATGCGGATGTCCTCTTGATGAAGAAAGAGGCATTGCTCCGCGGCGGCAAAGACGATGCTCCTGGCATTGAGGATGCCGGCATCAACGACATGAAGAAACGTACCTTTGCCTATTCTTCCGACCCCGTGGCTGCTTTCGATGCTGCCTATCCCGATGCCTTCACCGTTCTCTCTACCGACCTTGAGAAAGGTATCTTGGCAGAGCGCGGACGCGAACTGAGTTGGGAGAACGCACGCCGTCGCGACTTGATTCGCTTCGGACAGTTCGAGAAAATTCAGTATGTGAAGAACACCGCAGAGACTCGCCGCTGGTTCCCCATCCCCTACAGCGTACTGCAAAAAGCCGTAGTGGACCCCGAAACAGGCAAGAAACTCTGGACACAAAACCCCGGTTATTAATACTCAATAATAACAATTTTTCTTTTAATCAACAACAATTTAATTATCAACTAACATTATGAAAAAGTTTGGATTTTTCGCAGTAGCCTTAGCTGCTGCAGCCATCTCCTTCACTTCGTGCAAGGACAACAAGAACGATGGTCCCGATTTGAATGCACTGCCTAACGGTTTCTACGTTTCAGTAGCTGGTGAGGACCTTGTAGTAGCAAACGCTATGGACCAAGGTACCAACGAGGTTGACCAAACTGCGCGCGCAGGCATGTACGAAAAATACATCGTATTGGAACCGGGCAAAACGTATGAGTTCGTTAACAAAAAAGGTGAGAACGCAGACCGTTATGGCTCTGCTTTGGAATACGGCGACAGCCTCATCATCACCGACAACCACGAGATTGCAGGTTACAAAGGCTCTTTGGCTGCTAACACTACCTTCGAGGTGAAAGAGGCTGCTCTCTATCACATTGTTCTTGACTTCAATGAGGATGGTCTCTTGGATGACGTAAATGGTGCACAATGTATCATCGTTCCCGTTGAATGGGGTGTACGCGGCGGTATGAACAGCTGGGGCTGGACTGCAGGTGAGAAGAGCGAGAAAGACGGTGCTATCACTTGGACTTGGACAGACCAAGAGTTGGCTGCAGGTGGCGAGTTCAAATTCGCTCACAGCGACTGCTGGAAGATTAACCTCGACATCGCTAACCTCGTAAAGGCTAACACCAACCTCGGTGCAGAGTGCGTTCCCGGTGCTCCTAACATCGCAGTGGAGAAAGCCGGTCTCTATACTATTACCCTGACCTACAAAGCTGCTGAAACTTCCGCTATTGCAGACAACTACACTATGACTGTAGAACTGACGCAAGAAAGCACTATGCCTACTACCATGTACATCATTGGTAACGAGTTCGGTAACTGGAATTGGGAATCTGCCGACGTAGTAGAGATGACTCCTGTTCACAGCCACGCAGGTATGTTCTGGGCTATCCGTCACATGACCACCACTACTGAGTTCAAGTTCTGCGCTACCAAGGCAGGGAACGGCGACTTCTGCAAATTGGCTGAGAACGAAGGTTTCGTTACTCCTGACAACAACCAAGTAGAGGCTGATGGTATCTACACCATCATTGTTGACCTCAAGGGCGACAAAGTTACCGTAATGCCGGCTAAGGTATTCGGTATGGGCGACTGCTTCGGTGGTTGGACCGAAGGTGCAAACGCATTTGAGGTAGAGGGAACTACGCTCGTAGCTACTACCGCAGCAGCAGGCGACCTCCGTATGTACGCTGAGATTCCGGGCAACACCGGCAACTGGTGGCAGTCTGAGTTCAACATCTTCGATGGTAAGATTGTTTGCCGTGCAGATGGTGGCGACCAAGACCCTGTTGCAGCAGGTGCAGGTGCAAAGGTTACCCTCGATTTCAACGTAGGTACCGGTAGCATCCAATAATTGC
>JBJECI010000074.1:0-10720 GCA_051870915.1 Paludibacteraceae bacterium
CACGTGGCCATCGCCGACAGCTATGAACCCTGGCATATAAGGTCGGCATTGGCATTGCCGTTCTCTACCTCCTGCAGACCGCCACCACCCGCCACCGACAGATGCTCCCGCCGAGAGAAAGATAAGCGTATCAAATACCACGCGTTTTCCGTTCTACTATTTGTTTCGCTACGTTTCAAAATCCAAATAAAATCAAGACGAAAATCTTGTATTGAACTCACGTTACATTAACAAATAGTTCTTGCCCTATACACAAACGTTGCACCTGCGGGAAGGAGCGCAGGTGCAACGGTGTAAGGTGGGCGGTTCACCGCCTATGGAGGTTGCGTTTACCCCAGCCGTGCGGAGATGACACGCCAGTTGAGCAACAGCCACAGGTTCTTCAGATAATCTGCCCGACGATTTTGGTAATCGAGGTAATAGGCATGCTCCCACACGTCAATCGCTAAGATAGGGCGCAGGTTGTGGCGCAACGGGTTGTCGCCATTGGGCAACGCCAAGATGTGTAGGTGCGCATCGCCGTCCATCGCCAGCCACGCCCATCCGGAGCCGAAGAGCGTGAGTGCCGCCTTCTCCAGTTGGTCGTGCATCTGCAGCATAGAGCCAAACGACTGCTCAATCAGAAACAACAACTCGCCGGAAGGCTCCTTGGCACCTTCGGCAGGCTGCAGTTGCTCGAAGAAGAGACGGTGGTTGAGCACTTGACCGGCGTTGTTGGCAAGGGCTCCCTCCGGCGCTTTGCGGACGATATCCTCCAGCGGAAGACCCTCCATAGCGGAGCCTTCCACAAGGCGATTCAGATTGTCCACATAGGTGCGGAAATGTTTGCCGTAATGGCACTCGAGCGTTTGTCGGCTCATCATCGGAGCCAAGTCCGTGAATTGATACCCTAAGTCGGGCAGAAGAAATGGATGTTTAGACATAAGGCTGATAGGTTTAATGGCAACACAACATTGTGTTACGCCCGAAGAGCGACAAAAAACATGCCAAGATATGTTTCAAGTATCAAGTTTCATGTCAATAAGGGCGAAAAAGTGCATTTTTTTGCGTTTTTTATGTAATTGTGTATGAAAAGGCTTGCATATATGATTTTTTTTTCGTACTTTTGCACCCGAGTTTCACAACAGGCGATGATTTAGCGTCTTGCTAATAGCCTTTTTAGAGTGCTTGCGCTGTTGGATGTTAGACTGCATGGTATCTGACGACACAGCAAAAACTTTCCCTTTATTTTTAATCTCGTGTTTTTTAGTTATGTCGCCCTTACAGGGCTCGCATAGTAGGTAATCCTTTTTACGTAGGGGCAAGCCCCTACGCTAATCTATGTCGCCCCTTCGGGGCTATATACGGGTAGCGAAGCGGAGTTCAACACACGAAGTTTCCAACACGGAGCGAAGCGGAGTTCAAAACACGAGGTTTCCAACACGGAGCGAAGCGGAGTTCAAAACACGAGGTTCCCAACACGTAGCGAAGCGGAGTTAATTACACGGAGTGTATTTGACAATTTGACAATTTACAATTTGACCAACAGCGGGTAGATGCCTGCACCTCCTATTCCGTGGTGCGGCCAGGAGACCGCACCTCCTTGAAAGCAGGCGGGGACGCCTGCACCACCGGACGGAGTTTCCAACACAAAGTTAATTACATTATTGTTTATGCAATACGAATTGAACAAACTGGAGCGTATGACGCTCGAAGAAGTGCGTGCGATAGCTGAGCAGATGGGGCTGAAGCCCCGTCGGTCGCAGTCGTTGCGCGAGATTAGTTATGCCATCTTGGATGCGCAGGCGGACAACCGTGCCCGCGAGGTGCAAGCCAAAGAGGATGCGAAAGCAGAGAAGCGTGTGCGCACTCGCGGCACCAAGACGGCAAAGAAAGTGGACACCCAAGGCATGAAGAGCGAGACGGTGGTCGCTACGGTGGGCAACGAGCAGGAGCAGATGAAAGAGATGCAAGAGCAGTTGAAGCAAAACAACCACAAGCAGAACAAGACCGTTCGCGCTATTGAGGCACGTAAACCGCTGCCCAAACTGCAAGAGCCGGCACCGGTGATTGCAGTGCCTTCGGTGCTGGAAATCAATCCCGTAGCCCTGCCTGAGGACGGAGCCATAGCCGAAGCGAAGAAGAAAAAGCCCAGCATAGGGGATGTGTTGACCATGCGCGGGCAGGCAATGCAGAAGCCGAAAGCCACCGAAGAGGCGGCAAACGAGACGGTTGCACCTGCAGCAGAGCCTGCGGCTATCAACGAGGAAGACGCGGCTGCCATCGCTGCCGTAGCAGAAGCCGCTGCCCAAGAGGGGACGAAAAAGAAACGCAGCCGCAAGAAGAAAGCGGCTGAGGAAGAGGAAACGGCTCCCGTTATGGCAGGAGAGGATAATATTCCATCTGACTATGATACCATCGGGGGTGTTTCACAGAACGATGCAGACTTGGACGCAATGGTGCTGCCCGAAGACCAGACCTCCTTTTCAGCCCCGACGAGTCGGGACGCACCCGGACAACTGATGGTGCGGCCAGGAGACCGCACCTCCATGAAAGCAGGCGAGACACCTGCGTCCCCAGAAACTGCTCAGCAACCGAAGAAACAGCAGAAACAAAAGCAAGAGCCCCAGCCCCAACAGGAGCAACGCCCTATTATTGACCTCAAAGAGAATGTGATAGCAATGGGTACGCTGGAGAACACCCCCGACGGCTACGGGTTCCTGCGCTCTGCCGACTACGACTACCTCTCCTCGCCGGACGATATCTATGTCTCGAAAGACCAGATTCGACAGTACGGGCTGAAGCCGGGCGACACGGTGGAGTGCACTATACGCGTGAACAAAGACCCCGATAAGTTCTTCCCGATGGACAAGGTGATTCGTATCAACGGCTTGGCACCTGAGTTGGCAAAGAGCCGCGTTGCGTTTGAGAACCTGACTGCCTACTTCCCGACTGAGAAATTCCACCTCTGCACCGGCAAGAACGACCCGCTCTCCATCCGTATCATCGACCTCTTTGCCCCCATCGGCAAAGGGCAACGCGGACTGATTGTAGCGCAGCCGAAGACGGGTAAGACCGTGCTGCTGAAGCAGATAGCCAACGCCATCTCCGCCAACCACCCCGAGGTGTATATGATTGTGCTGCTGATAGACGAGCGCCCCGAGGAGGTAACGGACATGGCGCGAAGCGTGAATGCAGAGGTGATTGCCTCTACCTTCGACGAGCCGGCAGAGAACCACGTGAAGGTGGCGAACATCGTGCACGAGAAAGCCAAACGACTGGTAGAGAGCGGACACGACGTGGTGATTCTGCTCGATTCCATCACGCGCTTGGCACGCGCCTACAATACCGTGGCGCCCTCCAGCGGAAAAGTGCTCTCCGGCGGTGTGGAAGCGCAGGCATTACACAAGCCCAAACGCTTCTTCGGCGCGGCGCGAAACATTGAGAACGGCGGCAGCCTGACGATTATCGCCACCGCCCTGACTGAGACCGGCAGCAAGATGGATGATGTCATTTTCGAGGAGTTCAAGGGTACGGGTAACATGGAGTTGCAACTCGACCGCAAGTTGGCGAACAAGCGTATTTTCCCCGCCGTGGATATACCCGCGTCCAGCACCCGCCGCGATGACTTGCTCTTGCCGCCCGAGGTGCTCTCCCGCATGTGGATGATTCGCAAGCAACTGAGCGACATGAACGGCATAGAGGCGATGGAGCGACTGAAAGGCGTGATGGAGCGGACGGAGAACAACGATGAGTTCCTGCTCTCCATCTCCGGCGCGAGATAGGAAGAAAGACTACTGTCAGGGTGCGCAGGCGTCTCCGCCTGCTTAAACCTGAAACTTGAAACATGAAACATGAAACATGAAACAAGCAGGCGGGGACGCCTGCGCACCCGGACTGCGGTCAAAAAAAAATCATTATTATGCGTATCCTGATTATCAACGGACCAAACCTGAATATGTTAGGGCAACGCGAGCCCGATATCTACGGCAGAGAGACGATGGAGGATGTGATGAACCACCTCCGTCGGCAGTTCCCCGATGTGTCGTTGGATTACTACCAGAGCAACCACGAGGGATGCCTGATAGACCGCTTGCAGGAGTGCGCTTTTCGCAATGGCGATGCGGTAAATAGGTACGACGGCTTGGTGCTGAACGCGGGAGGATATACCCACACCAGCGTAGCCCTGCGCGACGCCGTGGCAATAGTACCCGTTCCTGTGGTGGAGGTGCATATATCGGATATTCGGCAACGGGAAGCCTTTCGGCATATCAGTCTCCTGACCGATGTCTGCCAACACACCATCATGGGCATCGGCACCCAATGCTACGCCGAAGCCGTGAAATGGCTGGTATCTCAGTTTGAAAATTTGTAAATTTGTAAATTTGAAAATTTGAAAATGATTCGTAGTTTTTCAAATTGCAAAAAACTGTTGTTGATTCTCCTGCTGTTAGCAGGGTGGCAGGTCGTGCCTTGCCGCGGGCAGAATAACCCTTATGTGGACGATAAGCTGTTTCACATGGGTTTTCAATTGGGGTTGAACTTCATGTCGTATGGCATCACGGACTCTAATCTGCCTATTGCGCCGCTTGGCGACAGGGTGATGTATGCGCGGGTCAATAGTATGCTACCCGGGTTTGGCGTGGCTTTCGTGATGGATTTGCGGCTATCGAAGCACCTCAATCTGCGAATCACGCCCGGCTTGGAGTTCGCCCAGCGCACGCTATCCTATGCCACAGAAGAAGGTCCCTACGAGGGTTGGAGTATCGGTGCAGACAAGATAAGGACACAGAACCTGCTCTGTATTCCTATCTCCATTCCTGTCTATTTGAAGTGGTCTGCCAACCGCGAGCGGAACTACCGACCTTATCTGCTGGCAGGCGGCGGAGTGTCCTTCAATGTGAATCCGAGCAAGGTGGACGATTATGTACAAACCAACATGTTCGACGGTTTCGTCGAAGGAGGCTTTGGCTGTGATTTCTATTTCCCTTGGTTTAAGTTCTGTCCGCAACTGACCTACCGCGTAGGCTTTGCCAACCAACTGAAAACCATAGATACTTATATGGAACCCCTGCCTGAGCAACAGGTGTTCACCACCCCCATAAGCAAGATGCTCAACAGGGCATTGGTACTCACTTTCAACTTTGAATAAATGCGCAAGTTTCCTATCAGCATATTGCTTCTTTGCTTCCTCGGACTGCTGGCGGGTTGCCAAGCCGACCGTATCACTGACGACCCGACATGCCGTTTGGCGTTCTCCAAAGATACCGTCTTGTTCGATACGGTGTTCACCACTATCGGCTCCTCCACGCAGTCGCTTATGGTCGTCAATCCTAACAAAAACGCCCTGCGGATAGAGCGCGTAGGGCTGGCAAGCGGCAGGTATTTCCGTGTGAATGTCAATGGAGAGCCGTTGGATGGGGTTTCCTCCACTTCGCAGGAAGCCGCTGTTACCATAGCAGGCGGGGATTCGATATTCGTCTTCATCCGCGCTACCATTGACCCGCAGGACAGCAACTCGCCGGTGTTCATCCGCGATACACTGCTCTTCGGCTTATCGCAGGGAATACAGCAAGTGATACTCGAAGCCTACGGGCAGGATGTAGTACTGATTCGTACTGCGAAGAGACGCACCGAGTATGCACGGGACTTTGTCTTCAAGCACGACAAACCGTACCTGATTTACGACTCCGTCTTGGTAGGCGGAAAGATGACCATAGAGGCGGGTGCCACGCTCTATATGCACCAAGGGGCGGCTATCTTCGCTTTGGGAGATGTGGAGGCAGTAGGCACTTTGACTCAGCCTGTTACCCTGCGCGGAGACCGATTGGATAGGCTTTTCGATTCGGTGCCCTATCGCTACGCAGCAGGTATGTGGGACGGACTCTACTTGCTCAACTACAAAGACGCTCCCCGCGCTGCTTACTCTTTTGATTACCTCCACTGCGAGGGCGGAAACATCGGGCTCTATTGCTATAGCGAGCGCACGCAAGACCTGCCGTCTCTCACATTGTCAAACAGTCGGCTCCACAACCATGCGCTCTATGGCGTTGTGCTCCAAAATACCAATGCCACCATTGCCAATACAGAAATCAGCAACTGTGCTTCCTACTGCCTTTATCTGGACGGCGGCGAGTTCGACATCGTGCACACCACTATCGCTTCCTACTTCGGCGCTACCAACGTGAATATCCAATCGACCCAAAAGGAGGATGTTGCGGGAGTGTATATCAACAACCTGAGCAAGACAGGTGCTACAACCCGTGTGAATGTGCGCAACTCGATTATCACAGGCAGCCGCCGAAACCAATTGGTGTTGGCAACTCCCCTGCCGCAATACTATGCAGGAGCGTGGTATGGCAATTACCTCAAGACCGATTCGCTGACCATTCCGCATGCACACGACAATATCTATTGGTCGGAAGAAGACACCGTGGAGGTATTCCGCAACACCTACTACAAATACAAGGAGTATCGCTACTACGATTTCCGGCTCGACTCCCTCTCGCCTGCCCGAGGCATAGGCGACTCTATCGCTGCGCTACCCTATCCTTTCGACCGCAATGGCGTTAGTCGCGAGAATAAGCGCCCCGATGCCGGCTGCTACCAATATAGCGAGTAGCATCCCCTCTATGTAAATTTTTCATTTCCTCTACCTCGGCGTGAACAGATGTCCCCGATAGAGTACGAGGAGGTGCGGTCTATGGACCGCACCTCCTTGATTTTGCGAAATTTATTGTGATTAACCATTTCACAACACTGCCTTGATGGATATCTTCGCCCATGCGCCGGGTTGTAGGATACCGCCGTAGTCGTAGTAGCGGGTGTTGGTCATGTTGGTGCAGTCCACACTTACGCGCAGGTGCTTATTCTGCCAGAAGATTGAGCCGTCCAAGAGCCACACGGGTTGGTAATCTTGCACCTCGCCTTGCGCGTCGTTGTACTGCCCCTCGCGCTGCTGGTAGCGCACCGTCCACGAAGCACCCAGACCCTTGTAGATACCGTGCTCGAGGTGGATAGTGAGTTTATGGCTCAGGTAGTCAAGATAGCGCGAGCCCGCTTCCTTCAAATCCAAGTCCAGATAGGTGTAGGCATAGTCCACCGACAGACAGCGCAGCCATTCGTTCCAGCGATATGCCACCGACAGTTCCACCCCCGTGGCGTTCACCTGCTGCTGGTTCTGCGCATGGTAGGGGCGCTTGGTGTCCTCGGGGGTATAGACCCAGTCGATGATGTTTTTGCCCCAACGGTAGTACCAGTCTGCCGCCAGCGAGAGATTACCCGCCTTGCCAAAAGAGGGATTGTACTTCGTGCCCACGGAGAGCAACCACGCTTCCTCGGGCTGCAAGTCTTTGTTACCCAACTGGTTACCTGCGTTGTAGTAGAGGTCTGTAAAGGTAGGCATGCGGAGCGAACGATTAGCGTTGATATAGACGCTGCTATTCTTCGCGTATTCGTAGCCGATGTTCGCACCGCCTGCAAAGTGGTTGCCAAACTGCGTGTTGTAGGTGCCGTTCACGCCCAACGAAGCCGACAAGCCTGCGTAGTAGAAGGTCTGCTCTGCAAAGTAGTTGAGGTGAAAACGGTTGCCGCCACGTACCAAGTCCAACACCCGCACGTCCGCCAAGTCGAAGCCCTCCACGTTGGGAATCTGCCCGCCGGGGTTGATGGTGTCGCCGAGGTTGGTGGAGTGGATATTCTCGTTGCGGACACTCACGCCGAAGGAGGTGGTACCTATGCGCGAAGCATAGTGCGCGGTGAGTGCCGCCGTCGTGGTCTGTGCAAAGTGGAAGTTTCCGTAGAGGCGTTGCCCTCGATGCCACTCGTAGCGGTCGTAGTTGGCGCGGTAAGCCGCCTGCGCTTCCAGTCGCCATGCGCCCCAACGATGGGTGTACTTAGCAGAGGCGAAGGCTGTGCGTGTGGCGTCGAACTGGTCTTGCGAGCCGAAACCATAGTACATGCCGGCACCTGCGTCTTTCCACTGTGCGCCCATCTGGACATCGAGTCCGCGCCAACGCGTCTGCAGGTAGAGGTTCGCCAACTGATAGTCGGAGTTGGTGAGCGCCGTCTGCTCTTTCTCGGTGGGGTTGGGGGCATGGTAGCCCTCGGCGCGCGAGTATTCGGCGGAAGCGTTGATGTACACTTCGTCTTTCTGCCACGAGCCCGCAAACTCGGGGTTTACCAAGCCGTTCATGCCCGCCGTGAGTTTCAACACTATCTCGGGAGCGGTCTTTGTGATGATGTTGACGGCTCCGGAGAAGGCTCCGAAGAGGTTAGCGGACGTGCCCTGCAAGACCTCCACGCGCTCTATGAGCGAGGGCGAGATAGGCAGGTTGAGCGCATAGTGCCCCGTGTGGAAGTCGTTGAGACTCACGCCGTTGAGCATTACGAGCACTTGGTCGAAGGTGCCGCCCCGCATGCTGATGTCCGCCTGTGCGCCGTTGGCGCCTCGCGTGCGCACATCAAGCCCTGGCAGATATTGCAAAATATCCGCTACGGTCTGGATAGGCAATGCCTGAATCTCGTCGTGGGAGACCTGCGTAATGAGCCGATACGCATCCGAATTAACTTCAGCTTTCTGAGAAATCACCAGCACCTCCTGAAGACTAAGTTGCCGGCTGTCCGTAAGCGCGGAGTCCTTCGGGACTCCCTCATCCGCCTCGATGGAGACCGCTCCTGCCGTGAGCATGAGGGCGACCAATGCCGCACTCTTGCCGTGCTTGAGCATCTCCAAGTCGGTCATGTAGCCCGACACACGCCCGATGGTTACCTCGCGGTGGAGGGAACAGAAGGCGGCGTATGCCTTGTGGCAGAACCGACGGAAGCGAAATGCACGCTTGTTTGAAAATAGTGGTTTGAACATAAAAGAAAAACGACTTCGCTTTGCCTTGGATAGCCCGCAACAATTCTGGAGGTACGAAAGCAGGCGGGGATGCCTGCGTACCCGGACACAAGACGCGAAATCGGCTGCAAAGGTACTGCTTTTTTTGCGTATATGCAAGAAAAATAATTTGCTCAAATGAAAAAAATATACTAACTTTGCACTCAGATTTATAGGTACACCATGTTGTATAACATACAAAGAGGCACCCAATAGATTGGGAATCAAGTACCTGCCTCGCAATGGTATGTTCAAAAAAAATCCATGTAATGCAAATTGCTTTTACTACTCAACTGCCTGCAGAGGGTTTTCGGCGGCTAAAAAACGACTTCTTGCTATACGCCCCCTTCTGCGAAGCGCAGATATTGGTTTCCACCTTTGACAAACCCGTAACGCGTGAGATGATTGCCGGCATGCCGCGGCTGAGGTTAGTGGCGAACTTCGGCGTGGGGTATAACAATATCGATTTGGAGGCATGTCGCGAGCGAGGTATTCGCGTAACGAACACGCCACAGCCGGTGATAGAGCCGACAGCGGAGTTGGCGTTCGCGCTGATGATAGGCATAGCAAGGCGGACGGCGGAGTTTGACCGGCGATTGCGGGCGGGGACGGCAGAGCCGTTTGGAGTAATGAACAACCTGAGCCATTCGCTGTATGGCAAGACGCTGGGAATCATAGGAATGGGTCGCATCGGGCAGTCGCTGGCGCGGCGGGCGTTGGCAAGCGGGATGCGGGTGGTATATCACAACAGGCATCGGCTGGCAGAAGCCGTAGAGGCGCGCTATGAGGCGCGGTATGTCGGCTTTGAGGAACTATTGCAAACGGCTGATTATGTGTCGCTTAACCTACCCTACACCGCCGATGTGCACCACCTGATAAGCACGTGCGAGTTGCAAATGATGAAGCCCACCGCCTACCTTATCAACACGGCGCGCGGGGCGCATGTGGATGAAGCCGCGCTGGTGGAGGCATTGCGCAAGGGAGAGATTGCGGGAGCAGCGATGGATGTGTTTGAGCATGAGCCCGCGATTACGCCCGCGCTGCTGGAGATGGATAACGTGCTCGTCTCGCCGCACACGGGGACAGGGACGTGGGAAGGCAGGCTGGATATGTGCGAAAATGTGTGTGAGAACATCTTGGCGTTTGCCGCGGGAGAGATTGAGAGGATGGATATCGTGGTGTGAGCGAGGGGATATACAAGCGACCACTTTTTTCAACAAAAATTTCCCGAATATTTTTTCTTTAACATGTAATTTTCCGACCCTCTAAATCTCCCTTAAAGGGAGACTTCTTTTTTCTTCAACATATAATTTTCATGTAATTATTCATTAATTCGTTTTCAAAAACTGAATTAGTTTTGATTGGTAAAATAGTTCGCTTGTATTAAACTCACGCTGTGGCATCAATAACATCCCCGCCCCCTACCCCCTCCCCGCAAGCGGGGCGGGGGAGTTGCGGTGGAGATACAAACAGTTTGTAACAGACTATATGATTATCAAAAAGATAGTAATTTGTATATTTTAATATCGTTTTGACATTTTTCATTCTACTTATTAGACCCTTATACAGACTGCTCAAAACCCTTACTAAAACTGCTCAAAAACCCGATAGCATAATGTTACGAAAAGAGGTCAGTTGGTTTCAATTTGGGAACTTTGGTTTGTGGGGATATGTTGGTGAGTAATTGGTGCCTTTTGGGGCACCAATTACTTTTTTTACGGCAAAAATTTGGAAATTGCGAAAAAATGTAGTATCTTTGCAAGCAAATTAGTAATTAACGCAAACTCAAAATAAAACCCTAATACTATAATCCTCCCGAAAAATCAGACAACCTTGCAAAAGCGAAAAAAAAGTAGTACC
>JBJECI010000075.1:0-2127 GCA_051870915.1 Paludibacteraceae bacterium
TTATAATAAGTCAATCCAAAACTGTAAAATATTTCAAAATGGGCGTTATCCCTATATTATTATTAGCCCAACTTTTACTTTCGGAATGTGAGAAAGAATTGTCGACCGGAGTGGTATAGTTGTTGAACGAGTAAGTTTGACACAGTTGATATGGAAAACATCACAATGTGGGCAGAAAAAAATGTCTGCCACTAATGTTACGGTTGCCAATAAGGCCTCGCATAGCACGTCCGAAACGATTGTCATTAGTGAAGCAGACGCGGCAAAGATACGAAAAGAAGCCGAAAATGCAATAAAAATAGATGCGAAAATTTTGCAAAAAGCGAAATGAACGTAGAGTCGTATAGGATAGTAGACGACGCGGAATTGCTGAATGAGTTGGAAGACGGCGAGTGGGAAGAGGCGAGCGGCACGGTAGGTGAAGATGAAGATTTCGGCAAAGCGGAGTATGTTACCGACAAGATGATTGCCGAAATGAATGAAAAGGCAAAGCGCGGCATGCCGAAAACGCCGGAGGCAAAGCGGTTGTCGAAGAAGTTGAATGTTCCGATAAATATCATAGAAGATGTAGAGAGCATCACGCATCCGAATCCCGAGGTGCAAGAGAAGCGACGCGGTTCGAAAGGCTGGTATGAGCCGTCGACCGGAAAGGTTAATGTTGTGATACCGAACAACAGGAATGTAGAAGATGTAGCGGCGACAGTGTTCCACGAGACGGTAGGACATAAAGGCTTGCAAGAACTTGTCGGCGAGGAACGATATAACGAGTTCTTACGCGAAGTCTATGAACATGCGAAGGCGGATGTACGTCGCCGCATTGCGAAGCTTGCAGCAAAGAACGGATGGAACTTTGAGAAAGCGACCGACGAGTATTTAGCCGGATTGGCGCAAAAAGGATTTGAAGACTTTGACCGCGCCGAGCGCAGCATCTGGCAATGGCTAAGAGAGAAAGTAATAAATGCGATAAACAAGTTCTTAGAGTCGCTGAAGTTGCCGAAGTGGGTTAAGTTAGGCGACAACGAGTTGCGCTATATGCTATGGCGCAGCAAGGAGCGTTTGGAGCGCGGCAAGGAACACCCGATAGACCTTGCGCGCGACATGGTGAAGCGCAGTGAATTGGGTTTGACGGATGAGGCTCGTTACAATATGGGAGATGCTCCAGAAACGTTCGCGGCACGTCAGCAGCGAGCCGTAGCCAACAAGGGTACGGTTATGCGCGGACTGAATGAAGCCGAGGTTAAGGTTGTAGATGTGCCGAGACACCAATATCAAGGTCGTGACATTTTGACACAAGCCCGTGATGCAGCAATAGAACGCTATTCAAAACTTGGCGTTGATGGTAAAACGCGCGAGTTAATACCTCAACACTATAATAACTTCGGAAAGACATTTGACTATGTAGTTAGTCCTAAGTCATTAAAGGAAGCAGCAAATCACGCTGAAGATAGTGAGAACATTGGCGTACATGCTGCCGTTATGGATAAGTTGCATGAGGTTATAAATGGGAGCATCGAAATAGAAGAACACCCCGACGTGAAGAAAAAGAATGGGGTGCGGAACTGGGAAAACGGTTTTAACAACGGTGTCCTTATGCACCGTTTTGCCGGTGCTGTACAGATTGGTGATGAAACCTTCCGAGTAAAAACCACAATGAAAGAGTATGCGAACCCGGAACTTGCTAATGGGCACTACACCTACGAGGTTACAAAAATAGAATTGCTCGATAGTACCGACGGAAAGGGCGTACCCTCAACCTCCTACACGAGCAATTCTAATGGTCGCTCAAACGTTTCTGATGTATTCGTGAGCGGTGCAAAGTTACTACAAAATGTTGAGAAATCGTATGATGCAGGTAAAAAATTGCTTGATGAGAGCAAAAATGCCGACGAAATTACCGATTTGTACCGTGACGATAATGAGACGGCAATTTGCGCACAATAAACCTTAATTCCGCAACACTATTATAAATTTAACTTTTTAAGTACCTGAGCAACAAAAAGTTGCTCAGGATTTTGCCATGTCAGATTTTTCACCTATCTTAGTGTTGCAAATAAAAACATGTATCAAACCCGACAGACATGGCAAAGGTATCAATAAAATCTGAGAAACTCACTCCTTTTGGAGGAA
>JBJECI010000076.1:0-2124 GCA_051870915.1 Paludibacteraceae bacterium
TACATACTCGCCCTTAGCGGCGGCGACCCCCATGGGGGTCTGTGTATCTTAAAAATTATAAATAGATTTTGTTTCTAAGGAATCCAAAAAGTGTCAACGATGTCTTGATATATGACAGTTAATAGTTAATATCTCGTTGATTGTGAATACAATGTGCAATATTCACAATTAACTAAATCTAGTATAGAGCAACATGTCTCCGAAAGAGGTTCTTCGGACATATTGGCATTACGATGATTTCCGCCCATTACAGGCGGAAATCATTGATTGTGTACTCGCCGGCAGGGACACCCTTGCACTAATGCCCACGGGCGGCGGAAAGAGCCTGTGTTTTCAGGTGCCGACGATGGTCAAAGGCAGACTGTGCTTGGTCGTTACGCCGCTGATTGCGCTGATGAAAGACCAAGTGGAGAACCTCAAGCAACGGGATATCCTCGCCGCCGCCATCTACACGGGCATGAGCCGCGACCAACAGCGCGTTGCGCTGGACAACTGTCAGTTCGGTCCGTATCATTTCCTCTACGTGTCGCCGGAGCGGTTAGAGAGCGAGGCGTTTCGCAAACGGCTGACGGAACTGCCGATATGTCTGATTGCCGTGGACGAGGCACATTGTATCTCGCAATGGGGCTACGACTTCCGCCCATCGTATCTGCATATCGCCGACATCCGCGAGAGTCTGCCCGATGTGCCCGTACTGGCGCTGACCGCCACCGCCACGCCCGCCGTGGCAGACGACATACAAGAGCGGCTGCATTTTCGGGAGAAAAATCTGTTGAAGAAGAGTTTCCGCAGGGAGAATCTGCAGTATGTGGTGAGGGAAGTGGGAGGACCCTCTAAATCTCCCTTAAAGGGAGACTTTACCGCGTCCCCGGTGGGCGACGGGCGGGAGGAGAAGATTGCGCAGATAGTTCATATCCTGAGCCGCGTGGCGGGTAGCGCGATAGTGTATGTGCGCAACCGCAAGCGGGCGCAGGAAGTGGCGGAGATACTCGTAGCGAACCATATCTCGGCGGATTTCTACCACGCGGGGCTTTCCACAAAGGAGCGCACGCTCAAACAAGAACAGTGGAAGACAGGACAGACGCGGGTGATGGTCTGCACCAACGCTTTCGGCATGGGCATCGACAAGCCCGACGTGCGGGTGGTGATTCACCACGATTTGCCCGACAGCCTCGAAGCCTACTATCAGGAGGCCGGGCGGGCAGGACGCGACGGAAAGACTGCGTATGCCGTACTGCTCTATCATCCCGCCGACCGTGCGAAAGCGAAGAGGCGGGTGTCTGCCAACTACCCGCCCAAGGAGTTTGTGGAGCGGGTGTATCACTGCACATGCGATTTCTATCAGGTGGGGCTCGGCAGCGGGTTAGACCACTCGTTTGCGCTGCATATAGACGAACTCTGCCAGCGTATGCACCTGCCTATTTTGCAGACTTATTCCGCGTTGCACCTGCTTGACCAAGCGGGGTATATCCGCTTTGAGGAAGAGCATGAGACCCCTCCGCGGGTGCAGATAAACGTCCCCGCGCAGGCGTTGGGGCAATACACACTGAGCAGCCAGCAGATACGCCTGCTGGACCAACTCATGCGGCAGTACAGCGGGATTTTCACGGACTTTCAGTATATCGACGACACGGAGCACGAGTTACTGGTGAGCCTTGCGCAGCGGCATATCATCACCTATATCCCGCGCACCGTTGCCTGCACCTTCACGCTTGTCATCGAGCGGCAGGCGGATGTGTTTTTGCCGCCACGCGTATACGAAGAGCGACAGACGCAGTATGCGGAGCGTCTTCGGGCGATGGTAGAATACGCCGAACAAAAACAATTCTGCCGCGAGCAATTGCTGCTGGGGTATTTCGGGGAGTTGGATGCCCCACCCTGCGCTCACTGTGATGTATGCAGGGGAAAACAAAGCAGTTAAATATGGAGAGTAGGAGAGAGAGTTCTGCGCAGCAAGAGTAACTTTCATAGAAGTTAGTCTCAAAAAATAGATTTATTCATGTGCAAGTAAGAAAAGAAAGCAGACAAAGAGTAAAGAGAAGAGGGCAAACAAAGAGCCCGAAGATTTCTCTTCGGGCTCTGAAAGTGGCGGCTACCTACTCTCCCACAACAAGTGCAGTACCA
>JBJECI010000077.1:0-10545 GCA_051870915.1 Paludibacteraceae bacterium
GAGCACATCCCTTTTAAGGATGGGGTCCTGGGTTCGAGCCCCAGCTGGTTCACAAGCAAGTGCTGAGTAAATGAACGCCTAACTTTCCGGTTAGGCGTTTTTCTTGTATATAGGGCAAGTGCCGCAAAAACACTACAAAGAGGCGTGCCTACCATCGGTAGCCACGCCCCTTTGCCTTTGTTGATGTGTTGAGAGATTACTCCTCGTTCAAGGTTACACGACGGAAATCGCTCACCTGCACGTTGTTCTTCTTCAGCACGTCCTTTACCAACTCTTTGGTCTCGCTCATGATGTATGCCTGCTCTACCAAAGTGTTCTCTTTCAAGAACTTGCCGAGACGACCTTGCGCAATCATCTCCACTTTCTTCATGTTGATTTGCTGCTCTGCCTCTGCGGGTACGTTGGCGCGAATCTCGCGAGCCTGTGCAGCCTGCTCCTCGGTGAGCCAGCCCTTAGCGGTGTTCGAGTCGATATGCTCGTCGCTGTCTGCGTGCGCGGGGTTGATACCTGCCTTGCGCAGTGCGTTCTCAACGGCTTTGTTAACCTCGTCTTGCTTGGTCTTCTCCACAGCCACTGCCAACTCTTTGTCCTTCACCTCTTGCGCTACATGGTCAGCATCCAGCGCGATGGGCGACATAGCAGCCACTTGCATAGAGATACCGTGAACGGTCTCTTGGTCAGCGTCTGCGTTGGCTACTGCCACCAGCGACGACAACTTGTTGCCGAGGTGGTTGTAAGCATCTACCTTCGGAGCACTCAGGAAAGCATAGTCGCTCAGCTCCATCTTCTCGCCGGTTACACCCGAACGCTCGGTTACCAACTCAGCCACCGTCAGGTCGCCTACTTTGATAGCCTTCAACGCCTCCAAGTCAGCAGGCTTGTGGTTCATGGCAACGTCGAGAATCAGTTTTACCAATCCTACGAAGTCAGCGTTCTTTGCCACGAAGTCAGTCTCGCACTTCACGGCTACGATAGCGCCAAACCCGTTCTCTGCCTTTGCCAATACACAACCCTCCGATGCCTCGCGGTCGCTACGCTTGGCAGCGATAGCCTGACCGCGCTTGCGGAGCAGGTCCTTGGCTACCTCGAAGTCGCCGTTGGCCTCTTCCAGAGCCTTCTTGACGTCCATCATACCTGCGCCTGTGATGTCGCGCAGTTTCTTAATATCTGCTAATGAAACAGCCATATTCTATTCTCCAATTTTACGGTTTAACCAAATTACTCTGCTGCGGGAGTCTCTGCTGCCGGTGCTTCCTCTGCGGGAGCAGCCTCTACGGGTGCCTCTGCAGGCTTCTCTGCCTTGTCGGCTGCGGCTTTGCGAACGCGCTGACGACGCTCCTTGGGAGCAGGTGCCTCGGTGTTGGCCTGTGCCTGTGCTGCTTCCTCGTCCGCTTTCTCTACCTTGCGCTCCTCCAAGCCCTCGCGGATAGCACCGCATACAGCACTCAGAATCACGTCAATAGAGTTCGTTGCGTCATCGTTTGCAGGGATAACGAAGTCAATGTTGTTCGGGTTCGAGTTGGTATCTACAATACCGAATACGGGAATACCCAGACGGTTAGCCTCTGCCACAGCAATATGCTCTTTCATCACGTCCACTACGAACACTGCGCTCGGCAGACGGGTCATGTCAGCGATAGAGCCGAGGTTCTTCTCCAACTTCTCGCGTTGACGGGTGATTTGCAGTTTCTCGCGCTTCGAGATGTTATCGAAAGTGCCGTCGGTGGTCATCTTGTCGATGGTAGCCATCTTCTTCACAGCCTTGCGAATCGTGGGGAAGTTGGTCAGCATACCGCCTGCCCAACGCTCCGTGATGTAAGGCATGCTCACCTCTTGTGCGTGAGCGGCAACTACGTCTTGCGCTTGTTTCTTCGTACCTACGAACAGCACCTTGCGACCGGACTTAGCCAAGTTTTTCAGTGCCTCTGCTGCCTCGTCAATCTTAACAGCGGTCTTGTTCAGGTCAATGATGTGGATACCGTTGCGCTCCATATATATATAAGGAGCCATGGCGGGATTCCATTTGCGTTTCAGGTGCCCGAAGTGGCAACCTGCTTCGAGAAGTTGGTCAAAATTCGTTCTCATTTCTGTAAGTTTTTTAATGTTTTGTTTTATTTGTTTTGTTTCTCTCCGTGCTTCCGCGCCAGCCCTACATCAGAGGAGCCACCATCACCTAGAATTTCTAGTTTTTCTAGGATTTCTAGGTGTCTATCCCCCTCCAACAAGCGAGAACTGCTTTTAGGCAACGCAAAAGAATCGTGCAGTAGGTCCCGAGAGACATCTGCACGATTTGGAGTTGTTCGTATTAACGCTTGCTGAACTGGAAGTGCTTGCGGGCTTTGGGTTGACCCGGTTTCTTACGCTCTACCTCACGAGCATCACGAGTCATAAAGCCTTCTGCCTTCAATGCAGCCTTGTCCTCAGGGTTGATTTTCACCAGCGCACGAGCGATTGCCAAACGCAATGCCTCTGCCTGACCTTTGAAACCGCCACCGTCGAGGTTCACCTTGATATCGTACTTCTCGGCTACTTCCAACTTATTCAGCGGTTGCAGCACGATGTAACGAAGAATAGAAGAAGGGAAATAGGTTTCGATATCACGACCGTTAATCGTTATCTTACCTGCACCTTCACTAACGTAAACGCGGGCTACTGCCGATTTACGACGACCTAATGCATTAATTACTTCCATTGCTTCTATTATTTAAGGGTGTTGATATCAATTGTTTTGGGTTGTTGAGCCTGCATGTTGTGCTCCGGACCTGCGAACACGTGCAGGTTGGTGATTTGGCGAGCACCGAGACGGTTCTTCGGGAGCATACCTTTTACCACCTTGATAATCAGGCGGTCTGCACCTTTCGCCATCAACTGTGCGGGAGTCATCTCACGCTGACCGCCGGGGAAACCCGTATAGCGAACATACACGCGGTCGTTCCATTTGTTGCCGGTCAATTGCACCTTGTCGGCGTTGATGATGATTACGTTGTCGCCGCAATCTACGTTCGGAGTGTACGAAGGTTTGTACTTACCGCGCAGCAGTTTTGCCACCTTCGAGCACATACGACCAAGAATCTGGTCCTGAGCATCGATAACAACCCACTCTTTCTGAGCGGTCGCTTTGTTTAC
The DNA here is from genome assembly GCA_051870915.1 of Paludibacteraceae bacterium. Taxonomy (GTDB): domain Bacteria; phylum Bacteroidota; class Bacteroidia; order Bacteroidales; family Paludibacteraceae; genus Colicola. The sequence goes on from JBJECI010000077.1 coordinate 3,127, forward strand.
CGACACTGTCTTGTAACTTAAAGTATCCATTAATCTGTTGTTTTTTAGACCAAGCCGACAGACCTTTTTACGCACTCTTAATTCTTAATTCATAATTCTTAATTAGAATCAGTGCAACTGCCCAACTTGGCGTTAATAAATTTAGTTATCTTTTGGGCGTAAGCCCGAAAAAGCGTGCAAAGGTACTACTTTTTTTTTGAATACGCAAGAATCTCGCGCACTTTTTTGCATTTTTATGTCATTTTCAGGCGTTTCTCGCTGTTTCGTGGAGTCAATGGGTAGGTTTTCCATGCCTATCGGCCCCAACAACGGCACACTGTCCTGCGCTATGCTGTCCTGCGCTGCGCCCATGATATAGCGCACTCGCAAGCCGTGCACGAACCGCCATGCCGTCTCCTCCAACTGCCGCTCCGCCTGCAAGACCTCAGCGGCAGAGACCTCCGCCGTTGCCGGCTGCAACTGCAATTCCCGCTCCTCGTGTGCCAGTTCCCATGCCGTCCGCTCTGCTTCCAAGTCCGCCACCACCTTCGGGTAAATCTTGTCAAAACGCTGCGGATGGTCGGTGTACCACACCAGCGATGAGTCGAACTGCGCCTGCGTAATGCCGTGTTTCTCAAGCACTTGCTGATAGTACTTCGCCAGCGCCGCGTCGTGTCCGTAGTTGTAGCCCGCCACCTGCAAGATGGCATCCGCGCGGTGCAAATCGTGCAATACGCTGCGCATCTCCCGCGACGACAACACCCCGCGAGGGCGACAGCCCGTCAAGCACACCACGCCCAACCAAAAGGCAAGCAATATGAACCTATGCTTTCTCACTCTTCTTCGGTCGCCATTCTATCCCGTTCAGCGACTCATTCAGGTCGCGATGGTAGAATATCAGCAGCACTATAACGGCGCAAGTGATGAACGAGTCCGCCAAGTTAAACACGGGTCGGAAGAAAATCACCTCGCCCGCCGAGTTGTGAATCAACGGGAAGTAGAACATGTCCACCACCTTGCCGTAGAACCACCCCGCGTAGCCCCAAATCTTGCCGTAGAACACGCAGTCGATGATATTCCCCAGCGCACCGGCTATCACGCACGCAAGGCACACCAGATACCCCGTCCGCACAGGTCTCCCCTCCTGCTGCCGCTGAATCAGCACATGCACAAACCATCCAATCAATCCCACCACCACAATGCGGAAAAGCGTCAATGCCAACTTCGAGAACCACTCAATGCCAAACGCCATGCCGTTGTTCTCCACAAAGCATAGCCAGAACCAAGAGGTTATCGGTCGCGCCTCGCCCAACATGAAATGCGTCTTGATATACACTTTCAGCAACTGGTCAAGCACCACCGCCACAACCACAATCCCGCTCACCAATAACCGCTGTTTCGTCTCCCCTCTCATAATTCATAATTCATAATTCATAATTGAATTAACTTCCGTATCTCCTCCACCTTATCCAGTTTCTCCCACGTAAACAACTCCACTTCGCGGCTGAACGGCTGCCCGTTCTCGTCCACGAAAGTCTTGGTTATCACTTCGTTAGTGCGTCCCATGTGCCCGTACCGAGCCGTCTCCTCGTATATCGGTTGCTTCAGTTTCAAGTCGCGCACTATCGCCGCAGGACGCAGGTCAAACAGTTGCTCAATCATCTTCACGATGTCGCCGTCTGTCAGTCCGTGTTGCGCTGTCCCGAAGGTGTTCACAAACAGGCTCACGGGCTGCGCCACGCCTATCGCATACGACACCTGCACCAGCATCTCGCGCGCCACGCCTGCCGCCACCATGTTCTTAGCTATCCAACGCGCCGCGTAGGCTGCCGAACGGTCCACTTTCGATGGGTCTTTGCCCGAGAAAGCCCCGCCGCCGTGAGCACCTCTGCCGCCGTAGGTATCTACGATTATCTTGCGTCCTGTCAAGCCCGTGTCCCCGTGAGGACCGCCTATCACAAACATCCCCGTCGGGTTCACCAGCAACTTGTACTCGCCTTGCAGCAGCGCCGCATACCGCGCATCGCGTGTCGCCACGCGCGGCAGCAACACGCGCCGGATGTCCTCGCGTATCTGCTCTTGGCTCACCTCCGCGTCATGCTGCGTCGATACCACTATCGTGTCTATCCGCAGCGGCTCCCCCTGCTCGTTGTATTCGATGGTTACTTGGCTCTTCGCATCGGGGCGCAGGTAGGTCATCTCCTTGCCTTCCTTGCGTATGCGCGCGAGCGTATAGACTAAGGTGTGCGCCAAGTCCAGCGTCAGCGGCATGTAGTTCTCCGTCTCGTTGGTCGCATAGCCGAACATCATCCCTTGGTCGCCCGCGCCCTGCTCGCCTATGTTCTCCGTGCCCTGACCGTCCACGCCGCGCGCGATGTCCGCACTCTGCTCATGCAGCGCGGTGAAGATTCCGCAACTCTCTGCCTCGAACTTATACGCCGCCTTCGTGTAGCCGATATGCGCTATTGTCTCGCGAGCCACACGCTGCACGTCCACGTACTTCGCACTCGTTACCTCGCCGGCAATCACCACTTGCCCCGTCGTTACCATCGTCTCGCATGCCACGTGCGCGTCGGCGTCTTGCGCCAAGAAATTGTCGAGAATAGCGTCGCTGATTTGGTCTGCCACTTTGTCGGGGTGTCCTTCCGACACCGACTCACTTGTAAATAAGTAGTTCATTTGTTTTGTTTAGGGATAAAAAAGCCTCAAGCCGACTGTTTTCGCTTGAGGCACAAGGTTTTAGCATTGTTTTATAGAGGTCGCAAGCAGTCAAATTTATCCTCTGATTCTGAAATCGGGTGCAAAGGTACGTTTTTTTTCTGATATACGCAAATCTTTTCACTTTTTTTCGTACATACGCCAACCTTTTCTGCTCTTTTACAAATCCATCGGTCATTTTCGTACAAAAATTGCTTTACACGATCTCAGATTATTCTGATTATTCTGAATACTCTGATAACAAAGTAAAAGAGACTGTTTAACAAGTCTTATACTGGGGACGCCCCGACTGTCGGGACGGGCGTTTTGGGACAAAATGAAGGTTTTTGCGGTGATTTTAGCCACTTATAAGCCATTCACAAACAAAAAGAGACTGTCTAACCTGACTTGTTAGACAGCCTCTTGTCAAATAGGCGCGTTCCTTATTGAATGTCAATCACGCGGGTAGGTGCTTTCTGTACCGTCGGGTCCAGTTTCGGCAACTCGATGCGCAGCACGCCGTCGGTAACCTTTGCCGAGATAGCGTCTTTGTTCACATTGTCCGGCAGCAAGAGCGATTGCTCAAAGCGGCTGTAGTTGAACTCATGGCGCAGGTACTTCTTGTCCTTCTGCTCGTCTTTCTTTTCCTCTTTCTTCTCCACGAGAATCACCAACTCGTCTTGGTCGTTCACATGGGCGGAGAAGTCCTCTTTGGTCATGCCCGGAGCGGCTATCTCCACGTGGTAAGCATGCTCGTCTTCCAGTACGTTGATGGCAGGTGCGGTAGAAGCAGCGGTGCGCATCATTGGCCATTCTTCACTAAAGAAATCATTGAATAAACTCGGCAACCATGTCTGGTCATTTCTTTTACTCGGTAGCATAATCATAAAATTTTAATAGTGTTAGGTTAGTGTCTATGGCAATAGTTTCTCTGTGTCGGAAACCTCATAACTCAATTCGTAAATACAATCACAAATCGTAAATCCTAATCAGTAAATACAATCGTAATTCGTAATTCGTAAATCATGTGGGTTTCTTAGAAGCCTGTTGCCTCAGGCATTCGCTCTAAATAGTTCAATAATCGTGCCACAACCTTTTTCCCGCCAAACAAATGCCAAATTGTCAGCCCTACCTGCCAAAATGGCATACGTGCCCTGTGTATGCGGGAAAATACCTAAACCAAAGCCCCGAAGGGGCGACATAAAACAGCGTAGGGTGCAACCCTACGAACACGGAGACTTACATCCATTGTAAGCCCCGAAGGGGCGACATAACTCAACTTTGGGTATATTAACGTGGCACTGGTATCTGCGAACTATTTATGTTTTTGGGGGTAATGAATTAATGATTAATTATACGGAATTATATGTTAAACAAAAAGTTTTGGAAATTTTTGTTGCAATAAAAATCGTGGTCGTCTTTGTGTATTTAGCCGGCAACCGTGTGCTTGCCAAAATTGTCCATATTTCCAATAACGTCCTCTCCGATATTCCCCCGATATTCCCCTCTGACTGTCCCATATCATTATCGGAACATTACCGTAACATTACCGTAACATTACCGTAACATAAGCGAGACCAAATAGAGCCTTTCCCGAGCCTCCGCCCTACCTCTGCAATTCCCTCCTCGATTGTCCAAATTTCGCAAAAAGAACACATGACGAACCACGATCCGATGATACAACAAGTACCAACAGTCTGGTGCATTCTGTCGGGTTCTTTCCTTTTGTATGTATTTGGCGGAAGAAACGCCCACTCTCTGCCCTTCAATAGTCAAAACAGGCTCTTTTTTAGGGAAAAACAAAGAAAAGGATTAAAAAATTTGCAAGAGTCGTTTTTTTTTACCTTTGCGCAAGATTCTTAAAAACAAGCAATAGGCGTGGTTGTTTAAGACTATTAACAATCGGCTGATGCTTTATTTACTAACTAACAAAACAACAAAACAATGAGAAAGGTTTATTCCCTTTTTGCTGCTTTGATGGTAGCAATGTTTGCCTTCGCGCAGACAAAACCGATTGTAACAGTCACGTTGAGTTCCACAGGCTTTGTGGCAACCCCCGAACCGATTACGGAAGTTGTCTTCTATGTAGCGCAGGCAACGGCTGCCTACAACTTCTCCGAAACGGTTACGCCGCAAACCTACATGCAGAACTATGTAACCTCGATGAGTTCTCTCAAATTTGGTATCCTCAATACTGCTGGTGCGAAAGAGGTTGATTTTGAGAACTGTGGCAATTTAACGGACGATGGCTCCAACACGATTCTCGCAGTTACCGTTTCCGTAATAGACAACGTGCGTACACTCACCTCCGACGTAGTGCGTGTGGACACTGTCTTCACGAAAAGCGCAGGCGGAGGGGATGAACCTGAAACACCCGAAGAGCCTGTAGAGCCCGAAGAGCCCGTTTCCACCATTGAGCCGGGCAAGTATTATATCGCTACTACTTTCGCAGGCGAAGAGGAGGATGACCAGTTCTTCGCAAGCATGGGCTCAGGCAGGAGTTTCAACTTGGGGGCAACGCTGTTTAACGGAACCACACCTACCGAAATCCATGAGTTTGAGTTTGAAGCAGTAGAAGGCAAGCAGGCTGTGTTCTACATCAAGAATGGCACTAACTATCTGAATACCAGCACCCGCAACAATTTTTTTGCAGCCTCTGCTACTGCCAACGAAGCCTGTGAGTGGAAAGTCGTAGTATTGGACGAGGAAGAAGGTAATGTGAAAATCTCCCATGTGCAGACGGAAAAAATAATCTTCTTCGAGCACTATGTTGACGAGGAGACAAGCGAGGTCACCAATTGGTATGTCTGCAAACAGGCGGTCAATGCACCGGCAACTAATGCGGAATATCCCTTCCTCATCCCCGTGGTAGAGCCCGAACCCATTTCGGCTACGGTAACCATCGAACTGAACGCAACAGGCTATGTGGTTACCCCCGACCCCGAAACAGAGCATGTCTTCTTCTTTGCTTTCGATACTGAAGACTACCTCGATGAAACCTACACCGAGCAGGATTTGGTAGAAGAGTTCATCGGCTACTACGAGTCGGAGGAAGAGATGAATGAAGATTGCCCCGTAGGAGTACGCTCAGGCTTGTTCACCCAAATTGGATTAGACTTGGTAGATGTCCCCTATACATTCGTTGCTGCAACAGTGGCATGGACAGAGGCTGGTGCTGTACTCACCTCCGAGGTTGTACGCAAAGACACTATCTTCGCAGAAGTTCCCGGTCAAGGTGGAGACGAACCCGCACAGACTATTGACGCAGGCAAGTACTATGTTTCCTCTACGCTCGTTGGAGAAACCGATAACTACCTGCTCACAACCACAACCGGTAGTGTGGTTATGCTTCCCGCTACCAAATACGTAGATGAGAACACTCCCAAGGCAACCCACGAGTTCGATTTCGTATCCGTGGACGGACAAGACGCATGCTTCACCATCCAAGACCATACGGGTGCATTCTTGGCTTTGACAAAGGACAGATGGAATAGGGTAACGATAACTTTCGCTGCCGCTAAACCCGCATCCGGCGCTACTTGGAAAGTAACCTTGCAAGACGAAGAAAACCATGTAACCATCGAGAATACGGATAACAACGGTGATTTGCACCTCATGAAGGTGGAAACAGAAGTTGGTTTCCTATTTGGTATGGAGGCAGCAAGCAACTATAACTTGCTTGTCCTCACCAAAGTGCAGGGCGCAAGCACAGGACTCCAAGAAACAACTGACGGTCGCCAAGTATTCAAGACGATAGAGAACGGACAACTCATCCTCAACATCGAAAGAGTGCGCTACACCATCCTCGGCACCGCACTATAAGCACTGACTGCTAACCAAGAACCATCATCCACGATAATAGGCTGTCTATCCCATCGGTAGGCAGCCTATTACGTTGTTTCTGTCAGCAATAACTACTGATTGATAACATGGTAATTATATGTTGAATAAATAAGTTCTTGTGAACTATTCTCCTATCATCTGCAAGTCCTTCGCTATCTGCTCCCGCAGTTCTTGCAGCGAACCAAATTTCTGCTCTCCGCGAACAAAGTGCTCCAGTCGAAGGCAAAGCTGCTGCCCGTACACATTGCCCGCAAACCCGGTCAAATAGCCTTCTACGGTCGTGCGCTGATTGCCCACCGTCGGGTTGGTGCCGATATTCACAAGAGTAGGGTAGTCTTTTCCCCCCACGCGGCACCTGCCGGCATACACCCCCGTCGGCGGCAGCAGTTTCTCCGTCGCATAGTCGATGTTCGCTGTGGGGAAGCCGATAGTGCGCCCGATGGCATTCCCGCGCACCACCTCGCCGCAGATGGAATAACCATATCCCAACATCCTGTTGGCTGCTTCCACATCCCCTGCCAACAACGCACGACGTATCGCCGAACTGCTCACATGCCCCAAGCCGTCTTCTGCCAGTTCCTTGGCAGGCAACACCTCTATCCCCGTCTCCTTGCCTATGCGGGCATAGTCGCGAAAGTTCGTCAGACGGTCAGAACCGAAATGGTGGTCATAGCCCATCAGCAGCGCGCTCACGCCCTCTTCGTGCAGCCTGCGCATGAACGCTGCAGCGGTCAGACTCCGTATGGCGACGAAGGAAAGCACATGCACTTCCCCCTCCCGCTCTAATAGCCGAAAACGCTCCTTGGGAGTGGTCAGCAACGGCGGACACACCCCGCTCACCACCTCTTTCGGATGTTCTTGAAAAGTATAGATAGCAGGCAAGAGCCCCCGCTCCGCCCC
>JBJECI010000078.1:0-10479 GCA_051870915.1 Paludibacteraceae bacterium
ATGCCAATGCCGACCTTATATGCCCCCTGCGGGTCGTCTGCGCCGAAGAAGAGGTTGGCGCAGGGCGTTACCACCAGCGGGGAGAGGAACTGTCCGCCATTGAGCGCGGCGGCGAGCAAGGGCATGACCGTGGTGGTGGACTCTTTGCCGCCCTTGACACTCGCGATGGTGTTCAGGTAAGGCACGCCCAAACCCGTGGCGATACCTATCAGCACGCAGCCCGCCACGAGTGCCGCCACGTTGCCTGCGAACGCCAAGCACAGCATGCCCGCCAGTAGGCACGCGGGTGCCGCGTACTTCATGCTCCTCGGCAGCCATGCCATCAGCCTGCCGAAGGCAAGCCCCGCGAGTGCGGCTATCAGGTCCAGTCCCACCATGAGGAGCGTGGTCGTCTGCTGCGACAGCCCCATGGCGAGCCCCGTCATGGCGAAATGCGTGGGGAAGATAAAGAAGATAAGCATGAGCAAGAGCATACCCGCCACGGAGGGGTGGAACTTACGCAGCGTCGCCCACATGGATAGTTGCTTGGGTCGTTGCGGCAGCGTCTCGTTGGGCAGGAAGAGGAGCACCAGCACCATCGCCAGCATTCCGCCCAGATAGACGAGGAAAGCGCAGTTCCACGAGATGGTGCATAGTAGCCCCGCCAGGAGGGTGGCGATGACGCCGCCCATCTGGTTCATGAACGCGGAGAGCCCCATGAGGTGCGCCATGCGTTCGGGCGGGAAATAGTACGCCAGCAGCCCCGTGGAGAGCGGCAGCAGCATACCCACCGCCACGCCGAGCAGGGCACGGAGCACCAGCAGCACGCCGATATGCGTGCAGAAGAACGCGCCGCTGCCCGCACAGACATAGAGCGCCAGCCCCAGCAGGGCAATGGTGCGGTTGCGCATGAGCCGGCAGAGTTGCGAGAAGAAGAGGTTCGTCAGGATGATGAACAGCGCCGGCATCGAGACGATGAGTTGGATGAGGATGGGCGGCGTGTCGGCGAAATAGGCGCGCACAGCACCTAAGGCGGGTGCTACGGCAGCACCCGCCATCACGGTCAAGAGAGAAATACTGAGGATAGTCAGCGTAAGCCACCTGTGAGAAGGTTGGCACTGGGAAGAGTGTGTCATGACAATAAGTCCTTTTTAGTTAAACAATATCTGCTAAACCTTCGGACACTTATTGTTCACACGTCTGCAAAGACCGGTAGCCTACGGCTTGAGTAATTAAGAATTATGAATTATGAATTATGAATTATGAGGGCATTGCTAATTTCTAATTAAGAATTATGAATTATGAGGGCATTGGAATTGAGTTTCAGAGCATGTGCACTCTTAATTCATAATTCATAATTATTATCCCTCCGGCTTCATCGTCGGGAAGAGGAGCACCTCTTGGATGGTGGGCTGACCGGTGAGGAAGATAGCCAGACGGTCAATGCCTATGCCGATGCCCGAGGTGGGGGGCATGCCGTACTCCAAGGCACGGACGAAGTCGTGGTCAATCACCATCGCCTCGTCGTCGCCCTTGTCGGCAAGTTTCATCTGCTCCACGAAGCGCTCGTACTGGTCGATGGGGTCGTTGAGCTCGGAGTAGGCGTTCGCCACCTCCTTGCCGTTCACCATCAACTCAAAGCGCTCGGTGAGTCCCGCCTTGGAGCGGTGCATCTTCGTGAGCGGCGACATCTCCACGGGGTAGTCGGTGATGAAGGTGGGCTGTATGAAGGTGCCTTCGCAGGTCTCGCCGAAGATTTCGTCGATGAGTTTGCCCTTGCCCATCTTGTCGGTGTCCTCCACACCGTATTTCTTCGCCACTTCGCGTATCTCGTCTTCGCTCATGGTGCTCAGGTCGTAGCCCGTCTTCTCTTGGATGGCATCGAGGATGGGGAGACGGCGGTAGGGTGCCTTGAAGTCCACCTCGTGGTCGCCTATCTGCACCTTCGTGGTGCCGTTGACGGCGATGGCGATACGCTCGAGCAGTTGCTCGGTGAAGGTCATCATCCAGTTGTAGTCCTTGTAGGAGACGTAGAGTTCCATGCAGGTGAACTCGGGGTTGTGGCTGCGATCCATGCCCTCGTTGCGGAAGTTGCGCCCGATTTCATAGACGCCCTCGAAGCCGCCGACGATGAGGCGCTTGAGGTACAACTCGGTGGCGATACGCAGGTACATATCCACGTCCAGCGCGTTGTGGTGGGTGATGAAGGGACGCGCCGACGCGCCGCCGGCAATCTGTTGCAGGATAGGTGTCTCCACCTCGGTGTAGCCCGCCTCGTCGAAGACCTGGCGCATGGTGCGGATGATGGTGGCGCGCTTGAGGAACACGCTCTTCACGCCCTCGTTGACCACGAGGTCCACATAGCGCTGGCGGTAACGCTGCTCGGGGTCGTTGAAGCCGTCGTAAGCCACGCCGTCTTTGTACTTCACGATAGGCAGCGGGCGCAGGCTCTTGGCGAGCACGGTCAGTTGCTTGGCATGGACGGAGATCTCGCCCATCTGTGTGCGGAAGACGAAACCTTCGATACCGATGAAGTCGCCAATGTCGAGCAGTTTCTTGAAGACCACGTTGTACATCTGCTGCTCCACGGTGGTCGCCTGCTCGCCCTCGGGCACGGGCGCTTGGATATCGTCGCGGCTGACATAGACCTGTATGCGCCCTTTCGAGTCTTGCAACTCGATGAACGACGCCTTGCCCATGATACGGCGCGACATCAGTCGCCCCGCGATACGCACGGGCGTGCCGGTGTGCCACTGTGCCGTCTCGTCATCGTCTTGGAAGGCGGCTTTTATATCCGTGGAATAGCCGGTTACTACATATTCTTCCGCAGGATAGGGGTTGATACCCATATCCTTCATGGTTTGCAGGCTCTGCCTGCGCACTTGTTCTTGCTCGCTTAATGCCATATATACTAATTAAGAATTATGAATTAAGAATTAAGAGCGCTCCTGCTCTTGGTTCTTTTCGCTAAAAATCGCGCAAAATTACAACTTTTTTCCGATATATGCAAATTTATTTTGCGTATCTGCTTAATTTTGAGTACTTTTGCAATCGTAAATCGTCCGTGTGCGCCCCGCCCGATCGGGACTAATTCGTAAATCGTAAATCGTAATTCGTAAATCGTAAATGGTTACCATCCCGTATATCCAACAGAAGTTCGACGACTTCAATCGGCAGTATTTCAGCAATCAACTGCCGCCTATCCCCATCAAGCTAAGCAATGCCAAGACCTTCCTCGGCAAGGTCTGTTACCGCAAGGAGCGCGGACTGTTCAGCCGCAAGTGGCATTATTCCGATTTCGTCCTCCGTATCAACACGCGCATAGACCTGCCAGAGGAAGTGGTGGAGGACACGATTCTCCACGAGATGATTCATTATTTTATCGCGGTCAACCAATGGCAGGACAGTTCTGCCCATGGTCGCCTGTTTCGCGCCGAGATGGCGCGTCTGAATGCCGCAGGCAGACATATCCGTATCTCCCACCGCCTCACCCCCGAGCAGGCACAGCAGGCGCAGGGTGGACGGAAGACGCGCGTGGTCTGCGTGGCGTATTTCAAGGACGGCAGAGTAGGTATTAAGGTCGTCCCCAAGCAGGTGCATCATATCCTGCGTTTCCATCGCGCCGCCCTCGCCCATTTCCCCATCGACCACCTCTGCTGGTATCTCTCCGACTCCCCCTTCTTCGCCCAATACCCCTCATCCTCTGCCCTCCGTTTCTACCTCTGCCCAAACACCAACACGCAATCAACGGAACCAACGAAAACAACGGAATCAACGGAAACTACGGAATCAACGGAAACTACGGAATCAACGGAAACTACGGAATCAACGGAATCCCCCTTGCAAGCGGCATTGCATCAATCGCGCCCGCTCTTCTGCGATGGCACGACGCTTCGTCTCTGCCCCAACTCGTCTAACTCGCATCTGCGTTGGTAGTCAATGCCCTCCGCACGCCTTCCATCGTGTGCAGACCGCCCGTGTCGGGGCTTTCAAGGAGGTGCGGTCTATAGGCCGCACCAAATAGACTGAGGACGTCCCGACTTAGTCGGGACGCATAATAATGTGAGTTCGATATAAGCCTATACTTTCAGCAGTCAGAGACTAATTTGTTTTTTGGTAATGAATTAAAGAATAATTACATGAAAATTATATGTTAAAGAGAAAATAATAATTGAATAATTTTTGGAATTTTTTGTTGAAATAAAAAATCATCGTCGTTTCGATGTATGTGTTTCTTATTTCGAGTTCGCGTTATAATAAGTGTGAGCGTAGCGACCGGCAATATCGAAAGTGCGCCGCCCTTTATCCTCTTCCCCCTCAGCCATTCTGCTCGGTTCCAGCTCGGTTCCAGCTCGGTTCCTGCTCGGTATCTGAACGGGTCAATGAGCAGGCAATACCGAAACTCTACCGAGACAGTCCGGTGTGCGCAGCCTGTCAGGGTGCGCCCCGACCTGTCGGGGCTTTCAAGAAGATGCGGTTGGAATTCATCGGGAGCCGTACCAACGAAGGTTCTTGCGGTGATTTTAGCACCTTATAAACCATTCACAAACCAAAAAGGCTGTCTAACAACTCAAGTTAGAAAGCCTTTTTTTAGGAATACCTTCTTAGTCTAAGAAATACGACACCGTGGTTACCACGCGGATGTGCTTCACCCACGGCTGATAGGGGTCGCTATCAATCGAGAACTGCCCCTGTCGGGCGGTGCAGATGCTGCCCAACGAGCAGTTGGCATCATCAGCAAACTTCTGCGCCACGGCGCGTGCATTCTTCGTTGCCTCCTCAATCATCGAAGGTTTGAGTTCGTTCAGCCCATTGAACTGATAATCCAGCGACCAGTCGTTGGAAGAAACGATAATACCTTTGCCGAGCAACTCGCTCTGACAACCTTGGCTTGCTATCACCAAATCTACGTTCGCCGTGCTGATAATCAGCGAGGTAGAGACGCTGTAACGATACTGCGGACGCACACCGTAGTAACTCGCCCATTGGTCGGTTACCTGTGTGTTTCCCTGTCGGATATCCTCCGCCGTGAAGCCTCTCTCCATAAAGAACGCGCGCACTGCCTCGGTGGTGCGGTTCAGTTCGGTGTATGCCTGCCGAATGTCGTTGCTCTCTACGCTGTACGACAGCGGCCAAACGGCATAGTCGGCTTTCACCTCCCGCGTGGAGAGTCCCTTCACGTCCACTGTGCGCCGACTATCGGTAATATACTTCAAGCCCAAACCGACACAAAGCCCTGCCAGAGCAATTCCCACAGCCACAATCCCGGCTGCAATAACTTCCTTTTTCATAAAACGGATTTTTTATAGATTACGTTCTTTTTGTTAACTACGAAAACTACGAAAACTACGTTAACTACACAAACTACGTTAACTACGAAAACTACGCAAACAACATTTGCTATATTCAGAACTTCTCAATGCTCTCGGGGCGGAGTAGGGTGCGGATGGTCTTGCCCACGTTGATAAGGTGGTCGGCGATACGCTCGGAGTCGCTCGCCAACTCCAGGTACTCCGCGCCCACCACGGGGATATACTCGTCTGCCGACAGGCGCTCCACGTTGCGGTCTGCCATCTGGTCGGTCAGTTTATCCACTTGGTCTTCCTGCCGATTGGCATCTTCCAGCGCCTCAAGACTCACCTCCATATACGCCTTCATTACGCTTTGATAGACGCTGAACACCCCTTCGCGCACCTGCTCTATCTCCTCTTTTAACTTGTCGGAGAACGCCACCTTATGGTCGCGCAGCACCTCCGCGTACTCGGTGATATTGGTCGCGTAGTCGCCAATGCGCTCCAGGTCGCCAATGCTGCGGATGGTGGTGGATAGGTAGCGGTGGTCTATCTCGTTCAGCGGCTTGGAGTTCAACCGAACGACATACTGCACGAGGAAGTTATTCAGGTAGTTCAGTTGCGCCTCGTTGCGGCCGAACTCCTCTTTCTGGCTGAAGTCTTGGCTGCAAATCATCGAAATCGCCATGTCGTAGTTGTGCATCGCCACTGCCGCCATGTGCTCTATCTCTAACTTCACCTGGCGAACGGCAATAATCGGCGTGCGGAGCATCTTCTCATCCACAAAGAAGAAGTGCGGCTTTGCCGACTCGCCTTTCTCCACGGCGAAGTTGTCGGGGATGATACGGCACACGATGTTCACCAGCAGATTCGTCAGCGGTAACATCACTACCACCGTTGCGCAGTTGAATATCGTGTGGAACATAGCCATCTGCACTTGCGGCGCATCGGGGAACATGCGCTCGAAGAGGATTCCGAAGTCCAGTTCACCCTTCGTGGCAAGATAGAGAATAAACGCCACTATTAGGAATACAATCACACCAAAGCAGTTGAATATCAGGTGCATAAGTGCCGTTCGCTTGGCGTTCTTGCCGCTCGTCATACCGGCGATAATCGCCACCACGCAGGAACCGATGTTCGAACCCAGCGTGATGTAGATACCTTGGTTAAGGGATATCAGCCCCGCCACCACCATCGTGATAGCCACCGAGGTCATCACCGACGACGACTGGATAACGGCGGTGAAGAGCGCACCAATCACCACGAGCAGTATCGGGTTGCCTATCGTGGCGAGGAACTGCTTCACGGCGTCCAGTTGGGCGAAGTCTTCCATAGAGCCGGACATCATGCTCAAACCGACGAAGAGCATACCGAAACCTGTGATGATACCGCCCACTTTCTTCCACATATCGTGCTTGGCAAATAGGCAGATGAACGCACCTATACCCGCCAGCGCGGCGAAGATGGTGGTAGTGCTCAGGCCGCCGCCGGACGACAGACCGAGGGCGACAATCTGCGCCGTGATGGTGGTACCGATGTTGGCACCATAGATAATCGTGGCGGCTTGCGCCAGCGACATGATACCTACGTTCACGAAACCAATCACCATCACGGTGGTGGCACCGGACGACTGTATCAACGCGGTGCTCAATGCACCGATACCCACACCGAGCAACTTGCTCTTGCCTATCTTCGAGAAGAGGGCTTTCAGGTGTTCACTGCTGGCAGACTCAAGGTTACTGGACATCATCTGGCAGGCAACAAGGAAGATACCTATACCTGCCAAAAGCATCAAAATGGCGGTAGCGACTGTTACAAACATAAATATGATTTACGATTTACAAATTACGATTTACGATGGCATTGCCACTGGGGACGCCCCGACAGTCTCGCGGGCGGATAGTTCAGAACGAACTACCATCTCATGGAGGTGCGGTCTTCTGCAACTCCCCCGCCCCGCTTGCGGGGAGGGGGAAAGGGGGCGGGGCATCTCATGGAGGTGCGGTCTCCAGGCCGCACCCTATTGCGGAATCAAAGGGGACATCCCCCTGCGGAAATGATAGCCCGACTATTATACCCGTCAATATATATAATCAGGTCCTGTGAAACCCGCACATGCCTTACCAACTCCGTCTCCTCCACAGCCGGCAGGGCGTCCAACTGCGCAAAGTCGTAGGCGTCATCCGCCCGCGCAAACGGGTCCACATTGATATACCCCACGTTGAACGAGGTCATGTTCTGGAAGAAATGCGACCCTTGGCTGGGGTCCACGCGGAAGTCCTCCAGCGAGCACTCCACCAGCGCTTTCGCCTCGCTGATGTCGCTCCACTGCACGGGCACGCCCAGCGTCGGTATCTGCGACCCCCAGCGCCCGAACCCTATCAGCACGTAGGGCGTGCCGGCGGCTTGACACTGCTTGTTCCATGCCCGTATGGTCTGAGCCATCTCCCGCGTGCGCAGGATGTCGAAGTGCTCTCTCCTTATATAGATGATGTCGCGCACGCCCTCCACCTTGCCCACGCCCAGCGCCGAGCCGGAGGAGATGATAGGGTGCGAACAATCCACGTTCTCCCAATCCACTTTCGCCGTCAGCCCGTCCGCCGAGATAGGACGTATCTGCAGCACGTGAAACACCACGGGCTCGTGCTCCAAGTTCACGGCAAACTCTATCTCCACGGGGCATTTTATCTCCGCTTGTGCCATCTCCAGCAGGCGTTTCACGATGTCCGCCAGCGGGAAAGTGTTGAATTTCAGTTGCGGTGCAAACGTGATGTAACGCGGTCCCTGCGGGTAGCACGAGTCCACCATGCGCATGTTCTCCATGTCGAACGTGGACGCCACGAGGCGCAGCGACGGGAACAGCCCTTCGCATTGGCTGATAGGTATCCGCTCGAGGTTGACGGCGTCGTCCACCGAGGTCTTGAAGCGCTCCGGCTGCAGCGACAGCGCGTACATATACTGTTGCGTCTCGCGCATGGTCAGGTCGGGCGTCGAGGTCTGCATCACGTGCTTCGGGTGCGCGGGAGAGAAACGCAGCACTTGGTCGCCGTCCACCACGGCTTTCCCCAGTCCGTATGCCACCTTCACTATCCCTTCTTCGGGCTTCTCGTACCCCACGGGATAGAAGTTGATACTGCGTGCCACGCCGCTTATCACGGGGAAGTAGTAGTCGCCCTCGCGCTCGCCGCACACCTCCTGCACGATAATCGCCATCTTCTCCTCCGACAGCACGTTGGCGGTCGAGGTGATGTATCCGCGCGAGGCGGCGTAATAAACCGACGCATACACCGACTTGATCGCCTTCGACAGCAACCGCAACTCTTGGTCTTCGTTCTCCGTGTGCGGTATCATATACGTGGAGTAAACCCCCGCAAACGGCTGATAATAAGAGTCTTCCAACTTGCTGGACGACCGCACGGCTATCGGTCTGTGCGATACGCGTATGAAGTGCCGCAACGCCTCCGTCAGGTCGCGGGGTAGGGTGGAAGCCACAAACTCCGACAGTATCTCCTCGTCCGAAATCTCCGAGTTAATCACGTACTGCAAGCCGTTGTCGTGTATGAACTGGTCGAAATAGTCGGTCGTTATCACCATCGTCCGCGGCACGAGTATGCGCACGCCCTCCCACTGGTCGTAGAGGTCGTATTTCTGCAAGATATGGTTTAGGAACGCCAGTCCTCTGCCTTTCCCGCCCAACGCGCCGTTGCCGCAACGCGCGAACCAGATAGTGTCGTTGTAACTCTCGGGATGGTATTTCGCCACCACGCCCTGCGCTTGGTTGATACGGTAGTCGTGAATGGTCTTCACGTTGATATTCCGCACGCGCTCAATGTCCGAATCGTCTTTGATGGTCAGCGGGCTCACCTGCTGCCCGATGGCGAACAAGCCGCGCGCGAAGAGCCATTTGCTCAGGTAGTTATTGTCGCTCAAGTAGCGGAATGCCTCGGGCGAGATACGCGCTATCAGGTGCTCAAACGCCTCCAAGTCATGCGCCCGCCCTATCTCCGCGTGGGTGCGAGGGTCGATGGCAACGAAGTCCCCGAAGCCGAACTCCCGACCGATATAGTCGCTCAACTCCTGCGTCAGCGTCTTGCTCTTCTTCACGATGAACCCCACGTGCATCTGCTCCGCCATCTCCCGCATGCTCTCCTGCGAACTCTGCAAGAGGAAGGGCATGGTGGGGTTGTCGTGCCGTATCAGGCGGCATAGTTCCAAGCCCGCGTCCAACTGCTCCGTATCGGCGGGGTCGCCCTTGTGGCGCACGAAACCGATGTCGGAAATCACGCCGATGATATTGTGCTTGTAGCGGTTGTACAGGCTCATCGCCTCGTCCAAGCAGGTCGCCATCAGCACTTTCGGACGCGCCCGCTTGCGCACTATCTGTTGCTTCTCGTTCAGCGCGTCTTGTATCGCTATCTTGTTCTGTTGCAGCACCAACTTATAGAGCAGCGGCAGGTAAGTCGAGTAGTAGCGAACCGAGTCCTCCACCAAAATAATAGCACGAACACCCTCGGTCAGGATGTCGTGCTCTGCGTTCAGTTTGTCCTCTAATAGTTTGATAATGGCGATGATAAGGTCCGCCGAGTTGTTCCAACAGAAGAAATAGTCAATAGCCTGTCCGGGTGCTTCATGGAGGTGCGGTCTCCAGGCCGCACCACTACTAAGCAATTGTGTACTCTGCTGAAACGCTACCTTTGAGAATGCCGACAGCAACACAATCGGCGTCTCCGGCGCAATCGACTTCATCTTCGCCGCGTCGTCCAGCACGCCGTGTGCCCCGTTGCTCACGATGATAATCAGGTCAAACCCCTCGTTCAGCCGCCCTAAGGCTTCGCCTGTGGTCTCAGCGCGGATGATGGCGGGCGGGTTGCTCAGGTTGAGTTCGGCATACTCCTGCGCAATCTGCACGTCGATATGCCCGTCTTCTTCCAGCGCAAAACTGTCGTAATTGTTGCAAACAAGCAGGATACGTCGTATCCTTCGCGCCATCAAATGGGTGTAATCGCTTGTATTCGCTGAGGAAAGCATAGAATTGCCAAAAGAAATCGGCTGCAAAGATATAGAAAAAAAACGATATATGCAAATTATTTAATACTTTCTCTTGTTTTCTTACCGGTAAATCTTGGGTCGGAGACATGGGGTATGTGTGGTGTGCTTAGATTTCTTCGCGGATGGTTCGATTTGTAGATTTTTTTTGTAAATAAACTTG
>JBJECI010000079.1:0-2092 GCA_051870915.1 Paludibacteraceae bacterium
CCTTTGCCGAAGCCTCACCCGACGACCTTATCTTCATCGGCGGCAGCAACTACGTGGTAGGTGCCACCCTCCAATCTCCCTACTGTTTATAGAAAAATGATGGTAAAATAGATTTTTTTTGCTAAAACACTTGCGTATGTCGTAATTTTATAGTAAATTTGCGACAAAATTCAAGTAAAGAACAAATGCAATCTATTGAGAATAAGATATTAACATCATTAAAGAAGAGCGGTAGGGGAGTCGCATTCACTCCTTCTCGTTTTGCCCACTATGGTTCATCCTCTGCTGTACAAAAAGCCATAGAGCGTCTCACCGAATCAGGGCAAATTATCCGTGTCGCAAGAGGGGTATATTGTTATCCGAAGATAGAAACGGAACTCGGGTTAGGTGTGATTTATCCTACTTTTGATGAAATTGCGTTATGCCTTGCCAATCGCGATAGAACGCTGATAGCACCTGCCGGAGCATACGCTGTCAATAAACTTGGGTTGAGTACACAAGTCCCTATGAACGCAGTATATGTTACGAATGGTGAAGGACGGAAAGTAGATATAAGAAATGGCAGGAGTATTGTATTCAAGCATGCTGCTCCTAAGACGTTTGCTTTTGAGAGTTCTTTTGCGCAGTTGGTTTTTATTGCCCTCAAAGAGATTGGCAAGGACAATCTTTCGCAAGAGCAAATAGCAACGCTTAAACAGATACTGAAGCAGCAACCACGTATTTCGGAAATGGATTTGAAACTAATGCCTGCTTGGGTAAAAAAGCAAATAACAGCGTTATATGAATAATTTTCACACATTGTCAGATGAGCAGAAGCGTATGGTTTTGCGCAATGCAGAAGAAAACATCCATCTTCCTGCCGTTGCCATTGAAAAGGATATGTGGGTTACTTGTGTTCTGCAAATCTTGTTTAGTCTTGATTTAGACGCGAATATCCTTTTCAAAGGGGGAACTTCGTTATCGAAGATAGGTAATCTGATTGAACGTTTTTCAGAGGATATAGATATTGCCATCGACCCGACAACATATGGATTAAACGGAGACTTGACAAAAAAGCAATTGAAAAACCTGCGTAAGCAGTCATCGTTGTATGTCAGAGAAACACTTGCACCGATTCTCTATGAGGGCTTGAACAAATACGGGCTGACCAACATCTTGACTATTGAGGTAGAACCAGACGGAGAGGGTGATTCAACATACCCTGAACCAAGGCGTATTTTTATCAAGTATCCGTCGTTGCTGGAGGAGAAATATGGTTATTTGAAGAATGAAGTTGTGCTTGAGGTAGGTGCACGCTCGTTGATGGAGCCCACTATTGCTTGTCATATTACAAGTATGATAGAAAGTAGTTTCCCAACTATCAGCACTTCGCTTACCAATCCTGAAATTATAGCGGCAGCCCCTGCAAAAACATTCGTGGAGAAAGCATGCTTATTGCACGAGTTATTCTCCATTGAGCGCGACACGATGGTTGCTAACCGACGTTCACGCCATTTGTATGATTTGGAGCGGATGATGGATTTGAACTTTGCCAAGGCAGCGATGGAAGATAACGATTTGTGGCGAAGTGTACAACATCACCGCTCTGTATTCACGTCTATGAAGGATGTGGATTATTCGACCGATTTCCGAAAAGTCATCGTACTATGCCCGCCTGATAAATTTTGGGCTGATTGGAAAGAAGATTACCGACAGATGTGCGAGACAATGATATATGGCAACAAGTTGTCATTTGAGAAACTGATGGAGCGTATAAAAGAACTTGAAAACCGCTTCCATACGCTAGGATAGTCCGTTTTTCCCCGTTTCCACCCCAACTTACCGAAATCATCCCCGCCGCCCACACATCGCTCCTATAGCAACTATAACCACTATACCAGCTATACCAACTAATAACAACTACCGTTTCAATAAGCACCCAACAGCCTCCAATCTCGAAAACGACTCGAAAACGACTCGAAACAAGGACGAAGAAAAGAGCATAGAAATAGCAATGCTTGTCCGGGTACGCAATATCCGGGTGCGCAGGCATCCACTGGGGACGCGGGCGTACTCCCCCGCCCCGCTTCGTTTATCCCGACTTGTCGGGACG
>JBJECI010000080.1:0-10369 GCA_051870915.1 Paludibacteraceae bacterium
TTCGACCTCATCCTCTCCAACATCCACCGCAACATCCTCCTCAGCCAACTCCCGCTCTACGCCCGCCTAACCAAAGAGGTCTGGCTCAGCGGCTTCTACGAAGAGGATGCCCCCGCCCTCATAGCCGCAGCAGAGGAGGTCGGTTTCCGTCTCACGAACCAACGCACCCGCAACAACTGGTGCATGCTGCAACTGCGGCAAAGAGTGATATAGGAGATTGCAAATATGTTACACCCCAAAGGCTGCCTAACCAATTGTTAAGAAACTTATCATAATCGGAGGGGCAGATTGTGTAGGGAATGTCCTCAACGAAGTATTTTTACGATGTTGTGATATATATCCCGCTATCTCAGATTGGTAGGCACAAAGGCGGAGACGTTTTTGTTGTAGGAGTAGAGGTCGCGGACGAGGGTGGAGGAGATATGCGCGTACTCGGGGCGCGTGTAGAGGATGATGGTCTCTATACCGCCCAACTGTTTGTTCGCCTCCGCCATGTTGCGCTCGTACTCAAAATCGGACACGCAGCGAATCCCGCGCAGGATGAAATGGGCATCCATCTGCTTCGCGAAATCGACAGTCAGACAGTCGTAAATCATCACGCGGATACGCGGCTCGTCTTTGTACAGTTTCTGTATCGCCGCCTCGCGCTCGCGGATGGGGAAAGTCTCTTTCTTCGTGCTGTTTCTGCCTATGCCGATGACTATCTCGTCAAACAACTCCAGCCCACGCAGCACGATGTCGTGGTGCCCTAAGGTGAACGGGTCAAAACTACCCGGGAAGATGGCTCTTTTCATAGTTCTTAATAGGATTATTGTACATTTCGTATAGTTTCTCGCGCAGGAACGCCTCGTCTTTGTTGCTCAGTTTGATGAGTGCCAATCGGCTCTCTATATACTTGTCGAAGGCGGCGTCGTGCGGATAAATCTCATAGCCGGCGTGTATCTGTCGGTCGATGAGGTTGCAGACGAGTTGAATCTGCTCATTGCGGTTCAGTTGCTTTGCCTCGGGCTGCTCTTGCAGTAACTGCTCCAAGGCGTGGTTGATACTCGGCGTGAGGCGGTAGGTAACGCGCCCCTTGAAGCCTTGTATGCCCGTCTGCATGGAGCGCAGGTCGTCGGCTTTCGATTTCCGCCAGCGCGGGTTGTCGCGTTTCTGCTGCATCTCGCGGGCTTTCAGGTAGTCGCAGGGGTCGTACTCGTAGGTGATGGAGACGGGGCAGATGTTCAGTGCCTTCACCGCCTCAAAGAAGTCGGGGGCGTCGAACGTGAGCATCTTCAGCACCCCCGGTTGCGTCAGGTCGTTGCTGTCTTTCGCGCGCCCTTCGCGTTGCGCCAGCCAGATGGACTTGCCCCGTCGGCGCAGGTCGTTGATGTAGTGGGAGAGGGTCTTGGCGTTCTCCACCTGCTCGTGCAGCGACCCGTTGCGTATCACCACGAAGCAGCGCAGGAAGCGCACCACAGGCTCTATCCACCATTTGGCGAACAGGTTGTTGCCGATACCGATATACGGGCGAATGAAATAGCGCATGCGCAGGAGCATGGAGAGCCACGCGGAGTCCATGCAGATATCGCGGTGGTTCGTCAGGAAGCACGCACCATGTTTCATGTCCTGCTCTATCTGTTTGCGGTCGCCCAGATAGGCTAACTTCACCGATGTGGTGGTCTTGCGCTCAAACCATTTGAGCACTGGCAGGATGGTCAGCCAGTCGGTAACGGCGAGCAGCCAGCCCACTCTGTATGCGCGAATTTTCTTGTACGGGTCTGCCATAGTGTTATTGCAATTTGAAAATTTGAAAATTGCTATGCGGAATCGTATGCGTCCCGGACTTGCTTTCCGATTTATCGGGGCGACTATCGGGGCTAACTAATTTTCAAATTTTCAAATTTACAAATTTACATATTGTTTCAGTGCCTCTTTGGTGGCTTCGCGGTAGGCGACCATCAGTCCCCCGGTCCCCAGCAGCGTGCCGCCGAAGTAGCGCACCACCACCACTAATATATTGTCCAATCCCTGTGCGTCTATCGAGCGCAGGATGGGCAGCCCCGCCGTGCCGTGCGGCTCGCCGTCATCCTTCGTGCGCCAGAGGTCTTGCCCCAAACGATAGGCATAACAAACATGACGCGCATCGTGGTACTTCTTTTTGTACCACGCGATGCGCGTCTTTGCTTCATCTTCATTGGCGATGGGCTCTGCAAAGGCGAGGAACTTGCTCCCGCGGTCTTTGTAAATCCCCTTCGCCGGATTGGTTATCTCTTTTGCCATACTATACTGGGGACGCAGGCGTCTCGCCTGCGGTTGGTCATTGCATGTTACACAAAGTGATTGCCATGCAATACCTTACTCCGCCGTAGCCAAAGGCGATGCCTGTTTGTACACTCGGGCTGCCAACTCTTGGTCTATCTGGTACATGCCGTAGCCGTTGCCCTCTACCATGCGCAGTTTCTGAATCAACTCCGTCGCGTTCTCTTCTTCCTCCACTTGCTCGTCCACGAACCATTGCAGACGGCTCTGTGCAGCGTAGTCTTTCTCCTCGATAGCAATCGACATCAGATTGTTAATCAGCGAAGTAACTTTCTGCTCATGTTGCAGCGTGTGCTCGAAGGCTGCCAGCGGAGAAGCCCACTCGGTCTCCACTGCGTCAATGGCTTTCAGCACCACGCGACCGCCGCGGCTTTGCAGGTAGTTGAAGAAAATCGTTGCGTGGTCTTGCTCCTCCTTAAATTGGATAGCAAACCAGTTCGCAATACCGGGATAGCCTGCGTCTTGGCAGTAAGCAGACATACTCAGATACAAGTAAGCCGACCACATCTCGGCATTGATTTGGGCGTTGATAGCGTCCTCTAAACGTTTGGAAATCATAATGTTAGTTTTTTAGGTTATGTTTATTGTATGAATTGATATTCGGGTAGTCCGGGCTGTAGCGTCGTTTTCGTATAACGATTTGATAAAATTTGCCGCAAAGATACAGTTTTTTTTTGAACTATGCAAGAAAATGTGCAAAAACAGCCAAAAATCCCTATATGTTTTGCTTGTTTAGATTTTTTTTTGTACCTTTGTGCACTTTTTGGTAAGATAACGATGTCGGAATGCAAGATTCCTAATATCTGCAAAAGGACTTACGAATGAGCGATTTATAAGTTACGATTCATAAATGATGTCAAGTATATCCGCCTTACTGAAAGCGCAGACGCAGACGCGGTTCTCGCTGGAAGTGCTGCCGCCGCTGCGGGGTAGCAACTCCGATAAGATTTTCAACACGATAGAGCACCTGCTGCCCTACCGGCCGCTGTTTGTGTCGGTTACGTCCCACCGTTCGGACTTTATTTACAAGGAGTTACACCCGGGTGTGTTCACCCGTGTGGAGGAGCGTATGCGCCCCGGGACGGTGGCGATAGCGTATGCCATCAAGCAGAAATACGGGTTGCCTGTGGTGCCGCATATCATCTGCAGCGGCTACTCGCAGACGGACACGGAGAACGAGTTGATAGACCTCGCGCTGCTGAATATGACCGATATACTGGTCTTGCGCGGGGACAAGGCGAAGCAGGACAACCGCTTTGTGCCGAGCATTGGCGGTCTCACGCATGCGTCGGAACTCTGCGAGCAGGTGAACCGCTTCAACCAAGGCGACCTGCTCTACGGCGACAAACATCAGTTCGGCAGCCCGTTCCACTACGGCGTGGCGGGGTACCCCGAGAAACACGAGGAGGCGATGAACCTGCAAACAGATATGGACGCGCTGAAACGCAAAGTGGACCTCGGCGCGGAGTTTATCCTCACGCAGATGTGCTTCGACTGCGGGCGGTTCCTGGACTTCGTGGAGCGTTGTCGGGCGGCGGGGATAAACGTGCCTATCCTGCCCGGGATAAAGCCACTGGGCACGCTGTCGCACCTGACGGTGCTGCCGAGCACGTTCCATGTGGACTTCCCCGATGCACTGGCGAAACGGCTGCGCGTGTGTCAGACCAACGACGACGTGAAGAAAGCAGGTATAGAATGGGCGACCGAGCAGGCGGCGACATACAAAGCGGCGGGGCTGCCGTGCGTGCATTTCTACACGATGAACAACAGCCCGTCGGTGGAGCAGATAGTTAAAGCAGCGGGGCTGGCTGATAATTAAGAATTTAGAATTAAGAATTAAGAGGGCATTGGAACTGAGTTTTCGTGGCATGCCTACTCATAATTCTTAATTCATAATTCTTAATTCTTAATTAAAAGTATCATGTGTTTGCGAGAGGCATTAGAAAATAGGATATTGTTGCTGGACGGGGCGATGGGGTCTATGCTGTCGGGCAAGGGGCTGAGCGACTTGCTCAACCTGCGCGAGCCGGAGACCATCCGTGGCATTCACCGCGCTTATTTGGAAGCGGGGGCGGACATCATCACGACCAACACATTCAGCAGCCAGCGTATCTCCTTGGCGGGGGAGGAACTGCCGAGCGATTATCTCGACGGCGGGATGGCGGCACTGGTGGAGCGGCTCAACCGCGCGGGCGTGCGGCTGGCGCGTGAGGAAGCCGACCGCATGACGGCACTCACGCCTGAGCAGCCGCGGTTTGTGATAGGCGATGTAGGACCCACCACCAAACTGCTCTCTATGAGCGAGTCGGTGGACGACCCTGCGGCGCGCGCGCTCACGTTCGATGAGATGGAGCAGGCGTACTATGAACAGATGTGCGTGCTGGCGGAGGAAGGGGTGGACGCCATCCTCTTGGAAACCATCGTGGACACCCTCTCGGCGAAGGCGGGGATACACGCGTATATGCGGTTGAGAGAGACAAGACCCTCAGGACCCCCTCCGACTCCCCCTACAAAGGGGGAGTGTATAAAATCACCTTTGACTATAAAAACTAATCTTTCTCCCTCCCTCCGCAGGGAGGGAAGGGGTGGGTCCTCTATTCCCGAACTTATGCTCTCGCTGACCGTCTCCGGCAACTCAGGGCGGTTGCTCTCGGGGCAGACGGTAGAGGCGTTTGTGAACTCGGTGGCGTTTGCAAAGCCGCTCTCCATCGGTATCAACTGCAGTTTTGGTGCGGCGGGGCTGGCACCGTATCTGCGGCGGCTGGCGGAGTGCGCTCCCTGCTATGTCTCCTGCCATCCGAATGCGGGCTTGCCTAATCAGTTTGGCGAGTACGACGACACGCCGCAGACGATGGTCTGGCAGGTGCGCAAGTTCGTGGAGGCAGGTTGGGTGAATATCATCGGCGGCTGCTGCGGCACCACGCCCGCACATATCGCGGCGATGAGGGAGATGATGGGTAAAGTGGTCAGTGGTCAGTGGTCAGTGGTCAGTGGAGGGGCACTAACCACTAACCACTTGCCACTGACCACTACCCTATCCGGCTTGGAAGTGCTGTCCGTCTCTGCCGATACGTTCCTCAATGTGGGGGAGCGGTGCAACGTGGCGGGCTCGCGCAAGTTCCTGCGGCTGATTTCCGAGGGGCAGTACGAAGAAGCGTTGCAGATTGCACGCAAGCAAGTGGACGACGGTGCTATGGTGCTGGATATCAACATGGACGATGGTCTGCTCAATGCCCGGAAAGAGATGCGGCATTTCCTCAACCTGCTCGCGTCCGACCCTGAGGTGGCGCGTGTGCCGATAATGATTGACTCGTCTGATTTCCAAGTGATTACCGAGGGACTGAAATGCCTGCAAGGCAAGGGTATCGTCAACTCGCTCTCGCTCAAGCAGGGCGAAGAGGTGTTCTTGCAGCAGGCGCGCGAGGTCTATCGCTTGGGCGCGGCGGTCATCGTGATGTGCTTCGACGAGGACGGGCAAGCCACCGACTACGACCATCGTATCCGTATCTGTCAACGGGCATACGACCTGCTCACCGAGCAAGTGGGTTTTGCGCCCGAGGACATCATCTTCGACCCGAACATCCTCGCCGTGGGGACGGGTATCGCCGAGCATGCGCACTACGCGCTGGACTTCCTGCGGGCGGTCGAATGGATACACACGCACCTGCCCGCCTGCCGTATCTCCGGCGGCGTGAGCAACCTCTCGTTTGCCTTCCGCGGCAATAACTACCTCCGCGAAGCCATCCACGCCGTCTTCCTCTACCATGCTATCAAGCGCGGCATGAACATGGCGATTATGAACCCCGCCGCGGCGGTGCAGTACGCCGACATTCCCACCGACCTGCGCGAAGCCATTGAAGACCTGCTCTTCGCACGGCGCGAGGACGCCACCGAGCGACTGATAGAACGGGCTGCTGTCGTGCAGCAGAGCGGTCAGGCAGCGCAGACGTGTCGGGACGCACCCGAATACCTTACCGCGGGCGAGACGCCCGCGTCCCCAGTGGACGCCTGCGCACCCGGACAGACAGCAGACAGCGCCACAGTGCTTATCTCCGCCTTGCAGAAAGGCGACGCTGCGCCGCTGCAAGCAGCCATAGAAGACATGCTCGGCTGCGGCAAGACGGCGGTGGAGATTATCTCGGGACCGCTCATGGAGGGCATGAACCGCGTGGGCGAACTGTTCGGCGAAGGCAAGATGTTCCTGCCACAGGTGGTCAAGACCGCCCGCACGATGAAGCAGGCGGTGGACATCCTCGCTCCCTATATGACTCAGGGAAATGCTCCCGAGTCCATCCACTACCGCGGCAAGATTCTGCTTGCCACCGTGAAAGGTGATGTGCACGACATCGGCAAGAACATCGTGCATATCATATTGACCTGCAACGGTTTCGAGGTGATAGACCTTGGGGTGATGGTGCCTGCGGAGAAGATTATTGAGACTGCTGTCCGCGAGCAGGTGGACATCGTCTGCCTGAGCGGACTGATTACGCCATCGCTCGACGAGATGTGTCGTGTGGCGGAGGCGATGGAGCAAGAGGGCTTGCGCCTGCCGCTGTTCGTCGGCGGCGCCACGACCTCGCTGGTGCACACCGCAGTACGTATCGCGCCGCTCTATCGCGGCGGAGTCTTCCACATGCAGGATGCCTCGCAAGACCCCGTGGTGGCGCATGCGTTGCTCGACCCCAACCGCCGCGAGGAGACGCTCGCTGCCAATGCCCGCCAGCAGCAAGAAGTGCGCGAGCGCTTTCCGGGTACGCCCCGACCTGTCGGGGCTATAAAGGAGGTGCGGTCTCCAGGCCGCACCATAGGAACAAGTCCGGGGACGCAGGGGCTTGCATCCCGATTTATCGGGGCATCCCCGCCTGCTATAAAGGAGGTGCGGTCTCCAGGTCGCACCATAGGAACAAGTCAGGGTACGCAAGCTGACTCCCCCGCCCCGCTTGCGGGGAGGGGGTTAGGGGGCGGGGCATGTCTGGGTACGCAAGCGTCAGACAGCGAAGCGCTCCGACAGCGCAGCGGTCAAAGGCATGACCTCCTCATCCGCGACCTTATGCCTCATATCGATTGGCTGTATTTCTACTGGGCGTGGCGCGTGAAAGAGGACTCCGAGGAGGGCAGAAACCTGCTGCGCGACGCCATGGCGTGGCTGCGCAAAGAGAGCGACAATCCGCGCTACGCCCTGCGTACCACCTGCACGTTCTTCCCCGCACAAGGCACACCCGAAGGCATTCGGATGGCGGACGGCACTCGCTTAATCGGTTCGGAGAAGATGGCGCAGTTTGTGCTGCCGAAGAAGGAGGTGCGGTCTCCAGGCCGCACCACAGAAACGAAAGTCAACAATGACCAAATCGGTATCTTCGCCGCCACCATCAGCCGGCAGATGGTGCAAGACATAGAGCAACTGAAAGCCACGCACGACGATGATTATCAGGCACTTCTGCTGCAAACCATAGGCGACCGTCTCGCAGACGCGGCAAGCACATACATGTGCTTGCAGGCAGAAAAAGAGCATGGCAAGAAAGGTATCATGCCCGCCGTGGGCTATCCCTCTTTGCCGGAGCAGCAACTCATCTTCCAACTGGCAGAATATATTGATTTCCAATCACTTGGTATCACGCTTACGGAGAACGGCGCGATGTATCCCCAGTCCTCCGTGGCGGGGCTCTGTATCCTCAACCCCGATGCTGAGTATATTGGATAATCGGATGTTGATTGTGATTATGTTCCTAAATGATTTAAGAAAATGATGACAACTTTTATGATTTGTTTGCATATGTGTGGGAAAACTTGTATCTTTGCGGCGTAAAATCGGACTAATAGTTACACTTAATTGATTTATAGTTATGACAACAGGAGCAAAGGTGGCTACCTCATTTTCGGTCATCGCAGTCGTCGGACTGGCAGTTTTTATCTTTATCAAGTTCTTCTTTGTGTATAGTGAGGGTATCAACGAAGGAGACATCAACTACTTCCAGAAAGAAGGTTTTCTCTTCAAGACCTACGAGGGTAAGATGATTCAGACGGGCTACAACTCGAAGAACAGCAGCGCGACGATACAGTCGAACGAGTTCAAGTTCTCGGTGGATGACCCGCGCGTTGCGCAGCAGATAGAGGCGTCGAGCAACCGACAAATCAAACTGCACTGGAAGCGCTATTTGGGGACGTTGCCGTGGCGCGGCAACAGCGAGTACGTGGTGGACAGTATCGTGTCTGTGGCTCCCGCAGCGATGCCTATTCAGGATGTGTTACCGCCGCAATAAAACAGCATGAATCTCTGTATAGACCAAGGCAATTCGCGCACGAAAGTGGCGATAATAGGCGATGAAGGTAAGTTGCTGCATACCTTTATCTATAAGTCGTTTGCATCGTCGGATGTGGAGCGACTCTTTTCGCTGTATCCCATCACGGACAGCATTATCTCTTCGGTGATAAACATCGAGCCCGCCGTGGTCAACTCGCTGCACCGTCTGTCGAAGCATTTTATCCTGTTCGACCACAAGACGCCCATTCCCATCCGCAACGGGTACGACACGCCTGAGACGCTGGGTCAAGACCGGTTGGCAGCGGCGGTGGGGGCTGTGGCGCTTTGTCCGAACGAGAACCTGCTGATTATCGACGCGGGCTCTGCGATAACGTATGACTATGTGTCCGCCGACGGGACTTTCTGCGGCGGAAACATCGCGCCGGGGATAAAGATGAGGCTGACCATGCTCAATCGCCTGACCAAGAAACTGCCGCTGGTGGAAGCCGAGGAGAGCGAGTTGATACCGCTCTTCGGCAAGAACACGCGGGACGCGATAGCCGCGGGCGTGGTGCGCGGCGTGGCGTATGAGGTGAAGGGCTACATGCGGACGCTGGTGGACCGCGGGCAGCATTTCCAGACCTATCTCACGGGGGGAAATGCACCTTATATACTAAATAATGTCCGTTCCCACGGCAAGCGCAACTATACCATCCACCACGAGAAACACCTCGTGCTGATTGGGCTGAACACGATTTTGAGTTACAATGTAGGACCCTCCCCAGCCCTCCCTTAAAGGGAGGGAGAAGACCCTGTCCCGCCCGCCCAGCGTCCTCGGCGGGGTGTGCGTTGCGAGGGTGGAAAATCAGAGAAAATGCTATAAAAAGTAAAAAAAAAGCCAAACATTTGCGAGTTTGGTATTTTTTTTGTAACTTTGCAGGCTGATATGGAAAAAGCGATTATTTTGATAACTGAATGCAGACATTAAAACGATATATCGTATTATTAACGGGTGTGTTGATGCTACCTTTCGCGGCGTCCGTAGCCAGGGCTCAGAACGGCTCTTCTTCGCCTTATTCGCGGTTTGGCTACGGCGATTTGAGTGATAACGTGCCGAATACGTACCGCGCCATGGGTGGCGTGGGGCTTGGCATGCGGAGCAACAAGGTCATCAACCCCGCGCAGCCTGCGTCGTTCACGTCGGGCGATAGCCTGACCTTTATGTTCGACTTGGCGGCAAGCATCATGTGGTCGGCTTACTCGGACGTGTCGGGCAACCGCAACAAGGCGAACGGTAACTTGGAGTACCTGTCGCTGCAATTCCCTATATATAAGCGTTATATCGCGTTCTCGGCGGGCGTGTTGCCCTATTCGTCGGTGGGCTACGACCTGGCGGTGGGCGACTCCATCAACTCGGACTACCACTACACGGCGTCGTATGTGGGCACGGGCGGGATTAGTCAGGTCTATGGCGGCTTGAGTTTCAATATCTGCGACTGGGTGGCGTTGGGTGCAAACGTCTATTACATGTTCGGCACCACGACCAACATGCGCACGCTGACCTTCACGGAGGCGGCGCTGAAAGGCAGTTCGCAGGAGTCGGAACTCCGCGTGAGCAGTGTCCGTCTGCGCTACGGTGCGCAGTTCTTCCATACCTTCGGCGACCATACCATCGTGCTGGGCGGCGTCTTCGAGAACAAGCAGAAGATGAGCAGCACCTCTTATACCACTATCGAGACGCAGTCGGAAGACACGGTCTCGGTGTTGGAAGGCGGGTTTGAACTGCCGATGGTGTATGGCGGCGGCGTGAGTTACAGTTGGGCAGAC
>JBJECI010000081.1:0-2050 GCA_051870915.1 Paludibacteraceae bacterium
AAGGATGAAGGACACTATTTGGATAAAGGATTAAGGACACAGGATGAAAGACTAAATAGTATTGACTCTGAAATTTCATAGACGAAGGTAACTTTAACTCCCCCGCCTCTCCTGAAAGGAGGAGAGGGGGTATGGGGGCGGGAAGGTACAATCGGCATCCGGCCACAAAGGAAAATAAAAGAACAACATTAAAACACGCATAAAATATCCAAGTATAGTCTTTTATCCTTTATCTTTCATCTTCACAGACGAAAGTAATAAGTCTTTCATCCTTTATCTTTTAGCGAGCGCAGCGTAGCGGTCTTTCATCCCCCCCTACACATACCTTCCCGTAACGCTCTCCGCGCACTGCCGCAAGTCTTCTTGCGTACCGCAGGCGACCACCGTCCCCCCGTGCTTACCGCCCTCGGGACCCATGTCTATCAGCCAGTCGCAGGCATGTATCACGTCAAGGTTATGCTCGATAATCACCACCGTGTTGCCTTTATCCACCAGCCGTCGCAGCACGCCCATCAGCACCCGTATATCCTCAAAGTGCAGCCCCGTGGTCGGCTCGTCGAGGATATACAGCGTCTTTCCCGTTGAGGGGCGCGCCAACTCCGTTGCCAATTTGATACGCTGGCTCTCGCCGCCCGACAGCGAGGTGGACGACTGCCCCAACTTGATATAGCCGAGCCCCACGTCCTGTATCGTCTTTATCTTCCGCAAGATATACGGCTGACTCTCAAAAAACTCCACCGCCTGATTCACCGTCATATCCAGCACGTCGGCTATCGTCTTTCCCTTGAACCGCACTTCCAGCGTCTCGCGATTGTAACGTTGCCCCCCGCATGCCTCGCAGGGCACATACACATCGGGCATGAAGTGCATCTGTATGGTCTTGTAGCCGTTGCCCGCGCACTCTTCGCACCGCCCGCCTTTCGCGTTAAAACTGAACCGCCCCGACTTCCAGCCCCTAATCTTCGCCTCGGGCAGTTGCGCGAACAACTCGCGAATGCTGTTGAACACCCCCGTGTACGTGGCGGGGTTTGACCGCGGTGTCCTGCCGATAGGCGACTGGTCCACATTAATCACCTTGTCTATCTGCTCTATCCCCTCTATGCGGTCATAGGCAAGCGGTTTCTGCAGCGAGCGGTAGAACTTCTGCGACAGGATAGGGTAGAGCGTCTGATTGATAAGTGTCGATTTGCCGCTCCCGCTCACCCCCGTAACGCCAATCATCTTCCCCAGCGGAAACGCCACCGTAACATCCTTCAAGTTATTCCCCCGACATCCCCGCAACACAATGGAGGTGCGGTCTCCAGGCCGCACCGTTGTTTGCGTTGTTTCCGTGTGGGAGGTGCGGTCGGAAGTTTTATCCCGACCAATCGGGAGCCGCACCAAAGGAGAGACAGGACTATTAAGTCCTTCATCCTTAATCCTTGCTCCTTCATCCGCAAAACTATTAAGTCCTTCATCCTTCATCCTTGCTCCTTCATCCCTAAGATACCTCCCCGTCAGCGTATCCGTCTTCATCAACTCCTCCGGCGTACCGGCAAACAGCACCTCGCCGCCTAACCGTCCCGCCTTCGGACCGATGTCCACGATATAATCCGCCTCGCGCATCATCTGCTCGTCATGCTCCACCACTATCACCGAGTTTCCCATGTCGCGCAACTCTTTCAGCGATCGAATCAGCCGCTCGTTGTCGCGCTGGTGAAGCCCGATGCTCGGCTCGTCAAGGATATACAGCACGTTCACCAACCGCGACCCTATCTGCGTGGCGAGGCGTATGCGCTGGCTCTCCCCGCCCGACAGACTGTCCGACGAGCGGTTGAGCGACAGGTAACTCAACCCCACGCCCTGCATGAACTCCAGCCGTTTGCCTATCTCTCTCAGTATCGGCTCCGCCACCGCCAACTGCATCGCAGACAACCCCTTCAAGGAGGTGCGGTCTCCAGGCCGCACCATGGGAGAATCTGGTTGGAGCCCTTCTGAGAATGTAGACACACTCCCCCCCCCCGCGCTCGGGGTCCCCGCAAGCAACGGGCAGTGGAGGGAACTTTGCAGG
>JBJECI010000082.1:0-82 GCA_051870915.1 Paludibacteraceae bacterium
TTTAGAATGAACATGATTTTCTCTTAATCAACACAGGTTTTTACTGGTGAGCCCCTTTGCACTTGTTTTCAAAGCAACAAGA
>JBJECI010000082.1:182-9982 GCA_051870915.1 Paludibacteraceae bacterium
GTTAGTTATTAGTTAGTTATTAGTTAGTTATTAGTTAGTTATTAGTTAGTTATTAGTTAGTTATTATCCTACCTATCCCCAAAGAAAATAATGACTATCCACATATGTTATAAACAAATACCTTAATATATGGCAAAAGTAACATGGCAAGACCCCGTCAGTACGCTCACGGGCAAGTTGGGACAAGAATCCCGAATCATCTACCGTCAAAAGACCATTCGCGACAAGTCGGGGCATATCCTGCAAGTCCTTCCGCAGGAGGCATACACGATGGAACACCCCCGCGATTGGGCGAAGACACCCGCTACGGGCGCAGAAAAACTGCGTTCCGAACGTTGGAAACAAGCCTGCCAACAGGCAAAAGCCATCCTTGAAGATGAGGAGCAGAAAGCCCTGTGGCGCAATCGTTTCGAGGCGCAACTACAACATCCTGATCCCGAAGCACCCATTGACCGCCGCACACGCGCTCAAAAATCATACACTAAACTCGATTGCTTTATCCGCGCCATCCTCTTCCACACTCAATCTTAATAGAGTAGCATAGGAGAGAAGTCAGGCGTTTCTATATGCAATGGACTATATAAGACATACAAGTTCCAAACAAATAAAAACCGCCAACTCTTGCACATATCGGAAAAAAGTGGTATCTTTGCGGCAAGTTTTAGTAAGGATGAAAGAGACAGGATGAAGGATAAAAGACTTATTACTTTCGTCTATTGGTTTTCAGAGTCGAGACTATTAAGTCCTTAATCCTGTGTCCTTAATCCTTTATCCAAACAACGTTTATGCATCGTTTCTCACACATATTGATTTGTTTCTTGGTGGCGGTCTGCTTGGCGGGGTGCCACTCGCAGAAGCGTGATGCCAAGCGGCTGCAAGAGACCTTGCTGGAGCAAGAGAGTAGGGCAGAGGAGCAGGCGGAGGAGTTGGCGCGCTACCTGACCGGAGAGCCCGACATCGACTCGCTGCAGGTGCTGATACAGGAGGAGAACAGCCTGATGTACTATATCTTCGACGCGCGCCGTATCGTCTATTGGTCGGACAACTGGATAACCTCTGACGAGGTACTGCTCCAGCATTACGACCAATGGGATTACTACCGTTTTCACAACGCCCACGCCGTGGGGCGCTGGACGCGAGCAGGCATATACAACGTGCTGATTCTCATACCGATAAAGTATGCCTACAATGTGGATAGTCCGCAGTTCCGCAACCCCTATCGCGAACCGTTCAACTGCTCCGACAAGTGGGACATCATTCGCCGTCGGACGGACGATGGCATCCCTATCCACTCCAACGACGGGCGTTTCCTCTTCAGCCTTGTACCCGTGCGGGAGGCGGACGAATACAGCGACCCTACGGACAATGTAGCCGAGCAGTCGTTCTCGTTTCAAGACCTGTTTGCGGGCGATGAAGACCCGTCCGTTGTGCGGGCAAACGCTATGCGCGTGCGCGCGTACTATTCTATAAGTGTGCTGCTCATCGTCCTCATCTTGATATGGGGTATCGTGGGCTTGGTGCGCTATCGGGGCTTCCAAAACATGCGCCTGCGCACGCGGTTCATGTACGTGATTATGGCGTGCGTGCTTGCCTGCTTCGTCTATGTCTTCGCGCTCTCTATCCGCTACCTGCGTATCAACTACGAGCAGCGGCAGCAGCAGGAGTTGCAGACCAAGTGCCACTTTATTCAAGTCTATCTACAGAACCTCTACTACTGGGATATGGCGCTCTCGCCAGCCAACCAGTCGGGACTGAACATTGACCTGCGCGACCTCAGTTACTCCGCCGGCTCGGACATCCTTGTGTACGATAACACGGGTCGGCTGGTGGGTTCGTCCACGCCCGGGTTGTTCAGCAACGGCATACTCTCCACGCGCATTGCCCCCAAGCCTTTCTTCTCGGAGGAGCACACGATGGTGCAATACGAGCGGATAGGCGACATCCGCTACCTATGCGCCTACACGCCTTTCTACAACGGTGCGATGGTGCAGATAGGTTATATCGCCGTGCCGTTCTTCGTGTCGGGGCTGGAACTGATGCGCGAGACGGATGATTTCCTCGCCCGCTTGCTGCCGCCCTACCTGCTGGTGGTCATCCTTGCCTTGCTGGCATCTTACTGGGCGGCACGCAGCATGACCTCCTCTATCGCGCTCATGGCGCAGAAGATGCGGCATTTCCGCATCGGCAGCCCTGACAACCACATCGACTACACCAACCACGATGAGGTGGGCGCGCTGGTGGAGCAGTACAACGCGTTGGTGGACCAAGTGGAGGCATCGGCGGAGCGGCTCGCCAAAGCCGAGCGCGAAGGGGCATGGCGCACCATGGCAAGGCAGATTGCGCACGAGATAAACAACCCGCTCACGCCCATGAAACTGACGATTCAGCAACTGCAACGCCTGCACACGAAGAGCCAAGAGGACGTGCCCGACTCGCCGGAGAAAGAGAAATACGATGCTTATTTCGCGAAGGCGACCGGCATGCTCATCGAGCAGATAGACAACCTCTCGCATATCGCTACCTCGTTCTCCACCTTCGCCAAGCAGCCGGAGGTGGTAACCTCGGAAGTGGATGTGGCGCAGAAACTGAGTAACGTCATCACCCTGCAACGCAACAATGACCAAGGCGTGCCTATCCGCTACGTGGGTCCCGACCATGGTGTGCCTGTGTGGGCGGATAGCGAACAGATAGCGCAAGTATTTACAAACCTTATTCGTAATGCACTGCAAGCATTAGAAGGGCAAGCGGACGCGGATATCATCGTGATGATGACAGTGGAGGGCGAGTATATCGTGGTGAAGGTTTCGGACAACGGACCGGGTATTCCCGAGGAGATTCAAGACCGCGTCTTCCGCCCGAATTTCACCACCAAGAACACAGGCATGGGACTCGGACTCGCCATCTCGAAAAACATTGTGGAAGGCTCCGGAGGAAAAATATGTTATCAAACATCTAAAAAAGGCACTACTTTTCTTGTGTATCTCAAAAAAAAGCAGTAACTTTGCACCAGATTTAGTAACAAAATGTCAGAATGTCCGGGTGCGCAGGCGTCCCCGCCTGCTATAAGACCGCTACGCTGACAGACCGCCTTTCGGCTGTTAGACCGCTACGCTGTTAGACCGCGCTTCGCGCTGACAGACTGATTTAGAATAAAATGCCTGCTAACTGAACCCAAAACTCCTAAACTAATCAACAACGCATAAACTGATAAACTGATAAACTCATAAACTTATTAACTAATAAAACGACCATGAAAGTGCAAACCATCATGCAGCAGTTGGCTGCAAAGCACCCGGGCGAGGCGGAATACCTGCAAGCGGTGCAAGAAGTGCTCGAATCTATTGAGGAAGTGTACAATCAGCACCCCGAGTTTGAGCAAGCAAAGATTGTGGAGCGTATGGTGGAACCCGACCGTATCTTCACCTTCCGCGTTACTTGGATTGACGACCAAGGGCAGGTGCAGACCAACCTCGGTTATCGTGTTCAGTTCAATTCGGCTATCGGTCCGTACAAAGGCGGTTTGCGCTTCCACAAGGCGGTTAACCCCTCTATGCTGAAGTTCTTGGGCTTTGAGCAGACCTTCAAGAACGCACTGACCACGCTGCCGATGGGCGGCGCTAAGGGCGGCTCTGACTTCGACCCCGTGGGCAAGTCCGACGCGGAGATTATGCGTTTCTGCCAGGCCTTCATGCTGGAGTTGTGGCACAATATTGGCGTGGATACCGATGTCCCCGCAGGCGACGTGGGCGTGGGCGGCAGAGAGATTGGTTTCCTGAACGGTATGTATCAGAAACTGGCGCGCGAGTACCACACGGGTGTGCTCACCGGCAAGGGCATGACATGGGGCGGCTCTATCCTTCGTCCCGAGGCAACGGGCTTCGGCGCACTCTATTTCACGCAACACCTCCTCCACCAAGCGGGCAAGACCATCGAGGGCAAGACGGTGGCTATCTCCGGCTTCGGCAACGTGGCATGGGGCGCAGCCATCAAGGCAACCGAGTTAGGCGCGAAGGTAGTGGCTATCTCGGGTCCCGACGGCGTATGCCATATCCCTGCGGGTATCACCAAGGAAATGATTGATTATATGTTGGTTATGCGTGCTTCCAACCGCAACCGCGTGGAGGACATGGCGACCAAGTTCCCCGAGCAGACACAGTTCACCGCAGGCAAGAAAGCATGGTCTATCCCCTGCGACATCGCGCTGCCTTGCGCTTTCCAGAACGAGTTGTCGGAAGACGATGCCAAGGAACTGAAAGCCAACGGCTGCTGGTGCTGCTGCGAGGTCAGCAACATGGGTTGCCAGCCGGGCGCTATCCACTATTTCCAACACAACGGCGTGCTCTTCGCACCGGGTAAGGCAGTCAATGCCGGCGGCGTAGCCACCTCCGGTCTGGAGATGACGCAGAACGCAGAGCACCTGAGTTGGACAGCCAAAGAGGTGGACGAGCGTCTGCACCATATCATGCAGTCCATCCACGAGCAGTGCGTGAAGTTCGGTACTCAACCCGACGGCACCATCGACTACGTGAAGGGTGCGAACATCGCAGGCTTCATGAAGGTCGCCCAAGCCATGCTCGAGCAAGGAATCCTGTAAAGGGTTACAAATTTCAAAAAGGGGCTGCCCGATGGGCAGCCCCTTTTTGGTATGCAAGTGATTTAGTAGTCGGTGTTCTGGGGGTCGAAGTTGGTCCAGCCTGCTGTCCAGTCTTTATCGGCGTCGAAGGCACCTACATAGGAGACTGGTTGGAAACCGTTGAGAGCACTGGCGGTGAAGGCAGCGGCGGTGAGCAGCGGGCTGCCCGATTGAGGCATGTAGTTGCTCCCGATAGATTGGGACAAGTTGAGCATGGCTTCTGCGGCAGTGGCTTGGCGGTTGCCCGTCTGCGAGAGGAAGAACTCGTGGGAGAAAGAGTAGGGCTTGGAGGGGTCGAAGGTCTTCTCCTTGTAGTCGAGCGCGCAACTGTCTTTGTACTGCTTGTTCATGTCCGAGCCGAGGAGGTCAGCGTCCACAATCCACGTGTTCTGCACTTGCAGCAGTCCGTCCTTGGCAGCCTGCCACGAGTTGCCTTTCTCGTTGTCAATCATGACCCCGATGGGCCATCCTGCGAAGACGGAGTTGAAGCAGCAGAGACGGGAGTTGCGGCGAATCTGCATGCCGGCTTGGAAGCGTCCGAGCGAGGAACCGTTGTTGGGGAAGTAGTCGCCGCCGTTGATGTAGTCGGCGTTGTTTTGGAACTGCGGGTCAGCCTTCGGACCGATGAAGGTCATGTTGGAGAAGACGCAGGTGGTGTAGGGCGACACGGCGGCACCGTCGGCGCAGTTGTCCGACTCGAAGCCGTTGGACTGGCTGACATCGGCGAGGCGGGAGTTGCGCACGGCGAGTCCGAACTGCACATGACCGGAGAAGCCGTTGTCGGTGTCGAAATCATCGTCCCAGCCGTGGTACGCCACGAGGTATTGGCAGTTGACCGCGCCGCCGAACCACTCGAAGGAGTCGTCGTTGGAGTAGGAGACCTGCACGTGGTCCACCTGTGTGCTGCTGCCGACGGAGCCGAAGGTGATACCGTTGATTTCCTTGTCGGTCTGGAAGGGGAATCCTGCGAACTCCACGCGGACGTAACTCAGTGCGCCGGAGCAGTCGGCGTTGTCGTTGCCGCCGTGCTTGGAGCGGGGACCGCCCTCAATCTGCTGCTCGGTCTGGTTGTTGTTGGCGCGTCCGCAGAGGATGAGTCCTCCCCAGTCGCCCGGGCGACGTTGCCCCTTGGGCTGCTCGGAGGTGAAGACGATAGGTGCGTCGGCGGTACCCTTGGCATAGAGTTTGCCGCCGCGCTCTACGATAAGCGCCGCCTTGGTGTCTTTGTCGCCGAGGATGACCGTGCCCGGCTCGATGGTGAGCGTGGCGCCGTCAGCGATATAGACCCATCCGCGGAGGAGGTATTTGCCTTTTTTGAGGGTCTGTGTGCCGGTGAAGACAAACTCGTCGTCGCCATTGCCGATGGTGTCGCCGAAGAGCAGGTTGTCCGCCGCGCGCAGACCGCCGTCTTCCGACCAGTTGCGGTTCACTTCGTTGGTGGGTTCTTGGGTGGGTTGGCATGCTACGAGGGTAGCACCGGCGATGGTGCAAAGCGCCATCAGGTTGAAAAGCGTTCTTTTCATTGTTGTTTGTTGTTTTTGGTTAGTTATTTTCTCCTAGAAATTCTAGGTTTTCTAGAAATTCTAGGTTTTCTAGGGGGCTTGTTAGAATTGATATTGCAATGTGAGGGTGAAGTTTCTGCCCGGGCGGTAGGAGCGGGTGGTCTCTTTCACCTCTTGGGTCTTGCCCTCGGGGAGCGAATAGGTGCCAATCTGCTGATACACCACCGGCTCGCCTATCACGTCCTTCGCCGCAAAGCGGATGGTCAGTGAGGAGGGCTTGGATTGGGACGCATCCGTTGTGCTACGGTGCGGCTCCCGATTATTCGGGATAACACTTCCGACCGCACCTCCTTTTTGTTCTTGGTGCGGCTCCCGAACACGGGATAAACTTCCGACCGCACCTCCTTTCAGGGTCCACGTGTACCCGATATTCAGGTCGAGGGCGTTGCGTGGCATCTCGTAGGAGTCGGGGATGTTGATGACATCGCTGCCGCCCGTCAGTCCCACGCTGCGCCCTACGCCTATCAGTCGCTTGCCGATGCGGTTGTAGAGCACGGCGCAGGAGATGGCATGTCGGTCGTTGAAGTCGTGGGCGTAGAACAGCCCCGTGTTGATGAGGTAGGGCGACTGTCCCTGCATGGGGCGCGTCAGTTCGCGCGAGCCTTCGGGGAACAGCACGCGGCTCTGGATGAGGGCACCGTTGAAGGTGAACTGGAAGCCGCGCATGCCCATGAAACTCAGGTCTTTGCGGATGTCTATCTCTGCACCGTAACTGTACGCGCGGTCGGCGTTTTGGTAGGAATAGGTCAGGTCGGTGCCGCCCGTTACGGTGTAGGTCCACTCGATGGGGTTGCGGAAATGCTTGTAGAACAGGGCGATGGAGACCACCTCGCCTTTGTCCGAGGGGTAGAACTCGTAGCGGAGGTCGGCGTTGTGGATACGGCATGCCTGCAAGTCCACGTTGCCCTGCACGTTGCTCGCCAACTCGAAGTCATAATAGACCGAGGGGGACACCTCGCGGAACTCGGGGCGGTTGATGGACATGCCGTAGGAGGCGCGCAACTGATGGCGGGCGTTGATACGGTAGGTGGCGTTGAGCGAGGGGAAGAAGTCGGAGGTGGGGTAGTGGTTGGCGAGGGGCGAGTACTCGCGGTCGCGGGTGTTGCGCACCAGCGTCATGCGGGCATACTCGTAGCGCACGCCGGCATACACATCCACGGGTCCGAAAGGCATGTTGATACCCACGTAGCCCGCGCAGAGGATGTTCTGCCCCTCGTAGTTGTTGCGCCACTTCACCTGCTCCAGCAGGTAGAGCTTGTCCTCGCCGTAGTTGGCATCGGTCATGAGCGCCGTGGGGATGTCCAGTTGGCGGAAGTTGGCGGGCAGGTTGTTGCTGCTCTGGTTCCAGTTGTAGTAGAACATGCGTGTGCGGTAGTCGCGCGTGCGGTATTCGGCATAGACGCCGCCTTTCCACGTGGGCTTGAACCAGCCCCATTCCACCTGCTGCTCGTAGCCTACAGCCGCGGAGGCGATATGCTCGTAGAGGTAGGTGAACTCGCGCGAGATGTCGTTGCTGGACGAGAGTTGCAGCACGCCCACCTCCAAGGCGTCGTTGATGAGGTAGCGTCGGCGGTCGGGCTGGTTGCGGTTGCTGTACGAATAGCCCAAGTCCCAATGCAGTCTGCCTTTTTGACCCGCCACCTCGTGCTTGCCCGACAACTGCGCCGAGTAGGTCAGGCGCGACTGGTAGGAATACTCCGCCTGCCGCTCCTCATCGTTCTGCGCGGAGATGCCGTTGCGCCCCGTGTAGCGCTCGCGGTCGAGGAAGTTGAGGATGTTCTTCAACTCGATACGGTCTTTGCCCTCGCGGCGGGAGTAGGAGAGGTTGAGCATGGCGCCGGCACGGTTGTGGATGGTCTGCTGGTCGTCCACGGAGCGGCGCAGGTAGGTGCTCTGCTGCTTCTCCTCGTCGTAGGCACCGAAGAGGTTGTTCAGCATGTCGCGGTAGTGCTTGTAGGAGCGGCTGTAGTTGGCGGCGACCAAGAGCGAAAAGGTTTGGTTTTGCGGTAGCCGCCAACTCTCGCTGCCGTTCATGGCGAGCGAAAGGTCGCTCACGGGCGTTATCTGCTTCACGCGCCAGTCGTTGTTCAGCCCGTTGCCTGTCAGCGACACGCTGCCCGCTATCCCTTCGTAGCCGCTCAGCGTCTTGCCCATTATCTCCGTGCCTTTGTAGGGCGCGGTGGCGGGGGTGAGGAACGCTTGGCAGTGGGTTTGGTCGTTCATCGCGCCGCCTATGCTGACCGACCAACTGCTGTAGTCCGGCACGTCGCGCGTGGTGATGAGCACCATGCCGCCGGAGAAATCCGCGGGGTACTCCGGCGTGGGCGACTTCACGATGACCATGTTGTCCAACTGCGAGGAGGGCAGCAGGTCGAAGGAGAAGGCGCGCGAGTCGGCTTCGCTGCTCGGCACAGCGGCACCGTTGAGCCACACTTGGTTGTAGCGTTGCGACAGACCCCTCACCATCACGAACTTATCATCTATCAGCGATATGCCGGGCACGCGCCGAATCACCTCGGCGGCGTCTTTGTCCTGCGATCGCTTGATTTGTTCGCTACTGATACCTTCCTGTATCGTCAACGCTTGCTTGGTGGCTTGCAGCACCGCCATGTCGCTGTTCGTCCGCCGCTTGGCGACCACCGCCACTTCGTCCAGCACCTCCGTGTCTTCCTGCATATATATAAATAAGGAGTCGGAAATAGAACTCTCCCGCCCCGCTTCGTTTATCCCGACTTGTCGGGACGGGGAGGGGGTAAGGGGGCGGGGCGTGGAGCGGGGTGTGGTATTGCTTATCACCACCAACTGACTCCTGTAGCCTACATAACTGATACTCAGCGTGTCGCCGCTCTGCACCGAGATATGAAAGACGCCATCCCAATCGCAGGTCGTACCCGTTGTACTACCTTTGACTAAGATGGCGGCGCCCATCAGCGGCTCGTGGCTCTTGGCATCCATCACGATACCCACACGCTCGCGAACCTCCTCCGCACCTTGCGCTTCCGACGCGCCTACGCAACACACAAAACATAAAATCAAAACAAACCAATCTCTTCGCATAGTACCTAATAAACTCAATTTGTAAATTTGAAAATTTGTAAATTTGGAAAATATGTCCTGGTACAAAAGCGTCCTCGCCTGATGAAAACTTGAAAAATAGTTATTTTTTATTAGTTTCATCCAAATCCTCCGTAGAAATCCATTAAATCTCGTGAGCGTTAGCGAGCAGGATTTTTTATCCTTGCTGCGGGCTACGCCCTTGCAGATGTTGACTTTCGAAACACTCCGATTTTTCGGAGGATTTGGAAGGATTGTTGGCGGAGTTTTTTTTTAGTGTGCGTCCTGCCTGCTTTGTCATTTTATATTTACACATTTTCAAATTGTTTTTGAAATCCGCTGCAAAAGTACCCGAAATCCGTTAAGTACTTATTAAGCGGATGTTAAGATATTGTTAAATAACGTGAGTTTGATTTGGGCAATACCGAACAGCAATCAAAGAGTAATTTGAGGCTGTCTAATAAGTCATGTTAGGCAGGCTCTTTTATATTATACAACAATTCCCTATCATACAACTGCAATCTATGATAATTGTCCTTTTTTCGCATAAC
>JBJECI010000083.1:0-9923 GCA_051870915.1 Paludibacteraceae bacterium
TCCTATCTATCGCCACAAAAAAGACTGCCTAACTCGACTTGTTAGACAGCCTCATCTTCGTATGCAGGTGAGACGCTGACCTCATCGCTCGGCACTACCACCTCATCCGATTCCATGCACTTGATATACTTAAAGTCTCCCCAAAGGGCATTCAACTCATAGTCTTCCACGGACTCGCAAGGCACATGCACATATACGTTGTAGTTAGCAAACGAACTGCTCTCTGCGCTCGGGGGATAAGACGCATAACTATAGACATGATAGAGCCTTGTGCAGCCGGCAAAGGCATTCGCGCCTATTCGCCATACCGAGGAACCGATGCTGACAGATGCCAAGGAGTAGGCTTGCGCGAAAGCGTATGTGCCGATATAGGTGGCGGTATTGCAGATAGTAACCTCGGTGAGGTTGTCGCGCAGCAGCAGCCAAGGCTGGGTCGTTGCCGTGTAGTCGTACATCGCTCCCGTGCCGCTGATGCGGATCTTGCCATCCTCATATACCCAGTAGAGGTCGTCGCCGCACTTGCCCGAGGTTGCCAATGCAAACTCTGCCACAAAGTTGGTGTCTTGCGTCAGTTCGAAGGTGCGAGGGTTGTCCGTGTTGCCATCGTTCCACTGCACAAACCGATAGCCAAACTCAGGCGTGGCGGTCAGGTAACCGATGCCCGCACATTGCTGCGTCTTGTCGATGCTGACACTGCCTTCTGCATCCGACTGCGACCAAGCACGGAGCGTATAGGGAGGCACAGGGGATTGCAGGTTGGTGAAATAATATCCCCAATTAGAAGAAAGATATAGTTCATAGCCGCCGCAGGGTACATTGACAGGAAGATCTGCAGGGAGTGAATCGAATGTGCTATAGTAACCATTCATGACGGTTGCAGGCGGTTCTATCGCTTCAACAGTGATGGAGGAAATGCCCGTGCAGCCTAAGAAAACCCGACTGCCAAGGTCGGTCATACTCTGTGGCAAGGTGATATCGGTCAGTTTGTCGCAACCATAGAAAGCATAATCTCCCATAGTCGTTAAATGCTCAGGGAAAGTGATATCGGTCAACTCCTTACAACCACTGAAAGCATCACTCTCAATGCTTATTAGATTTTCCGAGAGCGTAACGGAGGTTAGAGCGGTGCAGTCGCGGAATGCACGATCCTTGATGGTGGTTACATTTTTAGGAATGATAATGGAAGTGAGAGAAGTGCAACGTGTGAATGCATATTCGCCTATGCTCTTCAAACTATCCGACAGCGAGACGGAGTCCAGCGCATAGCAATCTTCAAACACGCCCGAGGATAATTCCTCAATACCGCTGCCTATCGTTGCTGTTTGCAGGTTCTTACATCCACTGAAAGTACCTACCCCTAAATGGGTTACATTGTCGGGAATAGTAATAGAGGTCAAACCGCTATATACAAATGCCCCATACCCGAATGAAGAAGATAGATAGCGTCCATCACCCTCAATGCGGGTTACGGAGGTGGGGATGGTGATAGAGGTCAGACTCGTACAATACATAAACGCACATGCCTCTATGGTCTTGACGCTCTCGGGAATAATAATCTCCGTCAGATTAGGCATGTAGTAGCATATATATTTGGGTATCTTCTCCACCTCAGGACCAAACGTGAAGGATGTGATATACTCATTGCCATTCAGACCCTGTCCAAAGGTGCCGATAGTACCAAGATAGTTGCCCAACCATGAACTCACGGAATAGTAGCCTTCGCAGTTCTTGGCATTCCACACCACAGAAGTCATGTTCTTGCAACCACGGAAAGCATCTCCACCGATGGTGGTTACATTCTCGGGGATGGTGATAGAGGTGATGCCCTCGCAGCCACTGAAGGCTTTGGCGCCAATGGTGATTACACTCTCGGGGAGGTTGATAGAAGTGATGTCTTTACAGTCTTTGAAGGCTTCGCCCTCTATCGCGATAACGCTCTGCGGCAACACGATGGAGCCGGTGGCTAATGTGTGGCAACGGACAACCGCGGTCTTCTGTTCGCTGTCATAAACAACATACCCTTCTATATAGCCGCCCACGGTCTGGGCTCCCCACGGGCTACCCGTGGCGGTGCCGTCGTATTGGATGTTATAGACATTGCTGAAAGCATTCGTTCCTATCGTTGTTACGCTCTCAGGGATAGTGATAGATATTACCCCCGTGCAGTTGGAGAACGCCGAACTCTCGATGGTGGTAACGCTCGAGGGGATGGTGATAGCGGTGAGCCCCGTGCAATCACGGAAGGCTTCTTCGCGAATGGTGGTTACAGTAGAGGGAATCACTATCTCGCCCGTGGCGGTCGTCAGGCATTGCGCCAAGATGGTGTGCGCCTCGTCTTCAAAAATCAAGTCGCCATCTACTAACGATGGACTAATCACGCGCCATGCTCCCCACGGACTACCCGCGGCGGTGCCACCATAGACTACTAATGGCATATTATAGAACGCCCGCTACCTATCTCTGTTACGCTATTGGGGACAGATAAACATTCTACTTGATAACAGCTATAAAAAGCCTGTTGCCCAATGCTGGTTACGGATTCGGGAATGGTAACGGAGGTGAGGGAGGAGCAATATGTGAACGCATAGTTTCCAAT
Source organism: Paludibacteraceae bacterium (assembly GCA_051870915.1). Lineage (GTDB taxonomy): Bacteria > Bacteroidota > Bacteroidia > Bacteroidales > Paludibacteraceae > Colicola. Next base: position 2,597 of record JBJECI010000083.1, read on the forward strand.
ACTCGTTACTGAATTGGGGATGGTGATGGAGGTGAGGGAGGAGCAATCAGAGAACGCCAACTCTCCAATGCTCGTTACGGAGTAAGTGATGCCATTGTAAGTAACGGTTGCGGGGATAGTGGCGATGGTGAGACCTTGGTAGTTGGTTTCATACCATTCCCCTTGATAGGTTACCTCCACGGTAGTAGCACTCGTGATGTTGTAGTAGAGGTCGCCGGACTGGAAGTCGTAGGCATGGGTGCTTAGGGTGGTCAGCAGGGCTACCCAAAGCAAAAGAAGATGTCGTTTTCTCATAATTGTAATAGTTATTTGTTGTTAATTGTTTATGTTGATTTTGTTTATGTTGTTGCGTAGGATGTTTCTTAGTAGGTGTCCCAGCCAGTGCACTCGGTCGAGGCGATAGAGGCTATAGAAGCTATAGAAGCTATAGAAGTTATAGGAGCTATAGGAGCTATAGAGGCTATAGTATTGTTTCCTATGAGTCGCTCGACCTTCGCTTAACCTCCGCTCAACCTTCGCTCGTTGTTCACTTGACTTTCGGGGGGGGGGGATGATTGGGCGGTAGGTAGAGCCGAGATACAAAAAACAAACGCGGACTGATGTTGTCATCATCCGGATTCCTAAGGTCTTCGACTACCTATCCTTCCAAATTTATACGAACAAAAGCCCACGCGATTAACGTGAGCGTCACTTGCTTTTGTTCTTGGAAGGATTCTAAAATTGTCGAAGTTTTAGGAATCCAAGATTCGAGCGTAACGCTTTAATTGAATATGTCATGCATCGCCTCTACGATGCCGGTGTCTTCATAAGCAGGGTTACATCATGCGGATGGCTCCGCGGTTTATATCGGGTTATTACGCGATTTGCATCATGTGCAACAGGGATATGCGATTATACCTACCACACTCAAATCGTGCGCCAAATTACAAAAAACATTTGATATAAACAAATAAATCTTGATTTTTTAATGTGCATTACATTAACGCAAAGTCGAAATAAGATACATATACATCGAAACGACAACAATTCTTTTATTTCAACAAAAATTTCCAAAAATTATTCGGACTTGTCCCGCCACCTCTCGGGATATGTTTTCTTTAACATATAATTTTCATGTAATTAGCCATTAATTTAGGCAATGATATACATGTTGACTTTGTGCAAAAAAATTAAAAATGATGGAGGCATGATGGAGTAGCGATTGAGTAGTGAAGGAGTAGTGAAGGAGTAGTGAAGGAGTAGTGAAGGAGTAGCGAAGGAGTAGCGAAGGAGTAGTGAAGGAGTAGTGAAGGAGTAGTGAAGGAGTGGTGAAGGGTTTTTCCTAAAAAAAGTAGAAAGTGAGGCTGTCTAACAAGTCTTATACAGGGGACGCACCGACTGTCGGGACGGGTGTTTGGGAACAAAACGAAGTGTTTTGCGGTGATTTTTGCACCTTATGAGCCATTCACAAACAAAAAAGACTGCCTAACCTGACTTGTTAGGCAGCCTCTTCCTTATATCAGGGGGGATCTGCTATTTCATTGCCAATCTTATTTGGTCAGGATGCAGACTTCCCAGGGTTTTAGGATTTTGGTCAGGCGGGTGCTGTATTTCTTGGTCTCGCCAGTCTTGAAGGAGGTGTATTCACCCTCCAAGCCCGTGAGGTCGAAGTTGACGATGTACTCGCTGGGGGACATGTTGAGGAAGGCAATCACCGTGTTCTTGCCGTCGGCAGAGGGACGCGCGCAGGCAAAGACCTTCTCGCTATCGGCGGGGATACGCACCATCGGCGCACCCAGTTCGGGACTCCACAGCGCCTTGTTGGCTTTGCGCAGGGCGTTGAGGCGCTTGTACATCTCAAACTCGGCAGCGTTAGGGACACGGTCAATGCAGTCTTTCTCGAAGAACTCCAAGCGATGGTGGTTGCCACTGAGTTGCCCCGTGTAGATAAGCGGCATGCCGGGCACCACGTAGGTGAAGGCAGCGAAGAGGTGGGCAGCAGCGCCCATGCGCTCTTGCTCGGTGCCGTTCCATGAGTTCTCATCGTGGTTGGAGGTGAAGTTCATGCGGATGGCATTGGCGCGGACGGTGGTGTCGGCTTTGGCAAAGTATGCCCAGAGGTCTTCCACGGTGCTCTTGCCCTGCGCCACGTTGTTCATGATATGGTGCAACTCCCAGCCGTAGTACATGTCGAACGCCGACTCGGTGAGTTCCTGCGCCTTAGCTTCATCCTCGGCAAGGGTGAACATGTCGGGGTGGTCTTTGCGGATGTCTGCCATCGCCCAGTTCCAGAAGTCGGTGGGCACCTCGCCCGCTACGTCGCAACGGAAGCCGTCGATACCGATGGAGTCCATCCACCAGCGCATGGATTTGAGCATCTCGTTGCGCATGTCCTGGTTGTCGTAGTTGAGTTTGGAGATGTCGGTCCAGTCGTATTGCACCATGAGATTGCCATCGGCGTCGCGGTAGTGCCAGCCCTCGTTCTTGGTCCACTCGCTGTCGGGCGCAGTGTGGTTGGCTACCCAGTCGAGGATGACCTTAAAGCCCATCTCGTGCGCTTTGCCCAAGAAATGCTCGAAGTCGGCGCGGGTGCCGAACTCGGGGTTGATGGCACAGTAGTCGATGATAGAATAGTAACTGCCGAGCGTTCCTTTGCGCGTGATAACGCCGATAGGCTGGCAGGGCATTACCCAGATGATGTCGATACCCGCTTCTTTGAGTTCGGGCAACACTCCTTCTGCAGCAGCAAACGTGCCTTCGGGAGTCAGTTGGCGGGTATTGAGTTCGTAGATAGTAGCATTGTACGCCCAGTCAGTGTGGGTCTTGGGTTGCTCGGTCTTGCAACCGCAACTTGCCAGCAGCATAGCGGCAAGGAGAAGAAGAGAAAAGCGTTTCATAGTGATTGATTTAATTAAGAATTATGAATTATGAATTATGAGGGCTCATGCTGTCCGGGTACGCAGGCGTCCTCGCCTGCTTTCATGGAGGTGCGGTCTCCTGGCCGCACCACTGCTTGTCCGCGTGCGCCTGCGTCCCCAGTATTCTGAGCCTTGGGTTATTCGATGGTGTAGGAGAGCGAGGGGAGGTCGATGGTTACTCGGACGCGGTCTCCAAGGTAGATACGGTCGAAGGCCAAGCGGCTGTCGGTCGTCTCCACGGGGATGTAGTCGCCATAGAGGAGCGGCATAGAGGAGCGGCGCAGGCGGATGAGGTCTTGCACCTCTTGGCGGAATGCCTGCTCGCGTTCGGTCAGTCCGCCGAAACGCATCATCTGTCGGTTGTCGGGGTCGTTGGCACCTGCCTGTCCGTACTCATCGCCTTGGTAGATACAGGGCACGCCCGGGATGGTCAGGTTGATGACCTCGAGCAGCATTGCGGCTTTGTAGGCAGCCTCTTCGCGGGCAGCGTCGCCGTCTGCGGTAACGCCCACCTCGCGGGTCCAGCCTGCGCGTTTGTCGTTCTCATCCCAGCGGACAGCCCCGCCCGCCAAGGAGATGAAGCGGCACTTGTCGTGGTTGCCGGAGATATTGCCCATGGTGTGGTGTGCACCGTAACTTGCGAGCGACGCCTCGATGGTCTGAGCCATGCGGCGCATAGACTGATTGGGCTTGCCCAGCACGTCGATAGCAGTATGGTAGATGTTGAAGTCGAACTGCGCGGGGAGCATACCCGTCTTCACGTAGGAGCCGATGAGTTGGTTGTCGCCGTAGGTCTCGCCAATCATCCATATATGCCTGTCGGGGAAGCGTGCCGCCATCTTCTGTCCGAGCATGCGCCAGTAGTTCAAGGGGATATGCTTGCAGGCGTCGTGGCGGAAGCCGTCGAGGTCGTAGTTCGCCAGCCAGTAGAGGGCAGAGTCGGTCATGGGTTGGCATACCTCTTCGCGCTCGAGGTCGAGCGTCGGGATATGGACATCGAACCATGTGGTGAGTCGTGCCTCGTCCCACAACTCGAAGTTGCGGCGTCCGTCGGGCAGGATAGAGTCGGTATGCCATGTGGGGTGCTCTTGCAGCGTGGGCGACTCGATGTGCATGTGGTTGGCTACATAGTCGAGCACCACGTTCATGTTGTGCGCGTGGGCAGCGTCGAGCATCGCCTTGAATTCCGCCTCCGTGCCGAAACGCTTCTCCAACACGGTGATGTAGATAGGCCAATAGCCGTGGTAGCCGGAGAACTTGGTATAGGGCTTCGTGGGGTCGAACTTGTTTTCGTAGGTGCCGTCGGGCTTTTGGTCGAAGGTGTATTTGCCCCATGCCGTCCACGGGTTCTGGGTGATAGGCGAAATCCAGAGGGTGGTGATACCCAATTCGTCGAACCAGCCTTCGTTGATACGCTTGGTGATACCCGCGAAGTCGCCGCCTTGGTAGTCCACGATGTCGAGCACCTCGGGGGAGTTGAGTTTCCAATCGTTGGCGGTGTTGCCGTTCTCGAAGCGGTCAATCATCAGGGAGTAGAGCACCTGCGCGTTGTCGTCGTGGCGGTTGAGTTGCGCCACATCGGTAACGGGCACGCCGTCCTGCAAGGGTATGAGCAGGTCGTTGTAGAGATAGGTGTCGTCCTCGGCATAGACGCGCAGGAACGCACGCCCCTTGTTGCACTTCGCCAACTCCTGGCTCTCGCTCAGGCGGAGCGTCCACGAGCCGTCGGGGTTGGCCGTCCAGAGGTCGTTGTTCACGTTGGTATTCTGCAGCAGCACCATGAATCGCGGCTCAGCCACCGGCTCCGTGAAGCGTACCGTGAGGCAGCCGTCTTCGTACTTCTCCGACACCAGCGCGGGCTTCACGGGTTTGGCGGGCAACACGGGGACAACGATACCATCCTTGCCGTCGAACACCACCAGCGCCTGCATGTTGTTGTCGTGGTTGACGAGCAGCATGCGCTCGGGCAGCGCTTGTCCGGGTGCGCAGGCGTCCCCGCCTGCTTTCACGGAGGTGCGGTCTCCAGGCCGCACCATTGCTTGTCCGGGTGCGCAGGCGTCCCCGCCTGCTGAACAACAGAGTGCGTCAAAATCCGCCGGCAGAATCACTTCCAGCCGCTCCGAGGCTATCCAATCCAAGTCCGCTACCAAACCGTTCTGCGCCATCAGTAGCGGCAGATAGTCGGTAGTGTAGATTTCGGTGGTGTCAGCCACCATACGAATAGGTTTGATGGGCTCGCCCGTCGCAATCTGCTCCACGGGTGTCTTGCTATTGGCACACGCCGCCAACAACAGAGGAAGAGAAAGATAAAGAATGTGTTTTTTCATGTTAGTTGGTTATTGATTTTCTGCTGCAAAGTTACACTTTATTTTTCACATGTGCAACACTAATGTGCTTTTTTTCGCAGAAAACAAGCCAAAAAACAGCAAATAATGTTGTAAAACATATACTAAGAGTGCCCCAACATCACCTTTTCGCACCAAAAACTCCCCAAAAACAAAGATTGTATTAAGACCTTCATTCCCAAAACACACTATTTTTAAGAATAATCATATAGAAAGCATTTTGAGCAAAAACATTCCATTTTGTCAGAGCACTCAACAAGCAGAGTACAAGCGGAGAAAGAGCGGTCTGTAAGCTGACCGTACATACAAAAAATGAAATACCATAATGCTCTATAATTCCCATATTCGGTAGCATTATGGTATTTTTTATAAGACAAATTGGGTAGTCTTTTTTAGCGAAGATACAACACCCACCGCTCGCCTTCCAATAGGCAGCAACCGTAGTCTTCCGTTACCGTCTCTATTTCCCACACATCATCGTGCATTGGGGTAAGGTTCATCAAAGTATCGCCGTCAACGGAGAGCACATAGAAATAGTCATATAACTTCGATGGTTTCCGGCAATCCAAACCATACCCCTCCAAGACATCTACGCGCGTATGTGCAGGCACACCAACCTCGTATGCCAACACTTTCCACCCCACTTTCTCCACCAACTTAAAGGCAACCGTACAACTGTCGTCCGTCTGATTATCCACATAGTGCCGAGTATATATCTCGGTCGGATGCGGGGGATTGATATGTTTGCAACCGCAGAAACCCAATCCAAACACCAGCAAAGCCACTAATACAGATACTTGTTTGTTCATATTTTTTATTTGATGTGAGTTAAATATAGAAGAATGCTCTCTAATTTTGTTTTTGGTAATGAATTAATGAGCAATTATACGAATAATTATACGTATAATATACAAGTTGACCCAAATTATTTATCAAACAAAAGCCCCGAAGGGGCGAAATAGATTAGCGTAGGGTGAAACCCTACGAATACGGGTACTCCCTCAAAAGCGAGCCCCGTAGGGGCGACATAACTCAATTTTGAATCGCTGGGGCAACATATATTTTATTGCCTGATTATATGTTAAAGAAAAAATATTTGGACAATTTTTGGAAATTTTTGTTGAAATAAGAAGTTACGTTATTTGTTATTTTGCAAGTTCTCCGCCATCTGCTCTATTTTGGCTTTCTGCGTTGCGCGCTGCGCTTGCATATCGTTGGTGGAATCCACCCGCGTAGTATCTTCGGGAGTAGGCTCATACCAATGGTCTCCCCATCCATCGGGCGGAGCCGGAGCATAGCACGCTACCACCGTGAAACATACACCCGTTGCCATCAAGAGGCGAATGCCTCCCTGCAACCACTTTGTCAATTTCTTGCGAAGTACCTTCTCTTTCATAATCTCTTTGGTCTGTTGATTGATTTCTGCTGCAAAATTACTGCTTTTTCATTACAAAAACAAGCAAAAGGGGTGGAAAAAAGCAGCACCTAACCTATTGATAATCAATAATAGGGGTGGAAAAATATCTTTCCACCCCTATCTATTTGCCTTTTATTGCCTCGTTTTCACCTCTATATCGTGCACCAATCGCTCTTCGTCCGACACAAGGTAAATTCTGTATATTCCGTTTCTATCGAAGTGCACTTGCGCGGAATCTTGCACCATCTGCCGCATAATCACCTCGCCGGAAACTCTATCCACTACAAACATCTCCATCGCCTTGTCATAGTTTGTAACCACATGCAGCCACTCCTTTTGGAAGTCAAAGCGGAAGCGCGTTGGCGGCTTGGGGTCTGTATGGTCGGTAGGCTTACTGCTATCATCATGTGCCGGACTACACCCAACCACCATTCCCCCAACCAACAATAACAAGCAAAATCGTATTATTCTATTTTTCATATTGTTGCATAAAATTAATGGTTAATTACACGGTGATTATATGTTAAAGAAAAAAATATTTGAACAATTTTTGAAAATATTTGTTGCAAAAAAAAAGGAAGTTCTTGTCCGTTGCATAATAATTATATGGTTAATTATACCCCTCCCAAAAATTCGACAGTTAAACAAACATTTTTTCTTCTTATGCA
>JBJECI010000084.1:0-9881 GCA_051870915.1 Paludibacteraceae bacterium
GTCATTTGCAGGAAGATTTGCAGAAACTTGCAGGAAAAGAAAAACTGCCTCTTGCACCTTTAAATGTTACGCTTCAGAATGCTGAAGAAATCGAAGCAAAAGCAACTCCGCTTGTAAAAGAAGCTAATTTCCGTGATGGAAAACAGGCACGCGGAGATGCAGTAAAAGCCGTAAAAGAGCAGATTGCCGCTGAATATGCACAGCAGCTTGAAGATGAAACTCAGAAAAAACTTTTTGATGCACTGTTTGACGACATTCAGTATAAACTTTTAAGAAAAGCAATCCTTGACGACGGTGTCAGAATTGACGGAAGAAAATGTGACGAAATCCGTCCTATAACTTGCGAAATCAACGTTCTTCCTCGTCCGCACGGAAGCGCACTGTTTACACGCGGTGAAACTCAGTCGCTTGCCGTATGTACGCTCGGAACTACAATGGACGAACAGGTTTACGACATGCCGAATAGTTCGGGGCGGCGTGTGTCTTTCACGCCGTGGAGCACCTCCGAGGCGCGGGTAACAAAGCCGTTGCCGTAGCGTGCGAATGCCATGGCTCGGAGGTCGTACTCCTGCTCCATGGGGTCGCGCCCGCCGTAGAAACGGATGTTGTCTATCTTGCTGCCCGTGATACGCTGCTTGGTGCCCGATGCCTGCTCGTAGAGGCTGTCGGAGACGTAGTAGGAGCAGATGTTCACCCAGTCAACATCGCTGGCGGAGTGGGGCTTGTACTGCAACTCGATATGGTCGAAGCCGTCGGAGTGGATGTCGAAGCCGTCGATGGAGACGGGCAGGTAGTAGCCTGCGGAGTCGTGTGCAGACTGCGTGTTGAGCACCCATTGGTCATGCGGGGTGGGCATGGAGACAGGGGTGGCGGCAGGCACGAAATGCACGGAGAAGGAGGCGAGGGCATACTCCATGATGTCGCAGGTGGAGCGCAGTTGGAGCGTGATGTCCTCGAAATCGTAACCCTGTCCGCGTTCTACCTCTATGGTCTTGTGAATCGTGGTGCCGTGCGGGATACGCAGCGGGAAAGGAGTGGAGGTAAGGGGCTGTCCGTCCATCATTACTTTGAGCCCGTTGGGGTTGCTGCCTGACGTAACCGACAGTTCAAACGGCAGGGCATCCGCACCCAATCCTGTATCGTAGGTCTGCTCGTTGCTGAGGGCGATTTGGAAGATGGCGCGTTGGTCGGCGGGCACATTGCTTATCTCGCGCTGCGCGATGGTTATCTGCGGGTTTTCCAAGCGTGCGGTGGCATTGCCCAGTGGCGTGCCGGGCTGGTAGAAGAGGGTGGAATCGGCATCCTCCCACGGGCAGCGGCTGGCACCTGCCAACTGGCGGAAGATGAAACTGCTATAGGTCTGCAACTGCTTATATTTCTTACCACCTGCTTCATCAAGCGTATCCAACGAATTTTGGTAGAATGCATCTATGGTATCTTTCACTCGCATCACTTGTACATCCATGTAGCCATATTCATCAGGCGAGAGGGTGTAACCATAGGTACGAGATTGTTGATCGGTGAAAGAATTTGTAGGAGTATAATCAACATTTAGTATTGGTTCAATAGATACACTCCATTCATTACCGGGTACTTTTCCTACAATAACAACTTGAGGCATCTGTTCTGCATTTTCTCCCTTAAAGGCGAGTAATGGTTCCAATGAGGTAGCAAGTTCTCCCAAGCTCTTCAAATTGCCAATACCCGAATTGTAAGAAAATTGCATAGGGACGTAGGTGTAGTTAGACCCATATTCCACCATTTCTTCATACGTTATGCTTGTTCCGCCGGAAACAGAATAGGTGCGCTTGTCGTTTAGGTATTGTGCATTGACCTTCTCTGTCTCGTTTTGTTGAATCAGTTTTACCCATGCGAGGATAGTACGGTTGATACTTGCTACACTATCTGCTTCTACAGCAGTGCTGTTTGCGGGGTCCACAAAACGGTAGCCTTTTCCATAGGTAACAGCGAAATCTTCGTTGTCGGGGCTGAGGGTAGAGTAGTAGATACGCCTCTTATCCTGATTGGCTTTGGCTTGTGCCGCTGCCGAGTCCACGCACAATACCAGCGCGTTGCGTTGGACTACCAGTTTGGGGATAAGGGTGCTGAGGATATGCTCCTGCGTGTAGCAGAAGGTGGCTTCCCGCGCCATGTCTAAGGCTACCTTGGGTGCTACGACAAGATGCCGAAGTTCGCCCTGCGGGTTGCGTGCGGCGGCAATATGGTGCGCCGTGCCGTCCTTCTCCTGCGCCGCCATAGAAACATAGGTTAGCGAGTCCACCACTGCCATACCGTGGCAAGTGGAGATATACAGATTCTCTACTGCCCCCAAGTATAAATCTGCCCCTGTACCGGTATGGTATTCATCATTTCCGGTGCTGATAGTTTGGGATGTGGTATAGGTATAGTGATAGTCTTTACTAAATTCTCCATTGTACACCAATGGGAAAGTTAGGGGATTGATAGTACCTGTTGAAATTTCTTGTGCAGATATTGCCCCCGGTGCCCCTAAGACTACTCCTACAAAACCGGAATACTGATTACCATACGACAATCCGAGTTCTACACCTGCTTTTATTGCAAATTTCCAGCCGAATGTGCTTGTATAGGAGGCTCCTGCATTAAGCGTAGCGAAACTGCCGGAGCCGGGCGGGTCGCGCAAGATGTCGTAGAGGGCGATGTCTGCCGTGGTGGCGGTAACCGTTTCAGTGCCTTCGCGTCGGTCAGCGAACACCAGTACCTGCAAAGGCTCGGTGGTGTAAGACTCCCGCTCGTAGGTTACAGAGACTTGTATGCTGCGTGCTGCGTCTTCGTCCACGCGGGTGTAGGTGGGGTAATCCGCGCGGAGCACGATGTTGCGGCAAACGCCGTTTTTATCCAGCGTGCCTGTCAGCACCTCGGTATTGGAGTGCATGCCGTTATAGACTTTCACCTCGCCTTCGTGGAGCATCACGCGGTCGTGCTTGCCGAGGTTGCGGTCGCCATTGTAGTAATAGTCTTCGTGCGCATAGATATTGAAAGTGTATTTGCCTTCGGTGAAGATAGGTTTGCCGAAGAGGTATTCGTAGGTGCCGTCTTCCTGCGCGAGGACTACCGACTGCGTCTCCGCCGCGCCGTCCCAGCGCTGCACGGCGATGCGCTCCACGCCGAAATAGCCTAACTCCATGCCGTAGAGGCTCTGCACGGGCGTTACGGAGACTTGGCTATGGTAGATATGGCGGAAGGTGTCGTGGAAAGCGACCTTCGCGTTGTTTTCGTTGTTTTCGTTATTTTCGTTGTTTGGCAAACTAACAAATTGGCTATCGAGTTTGTTGGTGAGGTCGATGACCTGCATGGCGGTCTTCTCGTTGGTGAGCGTGCTGTAGCCCTGTGCGGTCAGTTGGGTTACTTTGTACTTCACGGGGAAGAGGTCGGCAAAGAACTCGCCCGAGGTTTGGTCGGGGTAAATCATTATCCGTTTGCTCTGCAAGGAGATAGCGGTATGCTGGGTGGTGTCGATGGCATGGACGATAGTGGTGTCGATGCGGTTGAGGGTCTTGTCTAAGGGGTCGAACACTATCTGCGCTGCGTTGTCGCCCTCCAACTCCAGCACCATGCAGATGCTGTCGCCCAAGTTGTTTCGGCTCAGTCCGAAGCCCAAGGGGAGCAGCCCTTGGTCGTTACCGCCAGCTATGCGTCCGATGAGGCGCACTTTTGTTTGGTCGTAGAAACGCACGCCGTCGATGTTGTCGGTAGGCTGGAAGAGGGTGTCGCCGTTGAGAATCAGGTAGCCGTCATCGGCAAACCAATGCCCGTCTTTCACTGCCTGCACCCGTATCGGCGCTTTGGGTAACTCAAACTGGAAGTTACCGCTCTCGTTGGTCTCTACGGGGTTGCCTGTGGCGTCGGTGGCGAGCATGCCGTTCACCAAGAAATGCACGCCCTTCACGGGAATAGTGGAGCGTTCGTAGAGTATTCTGCCGCTGAAGCGCACGGCATCGGTGTTCACGAAGTCCACGCCGGTGGCTTCGGGGCGGGTGTTGCCGAGGGTGATGGTGGCGGAGACAGAGGAAGTGCCGTTGTAATGGAAAGTGCCGTGCTGCGCTGTGGGGGTAACGCTGTAGGTGATTCCGTTGGCAAACGGTATGCCTGCCAAGACGTAGTTGCCGCTCTCGTCGGTGAGTGCCTCAAAGCGGTTGATAAGGTCGCCCGAAAGGTGGATAAAGCGGTACGAGTAAGCATGTTGTGCCCCGTCCCAAACGAGCGCGTTGTTCGCCGCCATCAGTCCGTTGCCGTCCGTGCTTTGCGTCTTCGCCATATTGGGGATAGAGGACTTGGACAGGGACGGCATGTCGAACTTGTAGTAGAGTATCAGCCCGGGTTCATCGCCCGCCAAGGCATGTCGCGAGTAGGTACGGATGTCGTCTTGGGAGAGCACGCGGTGGAAGATACGCGCTTCGTCGATGCCTATGCCGTAGGAGGAAATAGGGTAGTGCGAATAGGGGCAGTTGAAGTGCAAGGGGCTATTCACGATATGGAGGGGTATCGTGGCGGAATCCGTCGGCAGGGCATCGCGGTAGAGGGTTATCGTCTGCGTATGGGCGCAGTAGGTGAGGGTGAGACTGAAAATGTTATTTTCGTTGTTTTCGTTGTTTAAGTTGAGTAGTCTCGTCTCGTTGCCCATGGTGAAGCGGAGGGTGTATGCGGTACTCATGGAGGTGCTGTCTCCATGCAGCGCCGTGGTGTCTTTGTTGAGTTCAAGGAGGAGAGTGCTATCGGTGCTCCATAGCAGCGGGTGTCCGTCTCCGCTAATGATGGTGAGGTTGGAGTCTTTGACCATCATCTGTATGGAGAAATCACCACTCAGGGAAATGGGGTCTTGGGTGTAGTTATATGCGGCTTCTTCGTGGTCGGCATAGAGATAATGCGTGGGGGTAGAAGCAATATCTCCGCTAATACTCTCTGCCCGTACGGTTACGCCTGCGTTGCCGGTGCCGTTGGGGTAGGTGATACGCCCGCGGATACAGCCGTAGGGCGACAGACTGCCTGCTGTCGGTCGGGTACTTTGCGTCTGACGCTCACCGCCGCAACGATAAGACGCCACCACGGTATAGTAATAGACCGTACCGGGGACGACATCGGTATCGATATAGTAGTTCTGTCCTGCCAAGCGGACTATCTCCTCGCCTTGTTGCATCAGGTCAGTGCTCCTATATACATAGAAAGAGTCCACGCTGCCTGCCGTCTGGTTCCATTGCAGTAGGATATGGTCGGGATAGAGCCCGTTCGATACGCGGAACGTGGCGATGGAAGCCGCGTCGGTGTAGTAGAGGTCTAATTTGTTAAACTTCAGCGGGTTTCTTGAGTTCCAATAGGACGATAACTTCAATTTGCTTTGGCTGTCGTCCATATATATTTCGTATTCATAGTGGCTGCAAGAGATGTCCGCTATGTCTTCGAACGTGAGACTACATGTACCATCAGGCTGAGGCTGCATCATAGTGCCGGGGAATACTTTCTCTGTGATGATGGTATCTACGGCAGAGATAGCCAGTCGGCGCACGCGTATGGAAGCCCTTTCATCCCAGTAATACGACCGTGCCTCGCTAAGACCTATAAATGTTTTCAGAGAGAAAAGTACGCGTTTCGTTTCCTCGAAATCGTCAGCCTTGCGGTAGGTGCACTCGGTTCCATCAAAGAAGGATAGAGAATTGTTCTTAAAGATAGCCGTATCCCTTACCCATTCGTGCCCTTCATACCCCCAGTTGGTGGTGGAGACGCGGTTTACGCGGTAGTAAATATAGTTATCGGTGGTATCTGTTCTCTGGTTGAGCATTGCTCCTTCGGTGTCGTCCACCCATTCGTAGGAGCCTTTTCCTTGCTCGTAGGGGATGAGTGCCATGGTCTCGGCATCGGAGAAGTCGGGATGGTAGGCACGCTGAATCTGGAACATATCCGTGGGCATGATATCGGTTGCCCATGGGGTCTTCAGCCTCCAAGTAAGGGTGGTCTTGTTGCATTCCCATTTATTGTCGGCTACTTGATAGTCATCTACTTTGAAGTCATAGATACGGTGGAACGCGGGGATGTTTATCTTGTTCGAAGACACCACCGTGGTGGTTCCGTCCTCGCGCCCGACCGTAAAGTTGGCATAAAATTCATACTGCACTGTGTCGGTGGTCATCACCAGCAGTTGCCCTGCCCGCTCTTTGCAGGTGAAGACTGTATCTTTGGTAGTGGATGTAGTGTAGGATTTCGGCTCTTGGTACACCACATAGGGAACCGCTACTTTGCCGAAGCCGGCTAGCCCGTTCTCGCCCACGCTGTAGAACACAGGTTGATAAAGCATTGGCGCTTGCAAGTCGCTGCCGGAGAAGGTGCCCAAGTTCCACGGGCGGGTCCATAAAGTAGTGCCGCTCTTGCGCGTATCGGTAATCCACGCTTTTAGGGTATATGTTTTGTTATCCAACGAGGCAGGCGGGTACCAGTCGAATTCCAAATAAGTAGGTGTGTTGGTTTCGCCCGTGCGCGACAGGAAGAGTTCTACCCAACCGCTTCCCTCTGTGTAAACGCGTGCCTTGTCGCCATCGTAGGGATTGGTAACAATCACCGTTCCGTTCTTTACTTGAAACTTCACCCAGCCTTTGTAGTCGTTCTCGCAGTTCTTCTCGTTGTCGCCTTCGTAAAACAACGCCGGAATACTATCTCTATAAGGGAGGTAGGCAGAGACGACGCTTCCGCCGTTTTTGGTCGTTGCCCAGTGGTTGTGGGTGCCTCCGCGGGCAAAGACTAGCACCTTCACGTGCACTTTGCCCTGCCCCAAAGAATACGCCGAGAAGTTTCGACTTTCTTCAAACCAAGTGTTGTCAGCCATGGCAACGCCGCATGCCGCCAGCATAGCGACGCACAAAAAGATTAAATGTTTTTTCATGTTGTGTTGTGTTTAAGATAATATCGCTAATCCTTGCTGTTGATTCAGGATAAAAGACTTATTTGTTGATGAAGGATAAAGGATGAAGGATAAAAGACAAATTACCTTTGTATTTGAGTTCTCAGAGTCGAAAGGTAACTTAGTTCCCCCGCCTCCCTCGTAGAGGGGGGAGGGGGTAAGGGGGCGGGAGGAGGACTCGGCATTCAGCCGCAACAAAGATACAAAATGAAGGATAAAAGACTTATCATATGTGTTTCTTTTTATGTGTGTTTAATTTTGTGTATTCTTTTATTTTTACTTTTTTGCGGCTTGATGCCGAGTGTACCTTCCCGCCCCCGTCCCCCCCCCCTCCTTTCAGGAGAGGCGGGGGAGTGGAAATTACCTTCGACTATGAAAAGCATGTTAATTCTTAATTGTCTTATACCTTCCCGCCCCCGTACCTCGATGTCCACTGGACATCGCTTCACCCCTCCTTTCAGGAGAGACGGGGGAGTTAGAGTTACAATCATCTATGAGTTTCATAGTCAATACTATTTAGTCTTTAATCCTGTATCTTTGCTCCTTTGTCCTTTTTATATGCTTTGCGCCACGTGCTCCAGATTGTTGGGGAAGAGGCGGTCGCGCAGGTGGTAGAACGCATGCAAGCCCAAGTCTATCAGCAGCGCCACAAGCAGGGTGATGCCCGCGCGGAGGATGGCGAGCCATGCGCTGTCCAACGTAGCCAGCCACGGAGAGAGCCCCGTTGCCCAATCCATGATAAAGGCGAACTTGTTGGTTACAAGGTCGAAACTATGCACGCAGAGGATGAGCATGGAGTTCCTGCCGCACCAAGTCCAGAACGGCGCGGGGGGAATCAAGGAGGTGCGGTCTCCTGGCCGCACTTTAACCGGCTGCACCTCCCTTTCTCCGTGTGCGGCCTGGAGACCGCACCTCCTTGTTGCCCCGAAGGGTCGGAACTGAGAAAATTTACAAATTTGTCGGTTGCACCATGTCTGCACCTCCTCTAATGCTGAGAGGAGGTAACGGCAGAAACCGTAGAGCAGGAGCGACCCGCCACAAGCGCCGAGTACCTCCAGCGCATTGGCATGGCAGGTGCGCATATCCAAGTGGGCAGCGGCACCGCCCCACAGATACCAATAGAGCACCGCCATCCACGCGATGATACTCAGCACTTTAGCGATAGCGGGGATACGCCGCTGGTGCGCAAACCAGCCGATGGCATAGAAGATGAGCATGCCTATCCCGGGCAGCGGGTTCCATGCCATGGGTGCCGCCAAAGGGTAGAGCACGCTTGCCGTGAAAGACAACGCCGTGCAGACCAGCAAGACCACATACGGATTCTTGATTCCGCAGCGGAGCAGGAAAAAGAGTTCGCGGGCAATGAAGAGCGCGAAGAGGAACCACAGTGGTCCGCACCATGCCTCGCCGTAGGGGGTGGCGTAGAAATCGCCCGTGCTGACCGCCAGACGCACCAGCGGTAGGCGGTTGCGGGAAGCCACGATACCTTCCGCGGGCGAGACGCCCGCGTCCCCAGTGTAGGCGTCCCATATCCACGAAATGAGACACATATAGACAAGTGTGCCGAAATAGGGTACCAGCAACCGCCACGCGTTCTGCCGCGTGCGTTTGCCGAAATCTTGAATGCGCGCTTCGCCTTTATCGAACAAGCCCGCCACCAAGATGAACAACGGCATGTGGAAAGAGAAGAGAACATACTCTATCTGCCAATGGCTGGCAAAATGGGCAAAGATCACCAGCAAGATACCGAGACCTTTGACCACATCGTATGTGAGATTGCGAGATTGCATTTGGATTTACGAATTACTTTTTAACATGTAATTATCATTTCTTTTTAACATAATAATTATCGTTCTTTTTTTAACATATAATTATCGTGTAATTATTCATTAATTATTTTTATTTTGATTTGCAATTATATGATTAATTATACGAATAATTATATGTTAAAATGTCAGTGCTGCACAACGAAAAATTAATGGTTAATTATACGAATAATTATATGTTAAAATGTCTGTGCTGCGCAACGAAAGAATTAATGGTTAATTATACGTTAATTATATGTTAATATGTCTGTGCTGCGCAACGAAAGAATTAATGGTTAATTACACGATAATTATACGTTAAAATGTTTTACATGTTAAAGTGTTTGCACGTTAATGACACGTTACGGGGAAGTCGAAGTAGGTGTCGGGATAGGGTTCGTTGCTGAGGGTGAAGTGCCACCACTCGGTGTTGAGCGGGAGGAAGCCGTGGCGGAGCATGGCATCGCGCAGGATAAGGCGGTTGGCTTTCTGTGCGGGCGTGATGTCCTCGTAGTCGGGATGGGAGAGTTCGCCGAAATAGTCGAACACGCCGCCCATATCCACCTCCTTGCCCGAGCGGATGTCTATCAGCGTGAGGTCAACAGTGGAGCCGCGGCTATGCCCCGAGCGAGCGCAGATATAGCCCTCGTCGAAGAGTACGGACTTGTCCACCTCGGGGTAGAACGCCGCCTTGGTCAACGTGTCGTCCAACTGCTCCGCCCAGCGGATGAAGTGGTTGACCGCCGTCTGCGGGCGGTAGGTGTCGTAAACCTTGATACGATAGCCCTGTCGGTTCAGGTCGTCGCTCGCCTGCTTGAGCGCCTCCGCCGCCTCGCGGGTGAGGATAGCCACGGGGGCTTCGTAGCCGTCTATGCGCGTGCCCACGAAGTTGTAGGTGGAGTAGTAGCGAATCTCCAAGACGGCGTCGGGGACAATGTCGGTGAGCAGTACAAAGCCCTCGGGCAGTTGGCTGCACGGGGCTGTTTGGTCGGTAGCCTTCGGGCTGTTGCACGCGCATAGGGTGCAAAGCAAGAGAGTTAAGATGAGGAAACGGGAACGCATTTTTAATTAAGAATTACGAATTAAGAATTAAGTGCCATGTATCAAGACATCGTTGACACTTTTGTATCAGGACATCGTTGACACTA
>JBJECI010000085.1:0-9814 GCA_051870915.1 Paludibacteraceae bacterium
TAGATTTTGTTTCTAAGGAAACCAAAAAGTGTCAACGATGTCTTGATATATGACAGTTAATTGTTAATTTATATAGGAACTCTTCTTCGGTCATGAGGGGGATGCCTAATGTTTCTGCTTTCTTCAGTTTCTCGGGTCCCATGTTCTCGCCTGCAAGGATGAACGAGGTCTTTTTGCTGACGGAGCCCACGTTCTTGCCTCCGTGCGCCTCTATCATCGCCTTGTACTCGTCGCGGCTATGCTGCGCGAACGTGCCCGAGATGACAATGCTCTGCCCTGCCAACGCTTGGGAGACCACCTCCAACTCCTGCCCCTGCATCTGCACGCCCGCGTCCTGCAAACGGCGGATAATCTCTCTGTTGCGCTCGTCGGCAAAGTACGCGATGATGTTATCCGCTATCTGTTCTCCCACGTCCTCCACCGCCGTCAGTTGCTCTCTGCTTGCGGCTTGCAGTTGCTCCAAGGAGGTGAAGCGGCGCGCCAGTTTCTTCGCTGTGGTCTCGCCTACCATGCGTATGCCGAGGGCAAAGAGCACGCGCTCCCACGGCACGAGCAGGCTGTTGGCGATACCGTTGAGGATGTTCTGCGCCGACTTCTCGCCGAAGCGTTCTTGGGAGGCAAGGTCGTTGAATGTGAGGGCATAGATGTCGGCGATGTTATGCAGCAACCCCTGTTCGTAGAGCAGGTCGATGGTCTCTTCGCCCAGCCCTTCGATGTTCATGGCGCGGCGGCTGACGAAATGTATCATCTTGCCTTTTATCTGCGGCGGGCAACCTTGCTCGTTCGGGCAGCGCCATGCCGCCTCTCCCTCTACGCGCACCAACTCCGCTCCGCATTCGGGGCACTGCGTGGGGAAGCGGAAATCAGCCGCTTCGCGCTGTCCGACCGTTTCACTGTCTGACCGCTCTGCTGTCTGACTTATGGTGCGGCCTGGAGACCGCACCTCCTTGGCGCTTTGCTGTCCGACTGATGTTGCATCTGAAACTATATCAGTCTGACAGCGTGAAACGCGGTCTTGCAGCGTCAGCGGTCTTGCAGCGTTAGCGGTCTTGCCGTCGTCAGACGGCTCTTCCTCTGCTTTCCCCGTTATCTTCGGGATGATTTCGCCGCCTTTCTCCACAAAGACCATGTCCCCCGGGCGGATATGCAGTGAGCGGATGAAGTCCTCGTTGTGGAGGGTGGCGCGTTGTACGATGGTGCCGGAGAGGTGCACCGGCTCGAGGTTCGCCACGGGTGTAACTACGCCCGTGCGCCCCACTTGGTAGGTTATCTCGCGCAGGAGCGTCTTCTGTTTCTCGGCGGGGAACTTATAGGCGATAGCCCAGCGCGGTGTCTTGGCGGTGAAGCCCAACTCTTCCTGCTGCGCTAAGTCGTTCACTTTCAGCACGATGCCGTCCGTGGCGATAGGCAGGTCTTTGCGGGCACTGTCCCAATAGGCGATGTATGCCATCACCTCGTCCAGCGTCCGGCATACACGGATGTGTTCGCTGATTTGAAATCCCCAGCGGCGAGCCGTCTGCAGACGATCGAAATGGGTCTTGGCAGGCAGGTTTTCGCCCAACATATAATATAGGTAGGCATCCAGCCCTCGCCGTGCCACTTCGCGTGTGTCCTGCAACTTGAGCGTGCCCGAGGCGGCATTGCGCGGGTTGGCGAACAGCGCCTCTTCCTGATTGGCGCGCTCCTGATTCAGTCGCTCGAAGTTCGCCCACGGCAGCAACACCTCGCCGCGCATCTCGAATCGTTCGGGGACATCCGCGCCCTCAACATGCCATGGGATGGAGGCAATCGTCTTGATGTTCTCCACTACGTTGTCGCCCTTCTGCCCATCGCCGCGGGTTACGGCTTTGGTGAGCGTCCCGTGCTCGTACCAGAGCGATATACTAAGTCCGTCGAACTTCAACTCACATACTATCTCCACCCCTTCGGGCAGTTTGTGCAGCCAGTCCGCCACTTCCTCCCGCGAGTAGGTGTTCGCCAGCGAGAGCATGGGGTAGCGGTGCGCCACCTGCTCCCATTTGCCGCTCTGCTTCGGGCTGAGGTCGGAGCCTACCTGCTGCGTCGGCGACTTGGGGTCGAACATATCGGGATAGCGCGCCTCCAAATCCTGCAAGCGGCGCATCTTGCGGTCGAACTCCACATCGGAGATAACGGGACTGCTGAGCACATAATAACGATAGTTATGCTCCGTCAGTTCCTTGCGCAACTGCCGAATCTCCTCCCGCTCGGGAGCCTCTATGTCATCGAAGAGTGTCATCATATCCCTACTTTCACTGTCTTTACCATGCCATCGTAAAACACCTGTATGATATACACGCCCGTGCTCGCGGGCACGCTTACTTTGTGTGGGCTGTCGGTAATCTCCGCCTGCTCTAAAAGCAAACCCTGCAAGGTGTATATTCGATAGAACGACTTGCTGTCTTTGTGGCGCGCATTGTTGATAATCAGCGTGTTGCCTTCGCGTGAGATGTTCATGTCGGGGTTGTATTGCAAGGTCTTGTCAAGCGCTAATCCTACGAGTATCGGGTCGTGGTCAGAATATCGGAACATTGTGCGGTCGTCCGACTTGTCGTAGGTATATTCGTCCGACTCGTCGGAGTTGAGGTGATACGCCGCCATGCCGGTGATTTGCGGGAAGAGGGTGCTGTTGCTGAGCGCGTGGTCGAGGTAGCCCGCCTTGCCGCCGAAGACATAACTGTAACTCGAGTCGGCATGGAAAGCGCGATGGAGGTCAATCATGCCTGCATCGGTCAGCGTGGTGATAGGGTCTTCCATCGCATACGCGTTGAGGTCGCCCATGATGAGTATGTCGGGCTCCTGCGTAGCCGACTGCACGCTGCTGTACTGATTGATAACGGATAACGCCTCCTGCACGCGAGAGTAGTTGAAGATACCTTGCCCGTCGCCTTGGTCGGCATCCAAGCCCGTGCCCGTGCCTGACTTGGCTTTGAAATGGTTGAGCGAGAAGAGGAAATACTCATCGTTCTCATCGTCCGCATCGCCGTCCAACTCGCGGAAACACTGTATCTTCTTGCGGTTTTGCACCACGGAGTTGTTCTCAAACAGCCTATATTCGGGCTGCACCTTGTCCGCGCGATACACATATCCCGACTTGGTGTAAGTACCGCTGGCGGAGCCTCCGTCATCCACGTAGTCATACGGATGCCCTGTGTTGGCGGTCAGGTCGGCGGCTATCTCTGCCATGGCGTTCTGCCCCTGCTGAATCTCCACCAGCCCATAGATATCCGCACCTATCTTCGCCAACGCCTTGCTCACTTTCTCCCGCTGCTTCTGATGCGCCGCCTCGTCCCGCGGACCCATGGAGCCGCCCAACTGCTCCACAAGGTAATACTCCAAGTTGGCAGCGCATACTATCAGCCGCGGCTCGCCTTTCTGATTCAGCGGCGGCAGCGCACGCTCCATGTCGGCGCGGGTGTTTCCGCGGAAGGTGCCGCTCACATAGGTAACCGAAGAATACGACTGCACGCTAACAGTCAGCCCGTCTATCATCTCCCCGCAACGGTGGTAGCCCGGCAGGTTGCTGATACTCATCTGCCCGTAGGCGTTGAGCGTGCTGAGCACTGTGTATTCCTCGCTCTTCGGCAACGCTTGGTTGGTAGGGCTGTAGAGCCGCCGCGGCGACACCGAGTAGCGACCGTAGGCATTGTTGGTGATGTACATCGGGCAGTCGAACACCACCGTCTGCCCCACATAGGCTTTCAGTTCCGTGTTCTTCCACTCCTTCGGGTCGGCGACATGTACCGTGGTCCGGGCGTAGCCAAACGCCACCCCAAACCACAGAAGCAAGAGGCATATAGACCGCTTTGCTGTCCGACCGCTTTGCTGTCCGACCGCTGCGCTGTCCGACTTATGGTGCGGCCTGGAGACCGCACCTCCTTGATGCTTTGCTTGCAGAATCCCCGCAGGCGAGACGCCTGCGTCCCCAGTAGACCGCTTCGCTGTAAGATTAACCATATCCCGCAATGCCCTCTTAATTCTTAATTCATAATTCATAATTAACTTTCTACCACGCGAACAGCGGATGTTGCGTCATCTCGCGGTTCACCTCGGCGCGCACCGCGGCAATCACGCTCTCCGACTCCGGCGCTTGCAGCACGCGGTCGATGAGTTCCACTATCCACGGCATCTTGTCTTCTTTCAGCCCGCGCGTGGTGATGGCGGGAGTGCCGAAGCGCAAACCAGAGGTCTGGAAAGCCGAGCGCGTGTCGAACGGTACCATGTTCTTGTTGGTGGTGATGTCGGCTGCCACGAGGGCTTTCTCTGCCACTTTACCCGTCAGGTCGGGGTATTTCGTCCGCAGGTCCACCAGCATGCTGTGGTTGTCCGTACCGCCGGAGATAATCTTATACCCTTTGTCGATGAACGCTTGCGCCATGACCGCCGCGTTGGTCTTCACCTGCTTCTGATACGCCACAAACTCCGGCGTGAGCGCTTCGCCAAACGCCACTGCCTTCGCGGCTATCACGTGCTCCAGCGGACCGCCTTGCGTGCCGGGGAACACCGCGGAGTCGAGCAACGCAGACATCATCTTCACCTCCCCTTTTGGCGTGGTCTTGCCCCACGGGTTGGGGAAGTCCTTGCCCATCAGGATGATACCGCCGCGCGGTCCGCGCAGCGTCTTGTGCGTGGTCGAGGTAACGATATGCGCGTGCTTCACGGGGTTATCCAGCAGTCCGGCGGCAATCAGTCCGGCGGGGTGCGCCATGTCCACCATGAAGATAGCCCCTATCTCGTCTGCCACCTTGCGGATACGCGCGTAGTCCCACTCGCGGCTGTATGCACTCGCGCCGGCGATAATCAGTTTCGGACGCTCCGCACGCGCTTTCTGCTCCAACTCATCGTAGTCCACGCGCCCCGTCTCCTCGCGCAGACTGTAGTCTATCGCGTGGAACATCAGTCCCGAGAAGTTCACCGCCGAGCCGTGGCTCAGGTGCCCGCCGTGCGACAGGTTCAGCCCCATGAAGGTGTCGCCGGCCTTGAGACATGCCATGAAGACTGCCATGTTCGCCTGTGCGCCGGAGTGCGGCTGCACGTTCACGTACTCTGCGCCGTACAGTTGTTTCAGACGGGTGCGTGCCAACTCCTCGCTCATGTCCACCACCTCGCAGCCGCCGTAGTAGCGGTGCCCGGGGTAGCCCTCGGCGTATTTGTTCGTCATCACGCTACCCATTGCCTCCAGCACTTGGTCGCTAACGAAGTTCTCACTCGCAATCAGTTCGATGCCTTTCACTTGACGCTCACGCTCCTTGGCGATAAGGTCAAAAATAGCCGTGTCTCGTGTCATATATTGTAACTTTGTGTTTGTAACTACGTGTTGGTAACTTCGCTTCGCTCCGTGTAAGGAACTTCGCTTCGCTCCGTGTAAGAAACTTCGTGTTTGTAACTCCGTGTTAGGAACTCCGCTTCGCTCCGTGTTCGGAACTTCGTGTTTGTAACTCCGTGTTAGGAACTCCGCTTCGCTCCGTGTTAGGAACTTCGTGTACGAAACTCCGTGTAAGGAACTTCGTGTACAGCCCTGAAGGGGCTTTTTACAGCGCGTGAGCACTCTCCAACACGAAGTTCAATACAGCGCATAAGCGCTCTCCAACAGCCCCGGAGGGGCTATAAGGGCTTAAAATCTATTTGCCGCTTCTCCGCGTCTGCCCGAATAATCTTCACCCGCATCGGGTCGCCAAGCGTGAAGGTCTTGCCCGACTCCTCTGCTATCAGCCGGTAGTTCTTCTCATCGTACACCATATAATCCCCCGGCACTAATCGGTTGATACGCACCAACCCCTCGCAGCGGCTGTCGTCCAACTGCACGAACACCCCGAAGTCCGTAACGCCCGAGATATGCCCGTCCGCCTCCTCGCCGATATGCTGCTTCATCCATTTGGCTTGATACATCTTGTTCGAGTCGCGCTCCGCCTGCTGTGCGTCTATCTCGCGCTCCGAGCAGTGGATACACATGTCTTCCAACACGTTGCGCGGCAGGCTCTCGCCCTTCCCCCGCAGGATATATTTCTCCAGCAGACGGTGCACCATCAGGTCGGGATAACGACGGATGGGCGAGGTGAAGTGGGTGTAGTGCTTGAATGCCAACCCGTAGTGTCCGATGTTATGGGTCGAGTACTTGGCTTTCGCCATCGCCCTGACGGTCAGCATATCAATCACTTGCGCGGGCACTCGCTTGCCCATACGCTTCTGAAAGGCCTTCAACTCGCGTAACTTCTCTTTGTCGGGCTTGTCGTGAATACGATACACAAACGGCTTCTTCCCCACGGCTTCTGCCACCGTCCTGTTCGCCAGCAGCATGAACTCCTCTATCAGGTGGTGCGCCTCATTCGGACGCTCGAAGTATATCTCCACTGGCTCGCCCTTCTCATCCAGCCGAAACCGCATCTCGTCCTGCTCCAGCACCAACGCTCCCGCCTCAAACCGCTTCCCCCGCAGTACCTTCGCCAGCCTATCCAACCCCCGTATCGCTTCTAAAAGACCGCTTTGCTGTCCGACCGCTTCGCTGAAAGACCGCTGTCCGGGTGCGCAGGCGTCCCCGCCTGCTGACAAGGCGCAAGCCTTGGTTGTATCTGCATTGCCTACACGCGCAGTTCGTCTCGAACAGTCCGCAGGCGAGCCTCCCCTGCCTGACCACTGACCACTGACCACTGACCACTGCTCATTACCCCTCTCTATCATCTCCTGCGCCTCGTCGTAGTTCAGCCGCGCGTCCGAACGTATCACCGTCCGGCATATCTTATGCTTCACCACCTCCGCCTCTTGCGTCATCGTGAACACCACCGACATGCACAACTTGTCCTCGTGCGGTCGCAGCGAACACAGGTCGTTGCACAACTCCTCCGGCAACATCGGCAGCACCCTATCCACCAGATACGTGCTCGTCCCCCGTTTGTACGCCTCCTCGTCCACGGCATCCCCCGGCTGCACGTAGTAACTCACATCCGCGATATGCACACCCACCTGCACCAGCCCGTCCTCCAGCACCTGATACGACAGCGCATCGTCAAAGTCCTTGGCATCCGCAGGGTCTATCGTGAAGGTGAACACCTCCCGCATATCCCGTCTCCGCAATATCTCTTGTTCGTCTATCTCTCTCATACGATTTTCACGCTTTGATATAGGAAAAATTCCCTTAAACAATTCCGCTGCAAAGATACTACTTTTTTCCGACATAAGCAAATAATATCCTCAAAAAAAGCGCAGCCCCCGAAAAATCCTTCTTTCTTGCTTGATGGTGCGGTTGTTCGTGGTTCAAGAGTCGTTCTTGGCTCGGTATAGTCTCGTTTTTGACTCGTTCAGATACCGATCAGAAACCGAGCAGGAACCGAGCAGGAACCGAGCAGAACTGCTGGGGAGAGGGTGGGGGGATAGGGGACCCTCTATATCCCCCTTAAAGGGGGACTTTTTTGTAGGGGCTATAGAGGTTATAGTTGCTATAGAGGTTATAGTTGCTATAGAGGCTATAGAGGTTATAGAGGCTATAGTTGCTATAGAGGCTATAGTTGCTATAGAGGTTATAGATGCTATAGGGGTTGTAAAATTATCAAAAAATACACCATCTTGCTAAAATAGTACATTTTTTTCGTCAAAAATTTGCATATCTCAAAAAAATACGCTAACTTTGCGCGATTTTTTGAAAAACACCCTATGCGCGGATTTATACACGCACGATATAGAAACCTTAAAAAGAAAAAGGCTAAGGGCTCAATCTTAAAAAGAAAAAGGCTAAAGGCTTCAATCTTAAAAAGAAAAAGGGTCTAAGGGATTATCCTAAAAGGCTTAACTTGTTACTGACTTAACCTATCACTCATGTTGAATCTTAAACTAATACCTTCCTGTCGCGGGCTGCTGCTATCGGTTCTTATCGGGCTTGCCCCTCTCGCCGAAGCGTTTGCATGGTCTTCTCCTACTCCTACGTATGTTTCTCCTGTCGGTTCGCCGGACGCTGCTATGCAGTCGTCCTATACGCCTTATACCCCCACGGTCTCGCCCGTAGGGGCGTCTTATGCACCGTCCATTGCTACCACCACCGGCAACAGCCCCTATAGCAACAGCCCCTCCTTCGCCCCTGCATTAGGGGTTACGAATATACAAAGGGATGAATGGGATGAGATGGGCGGAAAAGACGACCCAAACGAAAGACCCATTTCTCCCGTAGGGGAGGCGTGGGCGCTCCTCTTCCTTGCCGCGGGATATGCGCTGTATGTCGTTGTTAGACGCAGAAAGGAAAGACGACCCTCTAAATCCACCGACGGCCTATAGATGCTATAGATGCTATAGAAAACCACAAACAACATACAACCTATGAAACGCAATAGCTTAAAATCCATTCTCGCAACCATCCTATTACAAAGATAACATTAACAAAGCCAACAATAACCCAATAGGCACTCCATGCCCCATCCGGGTGAGCAGGTGCCGTCCGGGTGCGCAGGCGTCCCCGCCTGCTAAAAAAAGAAAAGAAGAGTTATTGATATACACTATCGGACACCCCGAGAAAAAAAAACAGTCCCGATATGTCGGGACGCACACGGACAGCACCCCCAAGCAGGCGGGGACGCACCGATAAATCGGCATGCAAGCACCTGCGCACCCGGACAGCACCCGAAAACCACCCCACAACAAAAAACCGCCCTTATGTCCTTTACTACGCCGCATAAACCCTACTCCACTGACCAAGGACATAGCCGAGGATTCCTCCCGCACGAGCATATACACCGCTTGCAATTTATCACTTTCCGCTTACACGATTCGGTGCCGACTGAGTTGATGGAGCAATGGCGCAGAGAGAAGGCAACTCTCGCCCAACAAGAGGACACCGCGCGTTGGATACAACTCAACCAACTGATAGAAGAATTTGCGGACAGCGGGCACGGAGCGTGTTTCCTCAAAGATGAACGAATAGCGCGGCTGATGATAGACACCTTAAAGAAGAATGACGAGATACAGTACTTGCTCCATTGTTGGTGTGTGATGCCCAATCATGTGCATGTGTTGGTAGAGTTATTGGGCGAGAACAAGGTGGTCGATATAGTGCAGCAATGGCGTTCATACACGGCGCATGAAGCGAATAAGTTATTGGGTAGAAAAGGGGTGTTTTGGATGAAAGACTATTATGATCGGTATATACGTGATGAGAAACACTATCGAGATGTGCGCAGATATATCGACCGAAACCCGACCAAAGCAGGTCTGTCGGAATGGCAATGGTCATCCCACGCCGAGCAGAAATGGTAACCCGTCCGGGTGCGCATTGCCGTCCGGGTACGCAGGCGTCCTCGCCTGCTAAAAAAGAAACAACAACGCCGTCCGGGTGCGCAGGCGTCCTCGCCTGCTGAAAAGAGCAACAACGCCGTCCGGGTACGCAGGCGTCCCCGCCTGCTGAAAAAGAAAAAGAATAGTATACAAAGACACTGACACATCGGGCACTCCGAGACAAAAAACAGCAGGCGGGGACGCCTGCGCACCCGGACAGCCACCGCTGCCCCAAAAAAAAAGAAAAAGAACACTCATTGATACACCCCCAGCAGGCGGGGACGCCTGCGCACCCGGACAGCCACCGCTGCCCCCAAAAAAGAAAAGAACATTCATTGATACACCCCGAGAAAAAATCAGCAGGCGGGGATGCCTGCGCACCCGGACAGCCACCGCTGCCCCAAAAAAAGAAAAATAACACTCATCAATATACATTCCCAGTCCCGACATGTCGGGACGCACCCGGACAGCACCCCCAGCCCCGACGTGTCGGGACGCACCCGGACAGCCACCGCTGCCAAAAAGAAAAACACTCATCAAT
>JBJECI010000086.1:0-2350 GCA_051870915.1 Paludibacteraceae bacterium
ATATAATTTTAGTCTTAATATCTTATCGTCAATCTTTTAGTGGACAGTAGTGATATTATTTATCTATTTGACTATTTATCTATTTGACTATTTGACCGCTTCGCTGTCCGGGTACTTTACTGGGGGCGCAGGCGTCTCGCCTGCGGACAAGGCGCAAGCCTTGGTTGTATCTGCGTTGCATGCACAAGCAGTTCGTTCCGAACTGTCCGCGGGCGAGACGCCCGCGTCCCCGGTGTATCAGTCTTTCAGCGCGAAGCGCGGTCGATTAGTTGCTTATCGTCCGCAGGACGAAGTAGCGCAGCAGGATTTCTGCCAACAGGCAGAGGAGCGCGGCTACGAGGAAAGGCGCAAAGGTGTCGGTATGCTTGGCATACTCGCGCACACGCAGTTTGGTCTTCTCCAGTTGGTCTATCTGCTCGTAAATCTGCTTCAGGCTATTGTTGTCCGTAGCGCGGAAGTACTGCCCGCCGGTGATAGACGCGATATTCTGTAGCGTCGTCTCGTCGAACTCGCTGTCCATCGTCATGTATTGTATGCCCACGGGTGTCTGCACGGGCACACGCGCCTGCCCGTGGGAGCCTACGCCCACAGCATACACGCGGATACCAAAGGTCTTGGCTATCTCCGCTGCCGTGATGGGGTCTATGTCCCCGCGGTTGTTCGAACCGTCGGTCAGCAGGATGACCACTTTCGACTTCGTAGGCGATTCTTTCATGCGGTTGACCGCATTCGCCAAACCCAAACCGATGGCGGTACCGTCCTCTATCATGCCGAACTTCACCGACTTAAAGAGGTTGACCAACACCGCGTGGTCGGTCGTGAGCGGGCATTGTGTGAAACTCTCGCCGGCAAAGACTACGAGCCCTATCTGGTCGTTGGGGCGCGCGATGACAAAGTCCGACGCCACCTGCTTGGCGGCTTCCAGACGGTTGGGTTTCAGGTCTTCTGCCTGCATAGTACCCGAGATGTCGAGCGCCATCATGATGTCTATTCCCTCGGTGGACTCCGATGACCAGCGGTTGGTCAGTTGTGGACGCGCCAGCGCAACAGAGAGCAGCGTGATAGCCGCCACACGCAGCACAAAAGGCACATGTAGCAGATACACTCGCCATGAACGCGCACTGCGTTTCAGCGTGGCGGCAGAAGACATCTGCACACTCGCATCCGCCTTGCGCAACTCATAGATGTACCATCCCACGACAGGTATCAGGAATAGTAGCAGAAATAAATATCCGGGACTTGCAAATGACATGAATGTGATATAGTTATATGACTATTTGACTTTTAGACCGCTTTGCTGTCCGACCGTTTCACTAAACGACTGATTTACCATTCGAGACTATATCAGTCTATCAGCGAACGAAGTGAGCGGTCTTTTGTCTTTCAGCCGAAGGCGGTCTTTCAGCGAACATAGTGAGCGGTCTTCTATTTCGTTTCCAGCGAGAACATATCTTCCTCTTCTTTCGGCTCGCCTTCGGTGGGGGCAGTGGTGGTCTCGTGTACGAAATCGTAGGCGGTCAGCAGCGCGCTCTCATTCTCATCGGGGGTAGTGTGCCATTTGGCGAACTTCACCAAGTCGGCGAGCGAGAGCATCTTCCTAAGTCGCTCGAACAGGTCTTTCTGTTCCGCCATCAGCGGTTTGAGTTCGCGCAGCGTCTCATCGCTGGTCTTCTCCGTGCTCTTCACCGCGTAGCGGCGACCGATATACTCGCGGATGACGTCGGTCAACTCTGTCTGATACTCTTTCACCTTGCCTTCCTGCCAAATCTTCTCCGCCTTGATACGGTCGAGTTTCTCCAATGCTA
Organism: Paludibacteraceae bacterium; assembly: GCA_051870915.1. GTDB lineage: Bacteria > Bacteroidota > Bacteroidia > Bacteroidales > Paludibacteraceae > Colicola. The sequence continues at coordinate 1,806 of JBJECI010000086.1, forward strand.
CTTCCTCCGCAGGGCGTTTCTCCACCTCTGCCAACTGCAACTCGTCGCCTTTCTTGCGGCGCATTGCCCATCTCACGAGGAACCATACCCCGACACCCAAGAGTACGCAACCTATCGCCAGCAACACCCAGCGGATGATACCCCACCACCATATCGGCGCCCGCTGCACGGGCTTGATGTCGGTGATGGCAAGCGTGGTGTCTATCTCGAAGGGCTGTATCACGTTGAGCGACAAGCCGTCCGACCACAGCGTGTCTTCCCCGCTCACGAAAGGTTGCGGCGGGATGAAGAACAGCGAATCGCTGAACGAGGTCAGCGTCAGCGTCTGCGCCAGTTGCAGGCGTCCGTCTCGCAGGACGGTGGTATCCACCTCCGTGCGCTCCACTATCTCGATGCCGTCGATAAGCGTCTCCTCGTAGCGGGGTAACGCCACTTGCTCCGTCGGCTCCAGCGTAGCACGCAGGTGCATATCCGTCTGGTCGCCGATATAGATTGCCGTCGAGTCGATGGCTGCAGAAACGATTATTGCTAATAGAAGATTCATA
>JBJECI010000086.1:2450-9770 GCA_051870915.1 Paludibacteraceae bacterium
GATTGCCGTCGAGTCGATGGCTGCAGAAACGATTATTGCTAATAGAAGATTCATACTTAACAGAATTATGAATTATGAATTATGAATTATGAGCGCTCATGCTCTACATCTCACTTCCAATGCTCTCTTAATTCTTAATTCATAATTCTTAATTATCGAAACAGTCTCATCAGTGCTTTCACGTAGTCTTCATCGGTGCGGATGGCGATGTTGTTCACGCCGGTGCGGATGAAGAGGTTCTCGAGCAGGGTCTGTTGTCGTTGCCATGCACGGGCGTAGTCGTTGCGTACTCGGTCCATCGAGGTATCTACCCAAATGCGCTCGCCCGTCTCCGCGTCCTTCACCTTTAGCAGTCCCACATCGGGCATCTCCGCGTCGCGGCGATCGTATATCTGCACCATGTTCAGGTCATGCTTATGCGCCGCTATCGCCACGGGCACTGTCCCTATGCGTTTGCTGTCAGCCTCGCGCACAAAAGCCTCGTCCATGCAGTCGGAGATGAGGAAAGCCGTGCAGCGGCGTTTCTGCGCATTGGCGAAGTACTGCAATGCGCCGTTGATATCCGTGCCGGTGGACTCGGGCTCGAAGGAGAGCAACTCGCGGATGATATGTAGCACGTGCGACTTACCTTTCTTGGCGGGGATGTACTTCTCTATATGGTCGGAGAAGAAGATAACGCCCACCTTGTCGTTGTTGGCGATGGTGGAGAACGCCAGCGTAGCCGCTACCTCCGCCATCATGTCGCGCTTGGTCTCGCTCAGCGTACCGAAGTTCCGACTGCCGGACACGTCCACCAAGAGCATTACCGTCATCTCGCGCTCTTCTTCGAACACTTTGATATAGGGCTTGTTCAGGCGCGCGGTTACATTCCAGTCGATAGAGCGCACGTCATCCCCGGGCTGGTACTCGCGCACCTCAGAGAACGCCATACCGCGCCCCTTGAACTGCGAATGGTACTCGCCTGCGAAGATATTGCGGCTCAGTCCCCGTGCCTTAATCTCTATCTTCCGTACCCTATTTAGTAACTCCTCTTGCGTCATAACACTTGCTAAATTCTGAATTATGAATTATGAATTATGAGGGCATTGTATGCCAACAAATCAGAGCATGAGCACTCATAATTCTTAATTCATAATTCATAATTGAGTTTACGGCACTTGCACCGCGTTCAGCACTTCGGTAATCACGTCCTCGGTGGTCATGTTGTTCGCCTCTGCCTCGTAGGTCAAGCCGATACGGTGGCGCAGCACATCGTAGCATACCGCCCGCACATCCTCGGGGATGACATACCCGCGGCGGTGGATGAAGGCGTAGGCACGCGCTGCACGCGCCAAGTTGATGCTGGCACGGGGCGAGCCGCCGAACTGTATCATCGGCTTCAGGTTCTTCAATCCGTAGTCCTCGGGCGTGCGCGTAGCGAACACAATATCCACGATATAGCGTTCTATCTTCTCGTCCAGATATACCTCGTTGACTATCTCGCGGGCTTTCTTGATGTCATCCGTGGAGAGGATAGGCAACACGTGCGGCTTCTTGCCGCCGATGTTCTGACGGATAATCTGCTGCTCCTCCTCTTTCTTCGGGTAGCCGATGACCACTTTCAGCATGAAACGGTCGGTCTGCGCCTCGGGCAGGGGGTAGGTACCCTCTTGCTCTATCGGGTTCTGCGTAGCGAGTACAAGGAAGGGGTCGCCCAGCGGGAAGGTCTCATCGCCGATGGTGATTTGACGCTCCTGCATGGCTTCCAGCAATGCCGACTGCACCTTCGCCGGTGCACGGTTAATCTCATCTGCCAGCACGAAGTTCGCGAAGATAGGACCTTTCTTGATATGAAACTCCTCGGTCTTCTGCGAGTAAATCTGCGTACCTACCACGTCGGCAGGCAGCAGGTCGGGCGTGAACTGAATACGAGAGAAGTCCGCCTTGATAAGGTCCGCCAAGGTCTTGATAGCCAAGGTCTTTGCCAATCCGGGCACGCCTTCCAAGAGGATATGCCCATCGCTGAGCAAGCCTATCAGCAGGCTCTCCACAAGGTGTTTCTGCCCCACAATCACTTGGTTCATGCCCATCGTCAGCGCCTCTACAAACGAACTCTCGCGCTCAATACGCTCTTGAAGCGAACGAATATCTACTGTTGTTTCCATATATATAGTTGTTTTCGTACTTTTCGTACTTTTCGTATTTTTTCGTTGTTTATGTTGCTTTCATAAACTACAAAAACTACGTGAAACTAACATACAAACTTTGTGCCAAAGTGGAAATGATATTACAAAAAAATCCTATCATGCATATCCATAGCATATTCCAAATCAATCAAAGCCATCCTCTTGTTAGTTATTTAACGTGAGTTTGAAATAATGCAGAGATAGTTCACTTATTCCCGACTCATCGGGACAAGTGCGGCTCCACGTAATCTATTATTGTCGAATTATTACTGATGCGTTTACTTTTCGGACTTTAATTCACATGCATTCGAAATAAGATTTATACACAAAAACAAACAATAATACTTGACAAAAACAAACAAAAACTCTTATATTCAACAAACACATTTATTTGACAATTTGACAATTTACTATTTTACAACTACCAAAAACAAAATTACTTCTTGACTGTTGAAAGCATCCACTTATAGCAAATTCTAATCAAACAAGAAAATCAAAAAGCACCATAATTTATTGTGTACTAATACTTTACAACACATTTTATGGAAGTTAAGGCATCACTAATATTGTCGAATAAACAAACATAATAACAAAGGCTATCCAGCACCATACTCATTTTCTACACTCCTATTTCCCAAAAAAGATTCACACAATAAGCACAAAATTGATATAGGGCTCTACGTGTTTTGGACAATTCGTGTTGATCCGATATAGCCCCGTTTAGAACAGGTTACAGACACGTCTATGTTACGATAAAAGTTCTACAAAACATTAAAGGACAGATTGGGCATAGTTTGCGAAAATTGGAACATTATCACGATAGATTTTTGATACCAACTCATTTTCATTATTCTAGACTCATTTTCATGTTGAAACCATATCACACATCGTAAGGAAAAGGATAGCCGTTGAAAATAACATATTGCTCATCTTTCATACGGATATTATTATTGCAAAAAATTTGCATAATTAAAAAAAATGCACTACCTTTGCAGCGTTTTTCATACAAGTTGTCACGTATAGTCAAAACAATCAGCAAAATAAAACATATGTTGAAAGATAAGATTGCCGACTTGCTTGGGCAGGTCGAGGGAATGAAGGCGGCGAACGCCGAGGAAGTGGAGGCACTGCGGATAAAGTACCTCAGTAAGAAAGGTGCCATCACGGAACTGTTCAACGAGTTCCGCGAGGTGCCGAAAGAGGAGAAGAAAGAGTTGGGTCAGGCGCTCAACCAGTTGCGTCAGGCAGCCGAGGGACGTATCAACGAGATGCGCGAGCGCTTGTCCGCCGTTGGTGCGCAGGCTGTGGACAAGCAGGACCTCACGCGCACGCCCGATACCATAGAGTTAGGCACGCGCCATCCGCTCTCGCTGGTGCGCGAGGAAATCATCGACATCTTCTCCCGTATCGGTTTCACGGTGGCAGAGGGTCCCGAGGTGGAGGACGACAAGCATGTGTACGGTCTGCTGAACTTCCCGCCGGAGCACCCTGCCCGCGACATGCAAGACACCTTCTTCATCGAGAAAGAGGCAGGCGTGCAGAAGCCCACGGACGTGCTGCTGCGCTCGCATACGAGCAGCGTGCAGACGCGTGTGATGACCTCTCAGCAGCCGCCTATCCGCGTGCTCTGCCCGGGGCGCGTCTATCGCAACGAGGCGATTTCGGCGCGCGCACACTGCTTCTTCCACCAAGTGGAAGGGCTGTATGTGGACAAGAACGTGTCGTTTGCCGACCTGCGCGAGGTGCTGCTCTACTTCGCCAAGGAGATGTTCGGACCCGAGACCAAGATTCGTCTGCGTCCGTCGTACTTCCCCTTCACGGAGCCTTCTGCGGAGATGGATATCTCCTGCGACCTCTGCGGCGGCAAGGGCTGCTCGTTCTGCAAAGGCACGGGCTGGGTGGAGATTCTCGGCTGTGGCATGGTGGACCCGAATGTGCTGGAGGCTTGCGGTATCGACTCGAAGGTCTATAGCGGCTATGCCTTCGGGCTCGGCGTGGAGCGTATCACCAACCTGAAGTTTCGCGTGAAAGACCTGCGCCTCTTCTCGGAGAACGACGTGCGTTTCTTGCGTCAGTTCGAGAGTTGCTAAAAACAATAGGTAGTTTTCGTAGATTTTGTAGCTTACGTAGATTTCGTAGTTTTCGTGGTTTACGTAGATATGTCCAATAAAAATAATTATTATCAAAATGAAAAAGATTTTCGTAATTATGCTAACAGCGGTTGCGTTCATGGTAGGCGCAACGAGTTGCGGAGAAGACATCGTCATCGTAGATGCGGGTATTACATTAAACTTAGACAATCCGTTTTCGTTTAGTTCGTCTGAGGTATACACCGATGGTTTGACCGATAGCGAGTTGTGTGAAATTTTCGGAAAGCATTTCGAGGCTATCGGTGCGGAAAAGAACAGTAATATCCGCTATCTGCTCCGTAAACAAACGGATAAGCAGGCGTTTGAGCAGAGGGTGTTAGAAGCAGCAGAGGCATCGGATGCAGAGATTAAGTCCATCTATGGTGATCCGGTGAAGGTGCACGGGATCTACACGCGTTTGGGCGTTACCGTCTCCTACACGTGGGGTACGGAGTCTGCGAAAGACATCAAGACCTATACCTACAAAGAGGACTAAGGTTCTTGAATGTGGTGGTATCTGCTGATATTGCTCCCCGCGGTGGTCGCCATCGTGTGGGCGGTGGTAGTGAAAGTGCGTGCGAGAGCGTGGTGCGATGTGGTGGATATGCTTATCTGCGCCGTGGCGACGCTGGTCAATGCGTACTTTGTTTGCTACGCTTTCCCACCGAGCAGCCTGCCGCCCTGCGGATTGGTGATTAGGCAACTGCTCTCGGCGGTTATCCTGCCGGTAGCCTATATCTTTTTTGCCCGCCAACTCTCTATGGGCAAGTGGGACACCGTCATCACCACGCTTCTGTGGTCATCGCTGCTGCTTTTCATCCTCCCGGGAGGGGTCATCTTCTTGGACGAAACGCCCTTGAACACCGGCGTGGTCTGCCGCTGGGTGTACTATTGCGCCTACCATGGACGTATCCTCTTCCGCTGCGAGACGGCGGACATCGTGCTGTGTGTGCAGACTTGGCTCGTGGTCATCAGTTACATTGACATCGCGCGTATCTTGCGCAAGTACGGCATGCGTGCTTCGGGGAAGTTGCGCTATTTCATGGTGTGGACTGCTGCAATGGTGCTGTTCATCTTTTCCTGCGCACTGAGCGATATCCTCTATGCGGGCGGTCGCGAGTGGTTGTTCTTCGTGCTCTATTCCCTGCTCCTCACCTCTATCTACGGCTTGCTGGCGCTGAATTTCGACCTGCGCCCCTACCTGCAACAGATGGTGGCGGAGGAAGAAAACGTGAAGGAATACACGGTGCAAATAGGGCAACCCGTGGACGCCGAGAAGATGATTATCCAGACCCAATGCTTGGCGGAGCAGGTGCGCGTGCTGATGGAGCAGGAGCAGGTATGGCTCCATCCCGGCTACAGTTCCAAAGACGCTATCGCCGCACTGGGCACCAACCGCACCTATTTCGCCCGCATGATGATGACGGAGTTCGGCTGCCGTTTCGGCGACTTGGTCTTGAAGCGTCGCATGGACGAGGCACGCCGCCTCTTGAGCACCACCGACATGACCATCACCGAGGTGGCAGACAAAAGCGGATTCGGCGACGCGGGCACTATGACCGCCCGTTTCAAGGAGATAGAGCATATCACTCCCGCCAAGTGGCGACAGAAAGCAAAACGGCAGTGGTAAATGCTGATAATCAGCGTTTTGTAGCAAAAACATGGAAATCGTCAATTGACGTTTTCTATGTTTTTTTTGACGATTTCCATGTTTTTTTTGACGATTTCTGTGCGATATTTCCCCAAAAAAGTAGTATCTTTGCAGACTTTTTGAGAAAATTAGACCGTCTTGCGACTGTCAGACCGCTTGTCGTTCAGCGCAGCGGTCGGACAATGAAATGGTCCCGAAAAATCGGGAAACATCTGTTAATCCCATGAGAATCCCTCGTATTCCCCTCTTAGTCCGTGTGCTGATTGCCATTGCCTTAGGTATCGCTTTCGGCTTGTTCATGCCCGCTTGGGGTGTGCGTATCTTCACCACCTTCAACGCCCTGTTCGACCAACTGCTGCGGTTCCTTATCCCGCTGATTATCTTGGGTTTGGTAACACCCGCCATCGCCGATTTGGGCAAGGGCGCGTCGCGTCTGCTCCTGCTCACGGTGGGTATTGCCTACGTGGCGACTGTCCTCTCGGGCTTGTTCGGATACGGCTGCAGCATGCTTATCTTCCCGCATATCATCCACGCTTGCGAAGACGAGACAGCGGCTGCGGGCGCGGCACCTGCTTTCCCGCCCTATTTCGAGGTGAGCATTCCGCCGCTCTTCGACGTGATGACGGCGCTTGCCACGGCGTTCTTGCTCGGTTTGGGCATTGCCTTCCTTGCAGGCAAAGAGTCGGGCACGGAGGCGGAAGGCGGGCTGAAACGGGGTGCCCGCGAGTTCCAGAGTATCGTGGTGCTGGCTATCCAAAAGGTCATCATCCCCTTGCTGCCGCTCTATATCTTCGGCGTCTTCATGAGCATGACCGCATCGGGCGAGGCGGGCACTGTCCTGATTAACTTTGCCGAGGTGATAGCCGTCCTCATCGGGCTCACGCTGGTCATCCTGCTCTTGCAGTATCTGGTCGCGGGCGCGGTGGTCAGGCGTAATCCGTTCAAACTGCTCTGGACGATGTCCCCCGCCTATTTCACGGCGTTGGGCTGTTGCAGTTCGGCGGCGACCATCCCCGTAACGCTCAAGCAGACGCTCCAAAACGGTGTGAACGCCGATGTGGCGGGCTTTGTGGTGCCCCTCTGCGCCACCATCCACATGAGCGGCTCCATCGCGAAAATCACGGGTACCGCCATCGCCATCATGCTCATGCAGGGCGTACCTTTTGACGCATGGCAGATTGTCGGCTTCGTCCTCATGCTCGCCATCACCATGGTGGCAGCCCCGGGCGTGCCGGGCGGCTGTGTGATGGCGTCGCTGGGCTTGCTCGGCAGCATGCTGGGCTTCACGGGCGAGCAGCAGGCACTCATGATAGCCATCTACATCGGCTCACCAGTAAAAGTCTGTGTTGATTAAGAGAAAAAGTTTGTATAGATT